>NZ_VMMY01000002.1:0-324724 GCF_013277455.1 Streptococcus sp. 5346
GCACCTTTTAAGCAAATGTTATGCAACATCTACTATTATGCGGTATTAGCTATCGTTTCCAATAGTTATCCCCCGCTACCAGGCAGGTTACCTACGCGTTACTCACCCGTTCGCAACTCATCCAGAGAAGCAAGCTTCTCCTTCAGCGTTCTACTTGCATGTATTAGGCACGCCGCCAGCGTTCGTCCTGAGCCAGGATCAAACTCTCATTAAAAGTTTGAGTTCTCACTCATTTCTGTCACTGACAGATTTATTGTTTTTTTCATTGTTCAGTACTACAACTTCAGTTGTAGTGCCCTGCACATTGGTTCGTCTTGTTCAGTTTTCAAAGGTCTTTGTCACTCGCTTCTCTCAAGCGACAACTATATCAGTATATCACAGCTACTTTCGCTTGTCAACACTTTTTTGAAACTTTTTTAATCTTTTTTCATCAAGTGTTCCTACCGCAACATACCATAGTCCGTACGGGATTCGAACCCGTGTTACCGCCGTGAAAAGGCGGTGTCTTAACCCCTTGACCAACGGACCAGAGTTGTTATTTTCAACTCTTACTATTATACAGGCTTTTCTAACTTTGTCAACACCTTTTTTAAATTTTTTTAATTAATTTTACAACTGCTTCAGTTCGAGCGGTGTGTGGGAACATATCGACCGACTGAATATAATGGATATCGTAGACTTCTACTAATCTTACCAAATCACGAGCCAAGGTCGAAACATTACAAGAAATATAAACCATTTTTTCTGGTACATAAGTAAGAATAGTATCTAATAACTTATCATCCAGACCTGTACGTGGTGGGTCCACAATCAGAGCATCTGCTCGGTAGCCTTCCTTGTACCAACGAGGAATAATCTCTTCTGCCGTTCCAGCTTCATAATGAGTATTGTCAAATCCCATTCTTTTAGCATTTCGCTTGGCATCTTCAATGGCTTCTGGAATAATATCCATACCTCTTAGTGTTTTAACTTTCTTTGCGAAGGCAAATCCAATCGTTCCAACTCCACAATAAGCGTCAATCAAATGGTCTTCTTTAGTAACATCCAAGGCTTTTACCGCTTCGTTATAAAGAACTTCTGTTTGTTCAGGATTTAGTTGATAGAAAGCTCGAGGAGATAGTGAAAATTCATAATCGAGTACACCTTCTTGAATACTCTCTTGTCCCCAGATAATCTCTGTCTTTTCACCATAAATCTCACTGGTTTTAGCTGTATTTGTATTCACAGCTACTGTCACAATTTCTGGAAAATCTTTAACTAAGTCTTTCACTAGTTGGGTTAAATTAAGCTGACGATTTGTAACAACAATAATCTGAACCTGTCCAGTCTTTCTTGCTCGTCGAACCATTATAGTTCTAACACCTAGAACTTTTCTCTCATCCGTGATTGGAATTTGGTGAAAAGTAAGTAATTCCGCTAGACGATTAGCAATCACTTGGGTTTCCTTATCTTGTACCAGGCAGTCTTTCAACTCTACTAAATAGTGAGAGTTTTGTGCATACAAGCCCGCCTTGACCTGATTTTAAAATTTTCGAGTCTGAAATTGTAACTTAGCTCTGTAATATTTTGGTTCCTGCATTCCAATAGTTGGACGAATTTCATAGTTTTCATATCCTGAAGGAGCAAATTTTTTCAGCGCTTGATGAAGCAAGTCCGTCTTGAACTCCAGCTGCTTATCATAATGCAGGTGCATGATTTGGCAGCCTCCGCATTCATTGTAAATAGTACATGCTGGCACAACACGGAATTTAGACTTCTTATTAACCTTTAGTAATTTTGCTTCAACAAAGTTACGTTTAATAGAAGTAATCTGACAATAGATATCTTCTCCTTTGAGAGCACCCGGCACAAAGACTAAGGTTTTTTGATAAAAGCCAATTCCCTCACCATTAATTCCCATGCGCTTGATTTTTAATGGTATTTTTTGTTTTATTTTTAGATTCATAGGTCTATTATACCATGGAGTTTCTAAGATATTTAAGAATATGTTACAATAAAAGCATGAATTCAAAAACACCTCGCTTTAGTATACTAGATTTCCCTGAACAATTACGAAGCTATATCAAGGGAGCTAATCT
Organism: Streptococcus sp. 5346; assembly: GCF_013277455.1. Lineage (GTDB taxonomy): Bacteria > Bacillota > Bacilli > Lactobacillales > Streptococcaceae > Streptococcus. The sequence continues at coordinate 2,079 of NZ_VMMY01000002.1, forward strand.
CTCTGATAGTTCTTCTCATTCAAGTGCAACTGTCCTACATATAGATTCAGGTTACTATTTAAAAATAGATCAAAAAGGCAGATTAGCTCAAGAAGCTAAGATTGCAAATTGGTTCGAAACTGAAGGATTGGGAACTCCAGTGATTACCTATTTATCAGCAAAAAAGGACTTCCTTCTGACCAAAGAAGCCATTGGCAGAAACGCTCTCGATTTTTTAAATCAACCCGAAAAACTCTGTCAAACCCTGGCTCAAGCATTAAACAAACTTCACAGTCTTAAACTACAATCTTTTCCGTCGGAAAATCATCTGAAGCGTTATAAAGAAAAAGCCTTAAAAAACTATCAGAAGGGGGCTTTTTATAACAAGACTCTTCTACCTCAATTTCATATTCACAGTCGTGAAGAAGCTTACCAACTGATACAAGAGAAAGGTTACATTCTCAAAGCTGATGCTTTTATTCATGGAGATGCCTGCCTGCCAAATTTCATCTTGAAGGATGCCTCGCATTTTTCTTGCTTTATTGACTTGGGATTGGCTGGTTTTAGTGACCGACATATCGACCTCTTTTGGACAATTTGGTCCCTTCATTACAACCTACAAGATGCTACGTATACTGAATTATTTCTCGACTATTACGGTAGAGAATATGTAGATATGGATAAACTCCGACTTGTTGCAGCTTTCGAAGCATTTAGATGAAAGGAAATTATGAAAATCACAAAACTTGAAAAGAAAAAAAGACTCTATCTGATGGAGCTTGATTATGGCGACAAATGCTATATCACCGAAGACACAATTGTTCGTTTTATGTTATCGAGAGATAAGGTGATAAGCGAAGAGGAATTGAAGGAGATTCAGGACTTTGCTCAATTTTCTTATGGTAAGAATCTGGCCCTCTACCATTTATCCTTCAAAGCACGCACTGAAAAAGAGGTCAGAGAATATCTAAAAAAATACGATATTGATGAAAACATAGTTTCTCAAGTCATTGCTAATCTTAAAGAAGATAAGTGGATCAATGATAGCCAATACGCTTATGCTAGCATCAATGCTAATCAACTTTCAGGAGACAAGGGGCCTTATGTACTGACTCAGAAACTAACACAAAAAGGGATTTCAAAATCCACTATAGAAGAGATACTGAAAGAATTTGATTTTTCGGAAGTTGCTCAACGTGTAGCTAATAAACTATTGAAAAAATATGAGGGAAAACTTCCAGCTCGTGCCTTGCAAGATAAGATAATCCAAAACTTGACCAACAAGGGCTTCTCTTACTCTGATGCTAAAAGTGCCTTTGACGACTTGGATAGTCAAGTCGACCAAGAAACGACTCAGGAACTCATCTTCAAGGAGCTTGATAAGCAATATACTAAGTATGCTCGAAAGTATGAAGGATACGAACTTAAACAGCGTTTAACTCAAGTTTTAGCACGAAAAGGCTACGATTTTTCGGATATAGCAAGCGCTCTCAGAGAATATCTTTAATATTTTCATGTAAAATTCACGGATTTTAGGTAATTTTATGGTACAATAGTAAACGATAAACTTATAAATTGTAGAAAGTTGGTTAGTTATGAAGCTTCCAAAAGAAGGCGACTTTATTACAATTCAAAGTTATAAGCATGATGGGAGTCTCCACCGAACTTGGCGAGACACCATGGTACTAAAAACAACAGAAAACGCCATTATTGGTGTCAACGATCATACACTGGTTACCGAAAGTGATGGTCGTCGTTGGGTCACTCGAGAACCGGCTATTGTTTACTTTCACAAGAAATATTGGTTTAATATCATTGCCATGATTCGCGATAATGGAATTTCCTACTATTGCAATATGGCTAGCCCCTACTATCTGGATGAAGAAGCACTGAAGTATATTGATTACGATTTGGATGTTAAAATTTTTACAGATGGAGAGAAACGTCTCTTGGACGTTGAGGAGTATGAGCGTCACAAACGCAAAATGAATTATTCTGATGACTTGGACTATATTTTAAAAGAACATGTCAAAATTCTTGTTGATTGGATTAACAATGGACGAGGTCCTTTCTCAGAAGCCTATGTCAACATTTGGTACAAGCGCTATGTAGAACTAAAGAATCGGTAAAGTTGTCAAACTAGGGTGAAAGCCCTGGTTTTTTATTTGAAAAACCCAGCTTTTCAGCTGGGTTGGTCTCTATATATCCAATTTTGTAACTGTAAATTTGATATGGGAATAGTCTTTTTCAACATCCTTATCCAGCAAGAACGCTGTGGCGTCCTTCTTAACTTGAACCAGATCAATATTCTGGGCTTGGGCTGCATAGACGCATCCACAATAACATTGACGATAGATGTCATACTCTTCACACATCTCTACTGAACGTTTGTAACCTTGATTTTTCTTGAAATCGCTGGGAAGATAGTGGGTGGTATAAATCTTTTGCACATCGATTCCGATGCTGTTAATGGTTTGAGAATTCTTATGAGGACTGATGGTCAAGGCTGAGCCAAAATAGTCAAAACCTAAATCCATAGCCACTTGCGCTGTTTTATCCAGGCGGTAGTCAAAGCAAACCTTACAACGGTCGCCTCCTTCAGGCTCTTCCTCCAACCCTCTGACCAATTTTCGGTATTCATTTGGTTCGTAGGGAGCTTCTAGATACTGGACCGTATTTCCTGTTCGCTCATTGAAATCACTGACAAATTTTTTGGTGACGTAAGCCCGCTTGTGGTATTCTGGCTTGGGATGGATATTAGAATTGGCAAAATAGATAGTCACATCTGCATACTTGGTCAAATATTCTAGGGTATAGGTACTGCAAGGGGCACAGCAAACATGCATGAGAATGGTTGGCCGTTGCTCATTTTTCTCCCATACTTGTACCATCTTCTGCATGACACGGTCATAATTAATCTTCTGATTGGGGTTCATCTTGCTCAGAATTTCTTCTACATCGATCATGTTCTTCTCCTTTTTCTAGTCTTATTTTATCATATAAGTTAGGAGAGCTCAAATCAATTTAGAAGTGAATATCACAAAAAGAGGGTTAGTCATTCCCTCCTTTTGTGTTTTTTATAAGTTGTTTTCTATAGAAATCTTACATCATGCCGCCCATCATGCTTGGATCCATTGCTGGAGCTGGGGCCACTGGTTCTGGTTTATTGGCTACGACTGCTTCCGTAGTTAAAATCAAGCTGGCTACAGATGCTGCGTTTTGTAGGGCTGAACGGCTAACTTTAACTGGGTCGATAATCCCTTGATCAATCATGTTAACCCACTCACCAGTTGCTGCGTTGAAGCCTGTACCAACTTCAGCATTTTTCAAACGATCGATGACGATAGAGCCTTCAAATCCTGCATTGTGGGCAATCTGACGAACAGGTTCTTCCAAAGCACGGAGAACGATATTGCGTCCTGTTGCTTCGTCTCCTGTCAATTCCAAGGCAGCAACAGCTGGAATGACATTTACAAGGGCAGTTCCACCACCAGCAACGATTCCTTCTTCAACGGCTGCACGAGTCGCGTTGAGGGCATCTTCAATACGGAGTTTCATTTCTTTCAACTCAGTTTCAGTTGCAGCTCCGACCTTAATCACTGCGACACCACCTGACAATTTTGCCAAGCGTTCTTGCAGTTTTTCACGGTCAAACTCTGAAGTTGTGGTTTCGATTTGAGACTTGATAACCGCAACACGGTGAGAAATCGCTTCAGGATTTCCAGCACCTTCTACGATAACAGTGCTATCTTTGTCAACGGTCACTCTAGCTGCTTGACCAAGTGCCTCAATTGTCGCATCTTTCAACTCAAGACCAAGATCTTCTGTGATAACTGTTCCGCCTGTTAAGATAGCGATATCTTCGAGCATAGCTTTGCGACGGTCACCAAAACCAGGTGCCTTAACTGCTACTACGTTGAAGGTTCCACGAATCTTGTTCAAAACAAGAGTTGGAAGAGCTTCACCATCTACATCATCCGCAATAATCAAGAGCGGACGATTGCTTTGGAGAATACTTTCTAGGAGTGGCAAGATTTCTTGGATATTGGAAATCTTCTTATCAGTAATCAAAATATATGGATTTTCAAGGTCAGCTACCATTTTTTCGCTATCTGTTACCATGTACTGTGAAAGGTAACCACGGTCAAACTGCATTCCTTCCACAACTTCAAGTTCTGTTTCCATACCACGTGACTCTTCGATAGTGATGACACCGTCTTTGCCAACTTTTTCCATGGCTTCAGAGATGTATTCACCGACTTTTTCAGAACGAGAAGAGACGGCGGCAACCTGAGCGATAGCTTCTTTGTTGGCAACAGGGATGGCGTTGTTTTTCAAAGCTTCAACTGCTGCGGCAACTGCTGTTTCAATCCCACGACGAATGCCGATTGGGTTGGCACCTGCTGTGACGTTTTTGATTCCTTCACGGACAATTGCTTGGGTCAAAACAGTTGCAGTTGTCGTTCCGTCACCTGCGATATCATTGGTTTTTGAAGCTACTTCTGATACCAATTTGGCACCCATATTTTCAAAATGGTCTTCTAATTCGATTTCTTTGGCAATAGTTACACCGTCATTGGTGATCAAGGGTGAGCCAAATGATTTTTCCAACACAACGTTACGACCTTTTGGTCCCAAGGTTACTTTAACAGTGTCTGCAAGGATATCGACACCACGAACCATGGCTGAACGGGCATCTGATGAAAATTTAATTTCTTTTGACATACTTACTTTCTCCTTCTATTCTTCAATGATAGCCAAAATGTTAGCTTCGCCAACGATGATATACTTTTCATCACCATCTTTGACATCAAGACCTGCATGGGCTTCAACTAAGACACGGTCTCCAGCTTTAACACTTGGAGCAACCAAGTCACCGTTCAAGGTACGAACACCTTGTCCAGTAGCCACAACTTGGGCTGTTTTTGTTTTTTCTTGAGCTGAACCTGCGAGGACAAAGCCTCCAACAGTTTGTTCTTTTTCTTCGATTTTTAAGACCACACGGTCTCCTAATGGTTTCAACATCTGTTTTCCTCCATGATGAGATAGATATTATTAGCACTCTTTATGACCGAGTGCTAATTCATAGTTCTATTGTATCACTTGGTCAGAAATAGTCAAGAAAAAAGTCTGACTTTCTGAGGATGAATAGATAAATTTCTTTATCCTAATTTTGCACTTTAATAATGTAAAATTTTAACGAACATGATTTATGGAATTAGTATTTTCGTTAATTCTTTTATAAAAAATATCGAAACTCTAAATCCTTATATTACGCATATATAAAAAACAACGATTATAAACCGTTGCTTTTTTACATACTATTAATATTTCAATCCTGGATTGAAAAATCCTAAGGCTACTCCTACAAGTGCAATAACTACCAATAATAGCATCACCCAATTTGGAGAAACTTTCTTTTTAGCCATCAGCCACCAACATAGAACAATAAAACCTGCTGTTAAAAGACCTGGATAAACACCATCAATCTTTTCTTGTAAGTTTAAAAATGTTTCTCCATCTCCATTTTTCAGCTCTAGCGCCGTAGTGACAGATACCCAAGTTGCTGCAACAGCTCCTATGACCATACCACCAACAACACTAATTGCTTTTCTTAGCGCCTGACCTTTAGGACCTACTAAAAATTCTACTGCTTTATCTCCAAGTTCATATCCTTTAAAATAAGCAAAACGCATTCCAAGATAGACTAATAGATTCCATGCAATAATATAGAATATTGCACCAGAAATATTTCCTCCTTTAGAAAGACCTAGAGCTATCCCCAAAAGAACAGGAATTAATGTTCCTACAATAAGTGAATCTCCAATACCTGCAATAGGCCCCATTAGACCAGCTCGCATTCCATTGATGGTTTCACTATCTACGGCATCTCCATTTGCACGCGCTTCTTCCAAACCAGCTGTTATCCCAACTACTAGAGAACCCAACTGCGGCTCAGTATTAAAGAATGCTGTGTATGTTTGCATAGCTTCTTTTTGTTCTTCCTTAGTATCATACATTTCTTCTACAATTGGAAGCATAGAAGTTAAATATCCAAAAGTTTGCATATGTTCTTGAGAAAAACATGTCAGATGTCCATAGAACCAGTGGTGAAATGATTTTGTCAATGTTTTTCTTGATATTTTTTTTCGACTCATTCTAAATATCCTCCTCTTCATCAAATCCCATATCACTGACAACCGCTGTCGTACGGGCAGATTTAATAACTTCTAATTCATAATAAATTACTGCAAAAATTAATGACACAACACCACTTGCTACTAAGTTCAAGCCTAAAGATTTTGCTAACGTGAACCCGACAAAGAAAGGAATAAAGTCTGTTGTTTTTGTAACAATTTGTTTCAAAAGTATTGCAATACCCACACATGGAAGGAGTGCTCCTACAGTAAATAGAGACTTCATTACAAAACCATCCATCGGAAGATATAATTTCATAAGATCAACCATATCTGGTCCAAATTTTGTAATAATCATTGTTGGTAAGAAAGAAAAGATAAAATGTGAAATCCAAGGATATACCCAATCAACAGCATATAACTTCTTAAAATCACCTTTCTCTACAGCTTTCCATCCAATGTGTTGCCAAAGCAAGTTCATAGTAGCTGTACCATAGAATAAAACAGTTCCAATTGTTCCAACCGCGGCTCCAATTGGCGCTGCTGCTGCTGCAATCGCCACTTCACCTGAAATATTATTTGCATGAACAAATAGGATAGATAACGGAATTCCGATATAAGAAATTGCCCGTACATCGGCCGATACAGTTCCACCAGGTGTCACTAAGGCAATATATAATACCTGTAAAGCCACACCAACGATTACCCCTGTTGTTATATCTCCTAATATTAAACCTACAATTAAACCACCAACTAATGGACGCCCCAAAGTATAGTTACCAATACTGGATCCCCCCATACCTGGCATCGATGCTAAACTTGCAAACAATCCTAAAAGAGCTGCTTGAATCCAAGAAATTTCCATCATTTTGTCTCCTTATTTCATTATTAAAATCCAAATTTTGATTTAAAATCACTCCAATAGCCAATAGATACATCTGGTAATAATTGGAATCTAACTTTATATCCTGCTTTTTCAATTGCTTCTAGTGCAACTGCTTCCTCTTGAGTAATTGATTGATTATTTCCCAACTTGATAGCACCTGGTCTATCGTTAGCAGGTCCTACAATAATCTCTTTAACATCTCCTGGAATAAAGCCCTGGTCTACTAAAATTTCTTTCATATCAATTGGATTCTTAGTAATCAAAAAATATCTACTATCCGATTCTGTTACTTTAGATGATTTTTCTTTAAACGCTTCCTTTGTCCAAACAAATGTTTTTTTATCTGACGCACCTTTATATGCCTGAATTAAAACCTTATTAGATGCAGCAGCGTCATTTACTGCAATTAATCCATCACATGGATGTTCTTTTGCCCATCTAGTGACTGTTTGTCCATGAATCATTCTATCGTCAATTCGTACAAATGTTACTACCATAATTTTTTATTCCTTTCCTTATACAACTAAATATCGTCTTCTTCATTAAGATTATCATCCGATCCGACTTCAAATTCCTGTAGAGCTGAGGATGATTCGTTTAATATCGTAGAAACAAGTTCACTTCCGGTCAGAATGTCTTTCATCACCACTGCTGTAAGTGCCATTGTTAAGTTCATACCTCCCAAAATAGTTGCATTCTCTAATTTTCCAAATTCTTCTAATACTGTTGCAACAGTTGTTAAAGGACTTCCCCCAACAATATCTGCTAAAACAAGAACCGAATCATTTTCATCCAGAGATGCAATAACATTCTTGACCTCTACAGAAAAACCTGCAAGACTTTCTCCATCTTTTAAGCTAATCGCTATGACATCATCTACCTTATCCGAAGCAAACATAGAAAGAGATGATTTCAATCCCTCTGCGAGTCCTCCATGACTGACTAATATCAAATACTTCATATTTCCCTCCTTTTATTGATTTTATTCTATCATCCTTATCTTCACTTTATAATTGTTAAATGTCACAAAAGTTTATTGATAAATGTCAATAAAAAAATGACAAATGTCAATAAAGACATCTGCCATGTTCGTATTATTTAAGAAATAATAATCTTGATATCTATTTAAGGGTTCCTATATCTAGTTCTTTTTGTAACTTAATAAGACTACCTTCAATATCCGTGTTATTTTCATCCATAGATAATGCTTCTAATCTTTCTTCTATTCCAACTAATGATTTTGAATCTATCCCTTTTGAAATAGTTGTAATTGAATTTTTCATTATATAATCCAGTGAAGTAGTCGTTAAGGCATTTTGACCAATCATTCCTTTCTTCATCAACTCTTCACTTTTCAAACTAGTTACTACCTCTGGTAATACTGAGCTTCCTTGACCCTTATTAAATAAATTTTGTTGAATTTCACGATTAATTGTTAAAAATTCTATAAACGATACGGCAAGGTTTGAATTGCGAGCACGCGAAGAAACCACGTATAAGGAAGTATCTGTTACAGTCGAACGAATGTCTTCCTTAGTCGTTGGCAACGAAATACATGTCCAGTTAAAATTTGTATATTTGGCCACATGATAAGGAAAAGGTTTATATGTACGATATTGTGCCAAACTCATTGGATAAAAGGCCACATGTCCTTCATCAAAATCTTTATAGGTTACTTTGTAGCGTCCGTTTAATTGATTCAATCCCCTTATATAGGATAAAGCATCCTTCATTTCTGACGAATCTATACGAGGAATCCCACTCTCAGAAATAGTAACTCCAAAGGCTGCTAGAGATTCTTTCCAACTATATCCTGTTATCCCAAATTGATCAACGATTCCATCTCCATCGGTATCTTTTGTAACTTTTTTACTAATCTCATAGAGATCTTTCTGCGTCCACCCTACTTTAGGAATTTCAATGCCCTCTCTTAAAAGTAAATCTTGATTTACACACATCAACATGGGATTGCTTTCATATGGAAGACCGTATAAATCATCTCCGTATTTTGCTGCCTGCAAAGATACATCATAGAAATTAGAGGCATCTTCTTGAGACAGATAGGAATTTAGGTTTTTTAAAATACCTTTTGATGCAAATAAAGATAATTGGTCGCTTGATAATAGAAATACATCCGGTTCAGAACCTTTTAAAATTTGACTTGAAATCCAATTAGAATACTCCTCCTTAGGAATACCTGAATCATATACAATTTTAACCCCTGGATGAAGCTCTTCAAATTTCTTAATAGCCTCATCTAGTACATAGCTGTTATTCCCTGTAGGAATTCCCCAACTAGAATCAGAATAAAAACCCAGTCTAATAATCTTTATCTGCTTGTTTTCCCAAATAAGAAATAAACTCAAGCAACTTAGCACAAACAGTATCGCTAGAAACAATTGCTTTACTTTCATTTATCCATTTCCTTCGAAAAATTCTTTTGTGTCACACCTGTTTGTACAGCCCATATGGCTAACTGTGTCCTATCTCTCAAATTTAGTTTTGAAAGAATGATAGAAAGGTAATTGCGCACTGTTCCCTCGGATAAAAAAAGATTACTGGCAATTTCCTTATTTGATTCTCCAAATGCCACTTGCTGAATAATTTTCCATTCTGTCAGTGATATATTTTCAATATTCTCTTCCTTCACAGTAATAGAAAAATTGGTCTGTGCCATCTGCGAGAACAATTGAAATACCTTACTAGCTATATTAGGATTAATCATAGCTCCACCTTTATACACTGTCTGAATGGCTTGGTATAACTCGTCTGTTGAAACTCCTTTTAATAAATAGCCAGATGCACCATATTTTAAAGCACTAAAAATAAATTCGTCGTCATCAAATGTTGTTAAGATTATAATTTTTATATTTGGAAAACGTTTTTTGATTTCTTTTGTAGCCAATACTCCGTCCATTCTGGGCATTCTAATATCCATTAAAATTATATCCGGTTTTACAGTCATGATGTTGTCCATAGCTTCAATACCATCACCAACGACGGATACAACATCAATATCAGCATATACTGATAAAATGATCTGCAAGGACTCTCTAATTAACGCCTGATCATCTGCAATCATTACCTTTATCATATACTTCACCTCCTATTTTTGGAAAAACTATTTTAGTGTAAAATCCTTCCCTATTTTCAAAATGAATAGAACCACCTAAAATAGAAACTCGCTCTCTCATTTGTTTCAAGCCATACCCAATTTGTAAGTCGTCAAAACCTATTCCATTATCTTGCAAAACTATTATGTTGTTATCCTCACTCATAAAGTGAATGCTCATTTTACTAGCATGTCCGTGACGAACAGAATTTGTCATAGATTCTTGTATAATCCTAAAAATAGTATCTTCCTGCATAACATCTAAATCAATATTCCCCCATTCATATTTTAGATCGACAGAGAGTTTTGATAGAGACTCATACTCACTAATCATTAATATTAGAGCATCTTTTAAACCATTATTTTGCAAAGCTCCTGGTCTCAGTCTCTGTAATGATCCCCTAACATCTTTTATCCCCTCTCTAACTGCATTTGAAACATTTTTCAACTGTTCTTTAGCACGGATAGGATGAACATCAATTAGTACAGAAACAGCATCAATCCCTGCTGAAATTCCTGTCAATGCATGCCCTAGAGTATCATGAATTTCTCGAGCAATTCTTTTCCTTTCTCGATCTTCAGCGATTTTCTCTGATAACGATATGTAATGATTCAATTCAATGTTGACTCTAGATAACATTTTAAGCTCTTCCTCAATATTATGGTGTTCTTTAATCACGTATAGGATATAAGACAATAAAGAGATGATGAAAATAATAACATTTAATGATGTCAATGCATTTTCTAAAAATAACACTACACCTCGTATGGAGGATGGATAAAATTGGATATAGGCAGAAAGAGATGGAACTTTTATAAATAGTGACAAGATTTCATAGTCTGTTAAAAGTAACATTAAAAAACTCAAGAAAATAAAAATAATCCAAGAACGCTTACTATCAGAGTCTTGAAACTCTCTTGAACTATAGAATATATCAGCAAAAACTAATAATATTATCCCATTGTATGACAGATTTTGTGACCATATAACACCAATCATTAATACTATTTCAAACAAATTCCATTTTGAAAAAATTGGCCATTTTTTCTCAGTTGAATACATTTTATAGGTAGATATAAAAATAATACCGACAAAAAAAATAATTGAATACCAAAAAATCTGGTCAGGTGATTTTGAAATATTGTTTAATTCTCCCAATAAGAGTATCATCTGTCCCTTTGAAATTACATAGTTTGTAATCTGTATATACAAAGCTCCATTGTATATAATGGTTAGAAAATTAATTAATAAAAGCAAAATTATAGAGTACTGGACACCTTTTACCTGTTTCATTACTGCCACCCATTAATATCAAACTGAATTATATTATTTTTATCAACAAATTGTACAGGTATAGTATATAATTCTTCAACTTCTTCTTTTTTTACTAATAAATCTATTGTTTCCGATACTTTTCTACCCATATGAGATGGAAATTGAGCAACCGTTCCCGTAACTTCATCTGTTGTAGCTAATAAATGCTTCATATCTGGTGAACCATCTATTCCGTAAATAAGTTTTTTTGAAGTTACTTTCAATTCTTTGATTGCTGCTAAAGCTCCTATAGCGGCTCTATCATTTAAAGCCACTATAACATCAAACTTTAGACCTTCAGATAACGCATCACCTACAGTAGTCATAGCATACTCTGTTTGACCAACCGTTTCTCTTTCTGAGATAATTTGATAATGTTCTTCTGATTTTATTGTATCCAAAAAACCAGTTATTCTCTGATTAGCTGATAGAGCATCTTTATGCGTTAACAAAAGAATATGAGCATTTGAGGTACGTTTCATCAAATCCTTGGCAATTAATATCCCAGCATGGTAATTATCAGAAACTATGCTCGTATCAACTTTTATATTATTCAACTGACTATCTACTGCTATAACTCTAATTCCAAAATTCTTTGCCCTACTTAACGCTTCTACAATTTGCTCGCTATCACTCTTAACCGGATTAATAACAATAACATTCACTCGCTTCTCTATAAACTCATCAATTTGTTTACTCTGTTTTTCTTCACTCATCTCTGCATCCCGAGTATACAATATCTGACCTTCTGAATCAGAATAGCGTTGAATCTCATTATGTAAATGTCTATAAAATTCACTATTCATCGTCATATAAGTCGCTCCAACTTTTATTTGTCCCGGAATAGGATCTGTCTGACTCACATGAGTATAAATCGCAAAAACAAATACGACTACTGTACAAAATATAATTTTGACGATTGTTCTTGTATATTCTCTACTCATTCCAACCTCCAAAAAGTTTCAACTAGTTCATTGTAACACATTTAGACATTATAAAAAAGCCTGAGACCAACTCAGACTTTTTAATGCTTAAAATGGTAGTTCTTCCTCTTCCAAGACCAAATCCGCCAAATCTTGGCCTGCATTATTTTCACGCATGGCACGTTGGGCACGACTTTCCAAGAGTTGGAATCCAGTAACAAGTACTTCAGTCACATAGTTAATCTGACCATTTTTCTCAAAACGACGGGTACGTAATTCTCCATCCACAGAAATAAGACTACCTTTGGTTGCGTAGCTTGCCAAAGTCTCTGCTAGTCTGCCCCATAGGACCATATTGACAAAATCAGCTTCACGTTCGCCGTTTTGGTCTTTGTAACGACGGTTCACAGCGATAGTTGCTCGCGCTACTGACTTGTCATTGTTGGTTTTGTGCAATTCTGGTGTAGACGTTAAACGTCCAATCATGATAACTTTATTATACATATTTTCTTCCTCCTACTTATCTATTCGTAGGAAGTCAAAAAAAGTTACAGAAATTTGTAACTTTCGAGAAAATTTTTTACTTTTTATAAACCATGAAACCTGTTGCCTGTTGATTGGCCATAATGGTCATATCTGTAATCTGAACACGACGAGGTTGACTAGTCACATAGACTACTGTGTCTGCAATATCCTGAGCTTGCAAGGCTTCTATTCCTTGGTAAACGGACGCAGCTCGTTCTTTATCACCGTGAAAACGTACCGTCGAAAAATCTGTTTCGACAATCCCAGGCTGAATGGCCGTCACCTTGATATCCGTTGCGATGGTATCAATTCGCAGACCATCTGAAAAGGTCTTAACTGCTGCCTTGGTAGCTGAGTAAACAGCGGCACCAGCATAGGCGTAGATTCCTGCGGTTGAGCCCATATTGATGATATGTCCTTGATTAGCTTTTACCATTGCTGGCAAGAAAGAGCGAGTGACTGCCATCAAACCTTTGACATTGGTATCTAGCATGGTCAACATATCCAACTCTTCATAGTCCTGATAAGGTGCTAAACCTAGAGCCAGTCCGGCGTTGTTGACTAAGATATCAATCCGCCCTATCGTTTCTAGAATATCGGAGCAGACAGTCTTGACCATGGCCATATCCGTCACATCTAGTGAAAAAGTCCAAACTGTTTGATTTGGATAGGTTGCTGCAAACTCTGACTTAAGGGTTTCTAATCTGTCTATCCGTCGTCCAGTTAGAACGACATTCTCACCCTGCTCCAGATAAGCACGCGCAATCGCTTCACCGATTCCTGAGGTTGCTCCTGTAATCACAACATTTTTTGCCATCTTATTTCCTTCTAGCTGGTCTATCAGATACTGACAGTTTCCTAGGCAGTCCAGTGCTTCGCTGGATCAAATGGTGTTCCGACAACTTGGTCTTCTGATAATTCAATAATACCACGTTTTTGCGGAGCATTTGGCAAAGCAAGTTCACGAGGGCTGCACATCATTCCAAAACTCTTTTCGCCACGAAGTTCACCTGGGAAAATGAGGTTGCCTTTTGGCATCATAGCTCCAGGAAGAGCTACAATAGTTTTCAATCCAAGACGCGCATTTGGAGCTCCGGCAACAATTTGCACAGTCTTGTCACTTGCGACTGCAACTTGGCAGATGTTGAGGTGGTCACTATCTGGATGAGCTACCATCTCAACAATTTCACCAACAACAAACTTAGGTTCCTTGTCATTAACGATTTCCTCTGTAAAACCTTCCGCCTGCAATTCTTGGTTCAAACGAGCGACTTGCTCATCTGATAAAAAGACTTGACCGCGCTCTGCAATTTCAAACAAACTTGAAACTTCGAAAATATTCCAAGCCACTGTTTCCCCATTATCTTTGAGAAAAACACGGGCTACCTTGCCTTTGCGCTCCACATCCAGTTTGGCATCTCCGCTATTTTTCGCGATGACCATAAGGACATCACCGACATGTTCTTTATTATATGTAAAAATCATTGTTTCCTTTTTCTCCTATTTCAGTCCTGCTAAAAAGTCGTTAATTTGTTGCTTGCTTTTACGGTCGCGATTAACAAAACGACCAATTTCCTTGTCTTTTTCTAGAACAACAAGGCTAGGAATTCCGTAAACATCCCAGAGTTTAGCTAGATCCATGTACTGGTCTCGATCCACTCGAATAAAGGTGAACTCTGGATTGATCTTCTCAATCTCTGGCAAAGCAGGATAGATATAACGACAATCGCCACACCAGTCTGCTACAAAAAGAAAGACCTTCTTGCCATCTTTTTCTACTAAAGATGCTAATTGTTCTAAACTTGCTGGTTGTATCATAAGACTTCCTCCTCATAGACTAGGTCTTCATTTTCATAGACAAAGGTATAATGACGGCCATCCTCAAAAATGACGCCACCAACCAAGCTCTCCAGACTGCTTTCATAGACTTGAACATAGAGGGTCGCAATTTCCCCCATGTCTGAAAAATGGTCTCGCACAATCGCTGTCAACTCTTCCTGAGTCTTCATGAGCTTATGGTCATCTGCAACTTTTTTCGTAGCAAGGGCAAGGCTCCCAATACCAAGCAGAGCCAGACCTGCCATCCACATTTTTTTAGCTTTCATACCATTCATTTTAACACAAAAAAGGCTTTAGGACAAATGAGGAAGCAGCAGAAAAGCAAGTAAAAAGCCTCTTCCTTTAAGGAAAAGGACTTCTTATACTCAATGAAAATCAAAGAGCAAACTAGGAAGCTAGCCGCAGGTTGCTCAAAGCACTGCTTTGAGGTTGTAGATAGAACTGACGAAGTCAGCTCAAAATACTGTTTTGAGGTTGTGGATGACGCTGGCGTGGTTTGAAGAGATTTTCGAAGAGTATTATTCTTATTGCCAGGCACCTGAGTTGCCAACGTAGTAACCATCAGGTGTGTAGGTATTGCGAAGCATCTTACCTGATGAAGCTAGATAATACCACTTGCCATTATCTTTGATCCAAGCATTCACTAGCATGGCACCAGAAGAACTTACATAGTACCATTTTCCCTTGTCATAAACCCAAGCGCTTGCTTTCATGGCTCCTGAAGTTGATAAATAGTACCACTTGCCTTGGTCGTAAAGCCAATCACTAGCAATCATGGCTCCTGATGATTTAAAGGCATACCAGTTGTTACCTTGATAAAGCCAAGTTTGATTGAACATGACTCCTTTATCATTCATAAAGTACCAAGTTCCCTTGTCATAAACCCAATCATTCTGCACTAATTGACCTTGTTTTTGATAGTACCAGTTTTGGTTTGATTTTAGCCAACTTTCTGCTTTTACAATCGGATAAAGTTCTTTGAAAGATCCTCCATCATATTTGTGACTGATAGATTTTAGTTTTTCAAGTTTCAACTCACTATTGTCATAGTCTCCCCAAGCATATACTTTTTGACCATTGACAGTCTCTGGTAAGGTAGCAGTGTAAGTCTTGGTTTGATAATTCCATTTAGCATCGAGGTAAGTGTATTGATTATTTGATTCTTCAATACGGTAGTAGCCTCTCTTTCCACTATCATTATGAATATCATCCACAACTTTCGTTGACCAGGTCTTCACTTCGTTTCCGCTCTTAGCTTCTACCTTGATATCTCCTCTATAGCCATAGGGAACATAGAAATTCAGGTAACGCCCTTCTATACCAATCATAGACTTGTCCTTTTCTTGACCTAGAAAATTGACTGTCTGATCTTGACCATTGAGACTAACTGTCCACTCGATTTTCTCGGTTTTTGGTAAATCCAAGACTTTGATATCCACTTCATGACCATTATTAAATCGGAGAATCTTGCCATCTTGATACTGTACTCCACACTTAACAACCCATTCTTCTTTAAGCTCAAATGCCTGCCCTGAATGTGGAAAAGCCAGTAAAGCTAGACCAGCTAGAGACAAACCAAATAATGTGATTTTTTTCATCGTAGATCCTCCTTAGGATTTTTTATGTTAATTATATCACTATATTTTTAAATTGCAAATATTATCCTAAATATGCAAGCAAAAAACCTCTGAGATTCTTCTCAAAGGTTCTGATTTTGCTAATTGCTGTTCTCAACTGCTGCAGTGACAAAGGCAGTGTAGAGTTCTTCTGGGCGGTTTGGACGACTTGACAGTTCAGGGTGATACTGACAAGCTACAAAGAATTTATTTTCAGGGATTTCCACAATTTCGACCAAACGATTGTCTGGAGAAACACCTGAGAAGACAAAACCTGCTGCCTTAAACTGTTCACGAAAGGCGTTATTAAACTCATAGCGGTGACGGTGACGGCGTTGCACCACTTCTTGATTGTGATAAGCAGCCGCAGCCTTAGAGCCACGTTTCAACTTAGACGGGTAAAGTCCCAAGCGAAGGGTTCCCCCCATATCCTCAACGTCAATCTGATCACGCATGATATCAATGATCGGGTATTTTGTTTCTGGTGCAAGCTCTGCAGAATTGGCACCTTCAAGACCCAAAACGTGACGAGCAAACTCGATACAAGTCAACTGCATTCCCAAGCAGACACCTAACATTGGAACATCATTTTCACGCGCATAGCGAATGGCTTGGATTTTCCCTTCCGTGCCACGCTGGCCAAAACCACCTGGTACGATGATTCCGTCCGCATCAGACAAGAGCTCTGCCACATTCTCTGCTGTCACATCATTGGCATTGATCCAATTGATCTTAACTTCTGCGTCGTTGGCATAACCAGAGTGTTTCAAGGCTTCAACCACAGAAATGTAGGCATCTTGCAACTCAACATACTTACCGACAAGGGAAATTTTAACTTGTTTTTTCAGATTCATGACCTTGTCCACCATAGCTGACCACTCTGTCATATCTGCTACTGGTGCGTCTAATTTCAGGTGGTCACAAACAATTTGGTCCATGCCTTGTGCCTGCAAGTTCAATGGAATTTGGTAAAGATGTTCAACATCTAAAGACTCGATAACGGCTTCTGGTGCCACATCACAGAACTGGGCCAGTTTATTTTTAATTCCTTGACCAGCTGGCTCTTCTGTACGAATAACCAACATATTTGGCTGGATTCCCAATCCACGCAATTCTTTTACAGAGTGTTGAGTTGGTTTGGTCTTCATTTCACCAGCAGCCTTGAGGTAAGGAAGGAGGGTTGTATGGATGTACATAACATTATCCGCCCCCACATCTGCCTTCATCTGACGAAGTGCCTCTAAGAATGGCAAGGACTCGATATCTCCTACTGTTCCACCAACCTCTGTAATAATGACATCAGAATCAGTCGTTAGAGCGGCACGCTTGATTTTTTCTTTCAAGGCATCTGTGATATGAGGAATGACTTGAACAGTTGCCCCAAGGTATTCTCCACGGCGTTCTTTACGAAGAACTTCACTGTAAATTTTACCAGTTGTCACGTTGGAATATTTGTTGAGATTGATATCGATGAAACGTTCATAGTGACCCAAGTCCAAATCTGTCTCAGCTCCGTCATCTGTCACAAAAACTTCCCCGTGCTGATAAGGACTCATAGTTCCCGGATCGATATTGATATAAGGGTCAAATTTTTGAATGGTTACTTTGAGACCACGATTTTTCAAGAGACGACCCAGACTTGCTGCGACAATCCCTTTCCCAATAGACGATACGACACCACCAGTTACAAAAATATATTTCGTAGACATAGATTCCTCTTTCTAAAATGCTCAAGGTCTTGTTAACTACGAGGGGACATAGAAAACAAGATCCTACTAATAAGAATAATCTGAGACGACTGCACCAGATTCACAACCAAAATACAAGAAGATAACTTCTTGAAAAAACAAAAATAGCTCCCTAAGAACTAGGGAGCCCCGACCTCTAAAAGAGGTGCCCGAACAATATGATACCTAAAAATAGGATAATTGTCAATAGCTAACTTTTATTCCTCGATGTTTTCAGCATCATCATCTGAAAACTCGTCGTCGTCTTCGTTGAGATCCACGTCTTCACCCAAGTCATCAGGAGCGATTTCGTTGATTTCTGCATCGTAAGCTTCCACTTCGTTTTTCTCATCATCTGGATTTTCATCATCGTATGAAAGAGCTGGATCTGCTTCATATGCGTCTTCATCTTCTGGATCATCTGCATTGTAGTCAATGGCATCTGAATCACCATCCATGAAGGCATTGACACGTTTTTTCTTAGCTTTTGGTGCCACTTCATCGTCGTCATTTTCTTCAAGAGCGATAATTTCTTCGTCGATTTCGTCCACACCATACCATGAACGAAGACCCCATTTGTTGTCTCCAAGTGAGATGAAGCTACCGTCAAAGTTCAACTCTGTGTAGAACAAAGGCAAGGCTTCGCGGATATCGCTGTTTGATGTTCCAAGGTAGTTTTGAATTTCGTTTACAAGATCGCTAAAATGCATCTCGTGATCGCGACCACGAAGTTCCAAGATAGCACGCGCTACCTCAATCATAGATAGTTCACTTTTTTCTTGCCCAGCAAATACTTCTAATTCCAAAGCGTTTCTCCTCATTTATACTACTATCGCCAGAGCAAACAGACTCTGACCTCATTTTATCATTTACTCTTTATTTTACGATAATTTTGCAGAATAGTCAAAGGTTAAGGGGGAGAAATCTATATCTTTTACTTTAGCTTTTATATGTAAAAAGACTAACTCTTGAAAAGAATACATTACATTATATTTAACTAATTCTTTCTAAGATTCATAATAATTCAATCTCTTACTATCAGTTTCTTATAAAATTTTGTTATTTATTCATCAATTCTTCAATCAGAGTTCGTGAGCTGCCGAACTCATTTTCAAACATTTGATCAATAATATCTAAACACCTATCAGCAATATCATCCCCTTTATGTTCATCATAAAGCTGTATCATTAACCTAGAAAGGTATTCTTCTATTCGTCTATAATAATATGGTTCCAATTTCAATTCATTGTTTTTGCTCACAATATTAGACACTGTTTCGAATATGATGTTTTCATAATCTGAAATCGATACCTGTTTTTCAAGAAATTTTAAAAAATAATAATATAACTTATCTCTATACTCTGAAGTTAGTAGCTTAAGTATTAAATCTTTATCTTTTTTAATATCCAACAAATCATCCCGGAACAACTGTGGTAAAATTTTTTCTAAATTTGTAATATTCTTACTTAAATGATGCAGTATAATCTTCTTTGATTTCTCTTCATGGTTCTTTACCTTTAAATAATTAATTGCCATCTGACAAATACCTTCTGCTTGAAGTCCATTTCCACTATATACAGTTGATTCCATATCTCCTTTATTTAAGTAAATTTCTGTAATCAGAGATGAGGAATTTTTTACAAGTAAAGTGTCTTTTGAATTGAAAGCCACTTGTAATAGAGATTGGATTCGTTCTTTTTCATCTTCGTATAGCCTATATAAAATGTAGTTACTATGGATATGAACTAACATCTTTTTATCTTTAAAAATCGATCTAAATAGTTCTCTTGCAAAATTTTTATCTAAATCTAAAATTATAGGGAGAAGAAAAATAGAATTAAATTGTACATAGTCAGTCTTATCATTAGCCAGTGAAAAAATAGTATCTTTGAAATACGAAATATATGTTAATGAACTTTTTATTAGTTTCGTCAAAGCATGAATTCCATAGCCTCTCAAAGTTGAGTAAGATTGATGTAGATAATTTTCTAGTGTCTGTTCCTTGTTAAATTTATCAAGAGCATCCAAATCAGTATTCTTAAGATAATAATCAAGTCTTTCTAAGATATTCTCGGACCATGCTATATTTGAGTGTTTCTCTATGACTCGGAAAAAATAATAAAGATTCTCCCAATTATTTTCATTTACAAAATTTAATAGTATGAATTCAAGGTCACTTAAAACAGGATCTGGAATTTTTTCTAAGTCTACAATTCCACCTAGTAGACCATCTATATAATGTTCATTGATTTTATGATTGGACGATAAGTTTAAAAATAAAGAAACGTATTCTTTAGGATTTTGAGAAACAGCAATTCTAAAATCCCTAGCTAATTCTCTGGGAGAAGAATCAATAAATATGTGTCTCTCACTATCCCATCTACATTTAGTCTCACCTTTTGGACTGATGAGAATATTTCTCCAAGATTTAGCAGAAATATTCTTTCCTTGTAGCGGAGAAACTACACTTCCACAATGTGAGTCATAAAAAGAATCAGAAAAACTATTAGATCGTTCCAATACCTTTAGTAATTCGATAGCTTCTTTACTCATTCTTTTTTTCGGTAAAACTGATAGCAGTCTATACTGTAAGTCTCCCCAAAATGGCCAATAAACCCTATAATCATTTTGAGATTTATTTGTTTCAATTCTCCTTGCTAGTCTTTGTTTAGCCTTAGGTGATACATAATGAATAATTTGTTCTTCAAGTTTATGGTACATTTCTAATGAACATCTTTTTGAGACCTTAGAAATCAATCGTTTGGCTAAAATCAATTTTTCTTCATAACCTTGAGATTTTTCAAAGAGGTTTTTGTAAAAATCAATCAGTAAGTATTTGATACAAGTATCAGAATAGCTCGCTGGTGAATAATACAATGTATCTAAAATAACTTCATTATAAAGATAATCACCATTTCCCATATAATCACTATAAGTTTCAAAAAAAATATCAGGATATTTCGAAATTAGACATTTATTTGCTTCATTTAATAAATGAAGGTAATATCTTTGTAAGCTATCGCGTTCTTTCAAGGCTAGATTGTATTTAGTTGAATTATTCTCGGAATACTTTTTAAGATAAGGCAATAATATTTGGACGATTTGCATACAATTTTTATCTATGTAATTATGGGAGTTTTCATCGAAATTCTTTGATTCATTATAAAATCTATTGCTATTATCAGAGTCTTGAAATTTGTCAAGAAATAAACATATAATCTTAATTGTATATGCGTTTATATTTTTATAGAAGTCGCCAAACAAATCTGGTTCTTTTAGATAAGATTTCCAATAATGCAATCTTACCTTAAAAAATTCTTCTGAATCATTATGATAATCATTAAAGAAACAGCCCCGCCACTCATTTTTATCATCAGAATTTGCTATTGATAATTTGATAAATTTAATACTTTCAGTTGTGTAATTTGGAGAGATACTACTTAATAAATTAATTACTAATATTCTATTCTCATCAAACCACTTTTTAAAAATACCCTCTTCCACTAAAAAATTCACATATAATTGATGACTACTAATTACCGTTTGACACAAATGATTTCTATACTCTGTTTCTTGAATCAGATCTGCTATATAATTTAAAATCTTTTTAGATGGTTCTTGAATACTTCCTAAGATTTCAAAGAAAACATATTTGAAATTAAACCTGACATTATCACTCTTTATTAATCTAGTTCCAAAATTTAAAAAATCTTTTTCTGATTCTTCTAATAATGATTGAAGAAAAATTTGAAATTGATAACGTCTTGTTGGATTCTGTTGTGTTTTATCTCCAATAATTTCATTTATATCGTCATAATTATCGTAGTAATCAAGAATCATTTGCTCTGCAACAAAACAATCTAAGAATGACTGATGAACAAAAGAAACTTTGTTGGAACGCTCTGTTAACATCCCTTGGCTAATTAAATATCGCAGAGCTTTCTCATTACCTATTATTCTTCTCTTACTAAACACAGTTTTACCTGTATCAGCAAATAAATTGACAAGCTTCTCTTTTAATTTATTCAGATCATCTTCACTTAAATCGGCTTCCTGACATTTTGCTGATAAATCCCTCCACCACTTATCAACTAGGGCATAAGTATTTTTTATTTGATAATATTCTTCTTTGTAATTAATTTGTTCCCAAATATAAAGATTACTCGGGGTTCTCAACAACTGTCTTAATCTGTTTGGATAATTATGGTATTTACTTCCTAAAATTTCCTCAACCTCATTTTCAAATAATTCATTAACTTCAACTTTACGCCAAGATTCAGTATCATCTTTCGATTTGTTTTCAAATAACGCCTTAATTCCGTTATCATTTTCTAAATCATAAGTTCTGCAAACAAAAATAATTGAGATTTTATTTTCTCTTTCCGAATTAAGGTTCCGTATCTCTCGAATCAACTCCAAACAAGTCGCAAGTGAACTTTTAGAATTTCTTGCTGTCCATCTTAATGCATCTAGTTGATCTAATATGAGAACAGTATTATCCTCTTTAGAAAAAGCGTTCAAACAATAACTTATGCTAGCAGGAAATCCTAACTTCTCCCCCCATTCTTGTGCTGTACCCTCAGGAATATAACAATCTAGTTTTAAATCTAAGTGTAAAATATTACTTTTATTACACCAATCAATAATATTTTCTGTTAAACCACTTTTACCATTCCCAGCTTTCCCGTGAATGATAATTGATTTTCCTTCTTGAATATATTTCTTACATTCATCAAATTGTTTGCGAATTTTTAGACCGGAATCCAATGTTTTAAATCTGTTTTTATACTCATCATTTAAAATATTTATTCTAGGTATTATCCTATCATCACGTGCTAAATTTCTGAATTCAATTTTCTCATTTTTAATAAATTTCTCCAAATCCTGAAATGAAAGCCATCTTCCATAAATTTCACCTTGTAAAATTAGATTAATGAATTTTGACTTTATGCTAGCAGCATCACCAATAAAATATTGACTAATCATATCTTTTATAAATTCTTCATTTTCTGGAGATGGATCTTGTCTAATCACCGTTCTACTTAAAAAATTTATAATTTTCGGAATATCTTTTTCCTTAGAAAATCCCAAATTATTAACATAGTTATCAAATAAGTTTTTAATCTCTGAAGATGTATTAACTTGATAATCAATAAAAGACTGAGGATTATCATTAGTCTTAGCTCTATAAATTAAATCAGAAAAGTTTGTAAACGGAAGTGGACTAACTAATGAAACTTTAGTTGTCAAGTCTCTGCTTAGATGCAATTTCCAATATTTCAAAATTCCACGACTATTTAAATCTGATAAAGTCCAATAATCTTTACTAGCATTTCTTCCTTTACATTGTTGAGCTTCTGTTATTCCGTTAGAGTATCTAACCCAAACGTCCACCCCCACTTCTTCTTCACCTATAGCTTCAACTTTAATAGCATCTATTTTTTCAGAAATAATATCAATAAATTTTAAAACAATCCAGTTGAACTCATATTTATTACCTAATTTATCTGCTCTTCCACCTGATTCATAAGGCATATCTGTACCTCTTTTGGATAATTTATTTATACTGATTATACCAAAAAACACGGCTCATCACCGTGTTTCTATGTTTATTTCACCAACTTCTTCATCTCATCAATACGTGCTACGGTCGCATCGTACTTGACTTGGTAGTCGGCTTGTTTGTCGCGTTCTTTTTGGACAACTTCTGGTTTGGCATTGGCTACGAAGCGTTCGTTAGAGAGCTTCTTACCAACCATGTCCAGTTCTTTTTGCCATTTAGCCAATTCCTTATCGAGACGAGCCAGTTCTTCTTCGACGTTGAGGAGGTCTGCCAGTGGCAGGTAGATTTCTGCTCCTGTGATGACGCTTGACATAGCCAGTTCAGGTGCAGGGATGGTAGATGCGATTTCCAAGTGTTCTGGATTTGTGAAGCGTTTGATGTAGTTGACATTGCTGTTAAAGAAGGCTTCCAAGTCGCTATCACTTGTCTTAACAAGGATGGTGATAGGCTTGCTTGGAGCAACGTTTACTTCCGCACGCGCATTCCGAACAGCACGGATCAAGTCTTTGAGGCTTTCCACACCAGTGTGGGCAACAAGGTCTTCAAAGGCTGGGTTAACAGTCGGGTATTCCGCCGTAACGATAGAACCTTCTGAGATTTGCCCAAAGATTTCCTCTGTCACGAATGGCATGATTGGGTGAAGGAGACGAAGAATCTTGTCCAAAGTGTAAAGGAGAACAGAACGTGTGATGACTTTCTCTTCTTCATTGTCGCTATAAAGGACTTCCTTGGTCAATTCAACATACCAGTCCGCAAACTCGTCCCAGATGAAGTTGTAAAGGATATGTCCAGCGACACCAAACTCAAACTTGTCAAAGTTGGCAGTAGCTTTGCCGATGGTTTCATTGAGGTTGTGAAGAATCCAGCGGTCTGTGACATTCCCAGCTTCCTTGTTAACAACTTTTTCCACATTGGCAGTTGCTTGCTCAAGGGTCAAGCCTTCATTATTCATGAGGATGTAGCGAGAGATGTTCCAGATCTTGTTAATGAAGTTCCATGAAGCATCCATTTTCTCGTAAGAGAAACGCACGTCTTGACCTGGTGCAGAACCGTTTGAAAGGAACCAACGAAGGGCATCGGCACCGTATTTTTCGATGACATCCATCGGGTCAATCCCGTTACCGAGAGATTTGGACATCTTGCGTCCTTGCTCGTCACGGATGAGACCGTGGATAAGCACGTTTTGGAATGGCTGACGACCAGTGAATTCCAAGGATTGGAAGATCATACGAGATACCCAAAAGAAGATAATGTCGTAACCTGTTACCAAGGTTGAAGTTGGGAAGTAACGTTTGAAATCTTCTGAGTCGACATCAGGCCAGCCCATGGTTGAGAATGGCCAAAGGGCAGAACTAAACCAAGTATCCAAGACGTCTTCATCTTGTGTCCATCCGTCACCTTCTGGAGCTTCTTCACCGACGTACATTTCACCCTCAGCATTGTACCAAGCAGGGATTTGGTGACCCCACCAGAGCTGACGAGAGATTACCCAGTCATGGACATTTTCCATCCATTGGAGGAAGGTATCGTTGAAACGAGGTGGGTAGAATTCAACTTTGTCCTCTGTGTCTTGGTTTGCAATAGCATTTTTCGCCAATTGGTTCATCTTGACAAACCATTGAGTAGACAAGCGTGGCTCAACCACAACACCTGTACGCTCTGAGTGGCCAACACTGTGGACACGTTTTTCGATTTTAACAAGGGCACCGATTTCTTCCAGTTTAGCAACGACTGCCTTACGAGCTTCAAAACGGTCCATGCCTGCAAATTCGAAGGCAAGCTCGTTCATAGTTCCGTCGTCGTTCATGACGTTGACTTGTGGCAAGTTGTGGCGTTGACCAACCAAGAAGTCGTTTGGATCGTGGGCAGGCGTGATTTTCACGACACCAGTACCAAATTCAGGATCTGCGTGCTCGTCTCCAACGATCGGGATAAGTTTATTAGCGATTGGCAGAATAACGTTTTGACCAATCAAATCCTTGTAGCGTGGGTCTTCTGGGTTGACCGCAACGGCAACGTCCCCAAACATGGTCTCAGGACGAGTTGTGGCAACTTCAAGGGCGCGTGAACCGTCTTCCAGCATGTAGTTCATGTGGTAGAAGGCACCTTCGACATCCTTATGAATCACCTCGATATCAGAAAGGGCTGTGCGAGCTGCTGGGTCCCAGTTGATGATAAACTCACCACGGTAGATCCAACCTTTCTTGTAGAGGTCCACAAAGACCTTGCGAACAGCTTTTGACAAACCTTCATCAAGAGTGAAACGCTCGCGAGAGTAATCGACAGAGAGGCCCATCTTGCCCCATTGTTCCTTGATAGTAGTGGCATACTCGTCTTTCCATTCCCAGACCTTGTCGAGGAATTTTTCACGACCTAGGTCATAACGTGTAATGCCCTCTCCACGCAAGCGCTCCTCAACCTTAGCTTGAGTCGCAATCCCCGCGTGGTCCATCCCTGGAAGCCAAAGGGTATCAAAACCTTGCATACGTTTTTGACGGATGATGATATCTTGCAAAGTCGTATCCCAAGCGTGACCCAGGTGAAGTTTCCCAGTTACGTTTGGTGGTGGAATGACGATTGAATAAGGCTTAGCCTTTTGATCTCCTGAAGGCTTGAAAACATCCGCATCAAGCCATTTTTGGTAACGACCAGCCTCAACCTCGGCTGGATTGTATTTAGGTGAAAGTTCTTTAGACATGTGTTTGTCCTTTCTAGTTAATATCTTTAAATAAAATTAGTATGTAGAAGATAGGCCTTGATTCAACTCATCTTGTTTTTCTCATTATCTTCTATAAGCAAAGAAACGGTGAAAATTTTACATTAACTTTCTCTCATTATCTTCATAATATGTTTATCAAAGTCTGATATAATTTTTTGAGTTCGGTTAAATTTTTCATACTCCTGAATGGCTTTTGAGTCTGCTTGTTTCTTGGAAATACTTCCTTTTCCTTCTAAAATTTCGTACTCATTAAAAGATAGAAAACGATCAATACTATCTGCCAATCCTCGCATTGTAAACGTATTACGGCGCTCAACCAAACCCTCGATATAATCAAAATAGGCTGTAACAGTTCGCTCTAGTTGTCGAATTTCTTTTTCTTGCAAATAATTTTTGGCTACCGTTACATCTGATTTGAGCACTCGTCCATCAGGTGCATTCTTCCAAGAAGTTAATCCCATTTTTTCTTTACTAGCATCGGCTTGTTGATAGATAATTTCTGCAGCCGTACTTCCAGTAATTGCATAATGAAATTTATTTTGCACCATAGCATAGAAATTTTTAGTAATATCTGAGTTTCGATCATAATCTATGGCACATTCAGCAAAGATATCCGTGATTTGCTGATAAATCCGGCGTTCGCTAGCACGAATAGAGCGAATTCGTTCTAAAAGTTCACGGAAATAATCTTGTCCGAAAACTGTCTGTCCTTGTTTCAAGCGTTCATCATCTAAAACAAAACCTTTGATGATAAATTCTTTCAAGGTCTTGGTTGCCCATATTCTAAATTGAGTAGCCTTGCTGGAATTTACACGATAGCCTACTGAAATGATAGCATCAAGATTGTAATATTCAAGTTCACGCCGGACAGCTCTATTTCCCTCTTGTTGAACCTGTGCAAATTTTGCACAAGTTGACACCTTATCTAATTCACCACTATCATAAATGTTTTTTAAGTGCTTTGTAATGACACTTCGTTCAACTCCAAAGAGCTCTGCAAGACCTTTTTGAGTCAACCAAAGATTTTCATCCTGTAAAAGGATATCTAGCTGAACGTCGCCATTTGGTGTAGTATACAGGATGAAATTAGAAATTTCATTCAAGACAATTTCACCTCCCCCCTTCCATAAACAATTACTTTTCTTTCTTAAACTTTATGCCGTTTTCTTTCAGCTTTTTAACGGTTACGGGACCAATTCCCTTCAAAGCGAGAACTTCTTTTTCAGTCCATTTTTTGAAATCTGAAGACGTACGAATCCCATTTTCAACAAAGATGTGTAGTTCATCGAAATTTTGAATTTGTCGACGTTCTACAAAAGTTGGTTTTTTAGCCATTATTTCTGTCCAAGCAGCCTATTCTTCAGAAATAACTTTGATATCCAACTTTTGCTGGCGTTTTAATTCTTTTTTTCTATTTTTCTTTTTAGCCATCTATTTTCTCCTCTAACTCATTCTTCAATAGATCAAACTCTACCTCTGCTGTATTGGATATTCTTACGACCTCGGATACAGGCTTGAACGGGAATCTAAGCTTCTTTGTGATTCATTTGCTTTGAAGGTTGTACCCCAAGCCTGACCAAGGTAGAGTTTTTCCAGTTACATTTGGTGGTCGGAATCACTATTGAATAAGACTTAGCCTTTTGATCTCCTGAAGGCTTGAAAATATCTTCGTCAAGCTATTTTTGATAACGACCAGCCTAAACATAGGATGGAGTGTATTTAGGTGGAAGTGATTCATTTTAGTTCTTCTTTAAGTGTTTGTAAGTAGTCTTTTGACAATCTTTGATATCCTAGATTTTTTCTTTCGATATCTAATGTATAACGTGGGATGAAATATGAAGACTGACGGCCTTAGTTTTTTTATTAACTTTTTCTGTAATTTCCGACGTTTTTTTCTCAGTATCTCAACATCAGTTCGTTTATAAGAGTATCCATAAAGTCTTCTTTCTAATCTATCTATTGATTTGTAAATATCTATTGCTTTGTCGCTATGGACGTTTCGTTTAATAGTAACTCGTTCAACTGCTTTAACATAATCGTCTTCTAATGATTCAATGATTGATAAATAAAAAAATTCATATACAAACAGACCCAGTAGTGCAAATATATCAAAAAGTTCAGATTCTAAAAACGGAACATATAATAATAAAATTAAGATAGTATTTGTATAGGGAAAAGCATAAAAAATAAAGAATATCCACATCTGTTCTTTTTTATGTTTGGAAGGAACTGACTTAATCAAGTTTGTAAACCAGGTTTGTAACGATAAAAATATAATTGATATTACCGATATTATAAACGGTATTAAATATGAATTATCATTTAAATTATTAGTTTTATCAAATAAAATAATTGAAGAATAAATAGATAAAATAAATAATATCAACCAAATAATTCTTCTAAGCAATGTAGAAGGATTGAATTTTATTTCCTTTTTTGAGCGTTCCCAATCATATTTCAGGAGCAGTGCTATATACAAAGACAGCCTATCATAGTCAATTACATCATTATCCAATATATCCCAAATATGACCATCTTTCATATAATAGGGTTTAGAATATTTAATTTCCATGTTCTTTCCAAACGGATTAATCTGGCTTTTTAACTGTATAAGTGCAGAATCTTTCTTTTGATTATCCTTTAAATTTTCTAATATTATTTTAAGTTGCTTTCTCCATTCAGCTCTTTCCTTAGTAATATAATCAATCTGATTTCTTTTGCTATTATTTATAAAAACTAAAATCGCACTTAATATAGCTCCTAGGCCTGCTCCACTCAGTAGGGTGATAATCTGACCTACTTCCATTTGCCAACACCTCTTCTTTTAAGTAATAATATATCCCAACTGTTCGAAATTCTCGAACAGTTCAACTCCCAATTTCTATTTCCCACTCACTCCTCAGTAAGCCATATCTCAAATCATCACAGCGGTTGCCTTGAGCATCTTTACGGTCTCTTATGCGAGCTTCGAGGGTAAATCCAAGTTTTTCTGCAACTCGTTGACTTTTGACATTGTTACCAAAGCAAGACAATTCTATTTTGTGAAGCCCCAGTTCTTTAAAGGCTAAGTCAATCAAGGCACGCGTTGCTTCAGGCACATAGCCTCGACCCCAATAGTCTGGGTGCAAGGTGTAGCCAATCTCCAGTACATCATCTTCGTGACGGTGATTGAAGTCAACAGAGCCAATGACTTTATCAGTCCCTTTAACAACACTCCCATAGCCAGCTGGGAGATTTTCCTTTTGATTGCGTTCGGGAAGGATATGCTCCAGATAATAAATCTCATCTTCCAAGGTCTTGACGGGTGGAAAACCAGCTGGATAGGCGACCTCTGGCAAACTAGCATAGTCAAAGATATCCTCAGCATCCGCCACTGTACGGACTCGTAAGACCAGACGCTCTGTTTCCAAGCGTTCTGGTAACTCAACTCTTGTCATCCTTCTTCCTCGCTTTTTTGATGAAACTCCCCTTAATATCTACACGCTTGTCCAGATAACGATAGACGCGCTGATATCCATCTCCCATGAAATAGGTTGGGGCAAACAGTTCATTTCTAAAATGCCCCTTTTCATCCAAAAGTTCTGGGTCAACAAGTCGCTCAACAATCTTAGCGAAAATATGACAAATTCCCTCTTCCTCAACAATCCTATCTACCTGACAATCCAAAACGACTGGACAATCCTCTAAAATCGGTGCCTGAGTTCGTTCAGAAATTTCATAATGCACTCCCAAACGTTCCAATTTCTCCTGATGACTGATAAAACCAGCCTGCTCCATCTCGAGCATGAGATTTTCATCAGGGATATTCACAGTAAATTTTTGATAATGTTTAATTTGCTCTGCGACATTTTCTCTCGCAACGACTCCAACCACAATCCAATCTCCTAGACTATAAGAGGAACTACAGGTCGTGATGTTATATCCAAAATTCTGATCTTGATATCCTAAAATAAAAACAGGAAAGCCATAGTATAGTTTATTAGTTTTAAATGATTGCTTCATAACAACCTCCTTTGACTAAGACGCAAAAGAAAAGCCCTGCCATCTACATGACAGGGACGAATGTGTTTATCCGCGGTACCACCCAATTTCGGGCAGTCGCCCGCAACTCTCGTCTTTAAAATAAAAAGACATAATTTTATTTCATTTTCATCCATCAGCAACCAGTTTTGACACATTTGTGGACTTCTCAGCACCGCCACTTTCTGTAAAATGCGGGATTCAAAACACCTCTAATGGCTCTATTGTAGCAAGATTTTTTCGGAAATGCAAGGCACAAGAAAGATTACTTGAACTTGATGCCATTTTCCTTCAATTTCTTGATGGTAGCTGGGCCGATTCCTTTCAAGGCAAGGAGTTCTTTTTCAGTCCAGTTTTTGAAATCTGACGCAGACTTGATTCCTTCATCATAGAAAGTCTTAGCACGATCAAGTGGAAGTCCACCCAAGTTTGCTGCAAAATCTTCTACAGAATTGGCTACTTTTTGAGCTTGCTCTTTGGTAGCTTCTACTGCTTGTTCAACTTTTTTAGAAACAGCCTTACCAGCTTGGCTTGCTGATTGCTCTGCACGTTTTACGACTTTTTTTGTCTCTTCTACAACCTTAGTCACAGTACTTGAAAAGGCACCTGCACGACGGAGGCTATTTCGTAATTGTTTTTTACGATTGAGTTTCTTTGACATGATAAAATCCTTTCAATAAAAAACCCCTGCTCTGACAAGGATTTAATATAAATATTCTATCAAGATTTTAGTAAAAAATCAAGAATCTATCTCATTTAATAATTTCGCTCACCGAATAAGCCATCTGGCAAATCATGGAATCCCTTGCCTGCCTTGAAGTTTTCAAATTTGCCAAGCAAGAACTGATAAGCATCCAAGCGGCTTTCGTAGCGAATCATGGCATCTTTGGCACGCTCGTCTTGGTCTTCTTCGTAGACTTTTTGGCTTTCCTTGTGCGCCATGTCATTGATCATAATCTGGGTATTGACCCAGGCTTCAAATTCCTTCATAAATTCTTGTTCGTAACTCATTTTTTCTCCTTATTCTAATCCACGGAAATAGTCCGTGTCAATCTCACGGTAGGGCTGGATATCCTGAACGTATTCCAGCACACCTTGAAATTCTCCGTTTTCATCGTGTACTGCTGCGTAGGTGATGTGGACAAACTTGCCTCGTGACTCAGATTTGAACCACATTTCATACTTATCCTTAGTACCCTCACGAAGCCCCTTCATGATGGTCTTGACCTTGTCCAAGTACTTAGGCGGATGGCAGAGTTCGACATTGCGCCCAACTTGGGACGGGGTCCGTTTGAAAATCATCTCATCAGCTGGCGTATTGTCATTGTAATACTGGAAAATATCGTCTTTATTGACAAAGGTAATCTCCATAGGAAGATGATTGAGGATGAGATTGGCCTGCTCGACTGAGAGATAGCCATTGCCAAAAGCCTGCTGACTATAGCGGTCCAGCACTGCTTCCTTTTCCTTAGGGGTAAAGGTAATGGTGAACTGTCCTTCTGGCGTATCAATCACTTGCTGAACTTGACCTTCAGCCGTGTCTAGTTGTACTGGCTCCTCTGCACTCTTTTCCTCAACAAAACTCTGTCTTTCTGGCACCCATTTTTCAGACGGACGGATGATGGCATAACCATAGGAATCACTCTCCTCCGCAATCTGAAGCCAGTCATCCTGAGTAAAGGACTCAAGGAGAATCATGAGAAGGATGGACTCTTCCTTGAAAATCATACTTTCAAACTCTGTCGCAAAGGCTTCAAAAGCTTCTTTTACGCTGCTAATTGACACTTCTGGTAGTGACTTGGCTGTCGCTAAAGCTGTTTGAAAGAGTTCCCTGATCTGATCATCCACTCCCCACATAACTTTTGGGGGTGAATCGTGTCCATAGCGCTCCATGATAGGAAAGAAGAGTTCTTCTTTACGTTGGTAATGAATATCAAATTGACCCACAAGTCCCATCTGACGCACCAAACCCTTACGCATCTCCGCAAGCATTTCTTCATCTTCCATAGACTCATAGGTATCTAACAATCTACGAATGCGAATCAAGGCCGCACGGAGGGCTAGATTTTCTTCTTTGAAAATCCGAACTGGGTGACCTGGGTGCTCGGTATCTGCAACTTCGACATCCTTAACAGCATTTTTAAAAAGATTGGCATGGACATCACAGAGTTCCATGACATCTTCAAAGGTAACACCTGAGTCTGAGTTCATCAGCTCGTGCTCCATGAGGGAAATCTCGATAGCTGAAACACCTGTAAAGGTCGCATCAAAGCGCTCCTGAACCGACTCAGGAGAGGCGCCATTATGCAATTCTAACAAAATATCCCGTAGGACATGAATCCGTTCATCTGCCATTAGTCTAATCCAATCACTTCGTAGCCATTAGCTTCCAGTGTGCGGACAATCTTGTCCATAGGAGTTCCTTCAAGCTTAGACCCCTGCTTAAGCGATACCTTGCGACCAACTGCATTGCGCATCAAGGGATTAGCAAGGGGTTTAAAACCCAGCTCTACTAGGATTTCCAAGACTTCTGGATGCTTATCCACCACTTCTGCAACAGGAATTGACACATCGATGATATTGTCCATGACGACCTCCATTATCGTTTATAAATGATATTATTTATTTTATTATACCATAAGGAAAGAGATTAAAAAACTAGCAGTGGAGTTCCTGCTAGTTCACTGCGACTTGGATAACCATCTAAATAAGTTTAAAGAGCCAATCCAGTAGCTTAAATAATAGCTTGTAAAATAATAATTGGACTGCAAAAGAGATGATCATCCAAAAGAATTTCAAAATCCCAATAATCGGTTTGATAAAAAGAATAGCAAGAAGTCCCCAGAAAAATTTCATTTTTTATCCTCTGGCTTAATGAGCCACCGAGCCGTATCCATTAACTTGTCTGCAATAAAAAGTTTCCCCAGACCGACAACGGCATGGTCATCTTTCTTTATCGTTTTCATTACTTTTACACCTTGCATGGTCAAAAAGTAATTCCCGTAAGTTTTAGCTAGAATTTTTATGAGTCCCATATTATCTTCCCTTGTTTAACTACACTTTCAAAATGTTAACGATACCAGTTTTGCTGGCCATTGCTGAAAAATTGTTTTATTTCTCTTATTATTCCCATAATATCATACAAGCTAAATTTTATAAAGCTTTTTAATAATTTTTAAGTCTAGAAAGATTTCCCAGTATGTTTTGTAGCCATTTCCCCACCAAAAAAGAGGGTTGCCCCTCTTCTTTAGTTCTTATCCAGATTACGTAGCATTTCGTCAATCTTGTTTCCATATTCGATGGATTCGTCTTTGACGAAAGTCAAATCTGGGATTTTGTACAATTTCAAATTGCGACCAAGTTCACGTTTGATAGTACCAGTTGCTTTTTCAAGCCCGATTTGAGCTTTCTGGTTATCCGAAGCAAGATTACTCAAAATGGTGTAGTAAACCTTGGCAACAGACAAGTCACCTAGCATCTGAACATCTGTGATGGTCACGCCTTGGACACGCGGATCACGGACTTTCTTTTGCAAAATCTCATTGACTTCACGCTTGATTTCCATGCCCACACGATCCGTACGGAAATGATTTGCCATGATATTCCTTTCTCTACTTTGAACCAAAAGCTAGGCCAGCAGACCTAGCTATTTTTAAACTTATTGATTTTCATTTCAAATTGGAACGAAGTTCAATTTGAAATCATCTGCTTCTTTCGCCGTGGTGAAAGTTATGGAACTGATTTATCAGTCCCATAACAGGGGATTTTTGAGACCCTAGGCTCAAAAATAAGCAATGAAACCATCGGTTTGCTTGCGTCCCTCACCACCTAAGAAAGGAGCAAAAAATCTTATCTCTTGATTTCTTCCATGACGTACGCCTCAATCACATCATCCATCTTGATATCATTGTAGCCATCGATCATCAATCCACCTTCACGGCCGTTTGTAACTTCCTTAACGTCGTCTTTATAGTGTTTCAAGCTTGCGAGTTCGCCATCATAGATAACAACACCGTCACGGATAACACGGACTTTAGAGTCACGGGTAACCTTACCGTTGATAACCATGAATCCACCGATAGTTCCGACTTTAGATACCTTGAAGGTTTCACGGATAACTGCTTCACCGATGACTTTTTCTTCAAATTCTGGATCAAGCATCCCTTTCATAGCTTCTTCCATCTCTTCGATAACCTTGTAGATAATGCTGTGGAGACGGATTTCTACATCGTCAGCTTCGGCTTGTTGACGAGCTTGTGGTGTAGGGCGTACGTTGAAACCAACGATAAAGGCATTTGAAGCTTCGGCAAGAGTCACGTCAGATTCGTTGATGGCACCAACTGCTGAGTGAACGATGGTCACTTTGACACCTTCCACATCGATCTTTTGAAGTGAGGCAGAAAGGGCTTCAACAGAACCTTGTACGTCGGCCTTGATAATCACGTTAACTGATTTGAGTTCACCAGCTTTAAGTGTATCAAAGAGGTTTTCAAGGCTGACACGTTGGGTAGCTTGACGTTGTTTCATGAGGGCACGTTTGGCACGCTCTTCACCGGCTGCACGCGCAGATTTTTCATCTTCATAAACGGCAAAGTGGTCACCCGCCATTGGCGCTTCGTTCAAACCTGTGATTGAAACTGGTGTTGATGGACCTGCTACCTTAACACGACGACCAAGGTCATTGGTCATGGCACGGACACGACCGAAGGTATTTCCGACAACGATAGGGTCTTGAACATTCAAAGTACCTTGTTGAACAAGAAGGGTTGCGACCGCACCTTTTCCTTTATCCAAGCGCGCTTCGATAACCGTACCGATCGCACGAACTGTTGGGTCTGCCTTGAGTTCTTGGATTTCAGCCACAAGAAGGACTGTTTCCAACAATTCTTCGATATTTTGGTTGAATTTAGCTGAGATTTCAACAAATTCAGAATCTCCGCCCCAAGCCGTTGACATAACACCATGCTCTGCCAATTCACCGATAACGCGTTCTGGGTTGGCACCTGGTTTATCAATCTTGTTGATGGCTACGATAATTGGAACGTTGGCTGCTTTTGAGTGGTTGATGGCTTCGATAGTTTGAGGCATAACTCCGTCATCTGCCGCTACGACCAAGATCGTAATATCGGTAACAGAAGCACCACGCGCACGCATAGATGTAAAGGCCGCGTGTCCTGGTGTATCAAGGAAGGTAATCTTCTTGCCATTTTCAACAATTTGGTAGGCACCGATATGCTGAGTGATACCACCTGCTTCACCTGTAGCAACACGAGAGTTACGAAGGGTATCTAGGAGAGTTGTTTTACCATGGTCAACGTGTCCCATGATAGTTACAACTGGTGGACGCTCAACCAATTCATCTTCATTAAGATAACCATCTTCGACAAAGAAACGTTCGATGTCGGCATTATCCACTTCAACCTTTTGTTTGGCTTCGATACCGTAATCCACCATGAGGAGTTCAATTGTTTCCCCATCCAAAGATTGGTTTTGTGTGGCCATGACACCCATCATAAAGAGTTTCTTAACGATTTCAGCTGGTTCACGTTTGATACGTTTTGCGATTTCCGCAACCGTCATACCATCTGTATACTCAAATTCTGTTGGCAATTCATGGAATTTACGCTCCGTAACAGGTTTTGGAGTCTGATTACGGTTGTTCTTGTTATTGCCTTTTTTGTTCTTTTTGTTGTTATTCCAGTTACTATTCTTTTGATTTCTCACTTGATTTTGACTACTTCGATTCTTTTGTTGTTTTCTAGGACCATCTTCTTCGTGATCATAATCGTCACGATTTTTGTCTGGTCGAGCTTGTTTTTTACGACGTGTATCCACTGCAGGTTCTTTTTTCTCAGGGACGACTTCAACCACTGCTTGAACTTGCTGTGCTTGTTGCGCTTGTTCAGCTAACTTAGCCGCTTCTTCAAAGATTTCCTCTGGTTCCTTGCGTTTGTTAGCTTGAGCCAAGGCTTCTTTAGCAGCCTGATACTGCTTGAAGCGTTCCTCACTTGAACGTGCATATTCAGCATTTTGCTCTGCTTTTAGGGCTGCTGCACGGGCTTTAAAGTCAACACGTGGAGCCGCTTGATTTGGACGTTTGTCCTCTTGCTGACGGCGCTCATTTCTACGATTTTGCTGACCTTGCTGTTTCTTAGCTTGGTCATTAAAGCGACGATTATCGCGGTTGCCTTGACCTTGTTTTCCACCATTACGGCCGTCGTTTTTCTGACGGTTTCCGTTTTGTTGTTGGTCACGGTTATTGCCCTTGTTTTGCTTGCGTCGTTCTGCCTGCTCTTTGGCACGGGCTTCACGCTCAGCCTTGAAATTACGACTTTGCGGTTTAGCCGCTACTTTTTCTGCCTTCGGAGCGACTGCCTCAGCTGGTTTTGCCTCTTCCTTGGCTACAGCTGGTTTTACTGGTTCAGACTTTTCGGCTTTCTTTTCTGCACTTGCTTTTGGGGCTGCAGGTTTTACCTCTTCCTTAGCTACAGCTGGTTTAACTGGCTCAGATTTTTCGGCTTTCTTTTCTGCACTTGCTTTTGGTGCTGCAGGTTTTGCTTCTGCTTTCGGAGCAGCTGCAGGCTTAAAGCTGGCAGCGATTTTTGCAGCGACAGCTTCTTCCACACTTGATGAGTGGCTTTTCACATCCAAGCCCAACTCTTTTGCACGCGCTACAACTTCTTTACTTTCTTTTCCAAGTTCTTTTGCGATTTCGTACAATCTTTTCTTAGACAAATCATGTCCTCCTCTTCTATTCCATAAGAGACCTCATTTTCTTTGTAAATCCAGCATCTGTCACAGCCAAAACCTTTCTCGATTTCCCGACTGCTATGCTTAATTCCAGTGTTGAAAACACGGTTACAATTTCTACTTGATAATAATGACTTTTATCTTGAATCTTCTTGGTCAGATTGGGTCCAGCATCATGGGCTAGAAAGACCATCTTGGCCTTGCCGTCTTGAATGGCCTTGACCACCAATTCTTCACCCGATATGATCCGCCCTGCTCGCTGAGCAAGTCCCAAGAGATTACTTATCTTTTGCTTATTCAAGTCCTAACTCTCTTCTTTTCACTTTGTGATCCACATAAGCGATCAACTCGTCATAAAAGCTTTCTTCCACTTCCATGCTAAAGCTGCGGTTAAAGACCTTCTTCTTTTTCGCCTCTAGGGCTTCTGCATTGTCTAGCTTGATATAAGCGCCACGGCCATTAGCCTTGCCTGTCGGATCGATAAAGACTTGCCCTTCTTTATTTTTGACAATGCGGAGCAAATCACGCTTATCAATCACTTCATTGGACACAACAGACTTGCGCAAAGGGATTTTTCTCGTTTTCATCTTTCCCTCCTCTAGCAGCTTTTATTCTTCTACAGTATCGTTTTCTGCTTCCAAATCTACTGAAGCAACCTCTTCCATGGCTTCAAATTCACTAGCAGACTTGATATCGATACGGTAACCAGTCAAGTGAGCCGCCAAGCGAACGTTTTGCCCACGACGACCGATAGCAAGAGAAAGCTTGTTATCAGGAACAACCACCAAGGCACGTTTGCTGTCGTTTTCATCAAAGATAACTTGGTCTACCTCAGCAGGAGCGATGGCATTGTAGATAAATTCAGCTGGATCTGCTACCCACTCGATAACATCGATATTTTCTTCGATTGGCACCATACGATCATTCTTAGCATCGTAACGAGCTGGGTGGAATTTGCTAGTAATCTTCTTGATATTGGCTCCACCACGTCCAACGATTGTACCAATAGCATCCACGTTTGGATTGTGGCTACGAACGGCAACCTTGGTACGGTCACCAGCTTCACGAGCCACGCTCATGATTTCAACAGTTCCGTCATAAACTTCTGGAATTTCTTGCTCCATCAAACGTTTGATCATTTCTGGATGGCTACGGCTAACAAAGACATTCACACCGCGAGGGTTGTCTTCAACCTTGTAAACATATACTTCGATACGATCATGAGAAGCAAAAACTTCTCCAGGAATTTGATCTTGTTTTGACAATTGGGCTTCAATGCTGCCAAGGTTGACATATATAAAGCGGTTGTCAAAGCGTTCTACAGTACCAGACATGATTTCTTGTTCATGCTCTTTGTAAGTATTGTAAGTGATGGCACGTGTTTGCTTGCGCATTTTTTCCATGATGGTTTGTTTGGCAGATTGGGCTGCTACACGACCAAACTCAGCTGGTGCTTCTTCAAACTTGATTTTGTCACCAAGCTCATAGGCTGAATTGATGGCAAGAGCATCTTTCAAGCTGATTTCCAAACGGCTATCAAATACTTCATCAACCACTTCACGGACAGTATAAACGGTAAAGTCACCTGTTTTTTCGTTAAAGTCAATGGCTACGCTATCTGATTGACCATAGCGTCTGCGATAAGCGGAACGAAGCGACTCTACTACTGCGTCGATGATATCTTCTTTTTTGATTCCCTTGTCTTCTTCCAAAATGCGGAAGGCCTCTAGCATTTCTTTACTCATGTTTTCTTCACTTTTGAATCCTCAAAAGCTATCCTTTCTTTTTCTATAATTTAACTGCTAAACGTGCTTTTGATACTAAACTGTATGGAATTTGGACAGTTTTCTTACGCGTCTTGTCCATATATTCCATAGTCAACTCATCCTCTTCAAAGGACAACAAGGTTCCTTCAAAGACCTTTTGCTTATCGATGGCTTGGTAGAGCCCGACATGGATGTATTTCCCAACCGCTCCAGCGACGGCATCCTTGGTTTTTAAAGGACGTTCCAAGCCTGGACTGGTGATTTCTAGGAAATATTGTTCTGGGAAGGGATCTGGCTTGATGGTGTCTAGGACAGGACTGATAATTTCTGTCAAGTCTGCCGTGTCGTTCAAGGTAATTCCTTCAGGTTTATCTACAAAAATACTGAGAATCATGTCACTGCCAATCTTTCCATACTCGATATCCACGAGTTCGAAAGGAGCTTCTATGACAGGTTCTACAACTTCTCTGACTAATTCTACGATTGTTGCGATTGCGTCCACCTCCTCATAAGCAAGAGGCGAAGATATTTCCCCGCCTCACTTTTCATATTCTTACTCATAGTATAGCACGTTTGCCAACTTATGTAAAGCAAAAGCACCTATACAGCCTGATTTCAGGCTATTTCTTAAAATTCTGCCTCAACTCGGTAGATAACTTGCCCCTTGTTGGAGAATTTTTGCTCGTATTCTGTCATGACATTGCCTTCAAAATCACTGGCATGTAAATCTAACCAGACACCATTGAGCTTCATGCCATACTGAGAAAAGCTCACTAAACTGTACTCAAACAAGCCACGGTTATCCGTCTTGAAATGAATTTCTCCATTTTCAGGCAAGATGCGCTTGAAGGTATCCAAGAAGGTCTTGTAGGTCAAACGACGCTTTTCATGGCGTTTTTTCGGCCAAGGATCTGAAAAGTTCAGATACAAGCGGTCGATCTCACCGTCTTCAAAGTAGTCAGTCAAGTCAGAACCATCTACCCACAAGAGCTTAATGTTAGGCACTCCAACTTCAAGCACCTTGTCCAAAGCGTAGCTCAAAACAGACTTTTGAATATCAATCCCGATATAGTTGATGTCAGGGTTTTGCTTAGCCATACCTGAAACAAAGGCACCCTTTCCACTTCCAACTTCCACATGAATAGGATTATCATTGCCAAACAAGTCCCGCCATTTCCCCTTGGCTTCCAAGGGATTGAGGACCACATACTGGGGATTTGCCTCTAGTAATTCTGTCGCCCCTTTACGATTTCTAACTCTCATCTTCTCTTTCCATACTTGTCTCGGAAGTGACGCAGGCCATGGATCTCCCGATTGACATTTTCTAAATCTTGGTTCATATAATACTTGGAAATCTGGCTCAAATAAGACAATTGACCGTACCAATACAATTTATTTAATACCGTTTGATTGTACTTGTAACCGTAGTAGGTCAACCATTCCTTCCACTGATGTTCTGGAATATAATGGCAGAGCATATGGGCCACATCAAACATGCGGTCGGTCAAGCGAACCGAATCCCAATCTACCAAATAAATCAAGCCACTGTCTGTCTCAATCCAATTACTATGTCGTACATCTCCATGGACAATGGTCGCATAGTCCTCTCTAAATCCTGGAATAGTCTGACGTAAATCAGCCATCACTTCACTGATAAAATGATTTTTACGCAAAGCATCTGGAGCCGTTTCCTGCCAAGACTGTAGTAAATCTACAGGTGTTTCCATGGCATATCCCAAACGACTCAACTGTGTCATCAACGGACGTGAGCGATGCAGACGGGTTAAGATATTGACGATTTGTTTACGATTCATATCATAGGGGGTCAATATTTTGCCTGTCAACCATTCTTGAGCACACATATCACGCCCATCTGCCAAACGGCGACTCCATAATAATTGTGGAGCAATTTGTTCTCTAGCTAGACCAGGTAGGATTGGAGAGGTGTTCATTTTTACAAAGATACGCTTCCCATCAGGATAGCTACCCATATAAGCCTTGCCACTTTTCCCAGGTATGGGAGTCAGTGTTAGCTCATTATCACCCAAATCCATTTCTTTCCTCCGTATAAAGTTTCCTTACTATTCTACTAGTTTTTGCCCTATTCGTCAACCGCTCCACACCCGATTCTCAAAGAAAAGCCTCTGGATTGGCTTGGGTATCATTATAGAAAGAAAAAGGCAAGCACCGTCTTCTGCTTACCTTTCATGATTTTTATAAATAATATAGGAGTGGCCAACTGTTGTAAAACATATGAACTAAAGTAGAAACCCACAAATTTTGGCTCTTTTTATAAGCAAAGCCCAGCAACAAGCCCCCAAGTAGATAAAAAATAAACGAAGGGACATTAGAAGGTCCATGTATGAAAGAAAAGAGAGAGGAAGTTAGCACAAGCCCTAACCAAGAGTTGTCAAAAACCGCACCTTGAAGAAGTCCTCTGAAAATGAGTTCCTCCTGGATGGGGCCAAAAACTGAGGTAGTCAAAATCAAAGACAGAGAAATTCCTCTGCTGACTTCCGCCAAGTGTTGAACTCCTGCGCCAGAAGAAACAGCGAAGAAATGAATATAAACCAGCGTCTCAAGTACACTTAGAAGAAAGATTGCAGTGAAAAGCAAAAGTTGTTTCTTGCTTAACATCCCAAAAGAAATCATATCAAACTTTCTAGCATAAGCAACACTCAGCGAGGTTACTAGAAGACTTACAATAATCAATTCAGATTCATTTTGAAAAAAATCCCCATGGTTAATCGTATAAGGAACTGTAATGACGATTATTAGTACTAAAAATCCAAAACACAAGGCATGAAATTTATCAAAAAACTCCATAAAACTATCCTCCTCAACAAACAGACTTCCTACACGTCATTCTTTAGTTCTAGCCTTTCCAAAACAAATCATTTGAGTAACCAAAATCCGACCACATAACCACCCCCTAAAAAGATAGCCATTAAAGATAGCATGGGGTTTAGGAAATAAAAGGCCATAACAGATACAAAGGTTAGCACAAAAACATTAAAGGTAATGGTGTCAGAAGCCAAGACCAGAATATAAGGAGTCAACCAGTCTAAGGTTTTGGAATCTAGGAAAAATAAGTGTTTATACATGGTAACCTCCTCTATGGCTGAAAAGCAAGACTTTTGTTTTTTTACCCCAAGACCCTATGTAAAAAAGTGAGCAAAAATGGTAAGTTTGCGATGATATTATTAACAATATGAATCGAATAAGAAGGATAGATACTCTTCGTATAACGTGTTAGACAGGCAAATAGACAGCCCACTGCCGTATAGACAAGAATATCTGCGAAACTTGGCAAGCTAGAAAAGTGGGGCAAGGCAAATAAGAATGACGGAAAGAGAAGATCCAGCCCCCACCTCGAATTCTTAAAGAAGGCATGTTGAAGCAGTCCTCTACACACCAATTCTTCCATCAGAGGTCCTAGTACGATTAAGGTTAGGTAAACACCAAACTCCGCAAAATTGGTCTCACTATAGGCAATAAACAAATTCCAACCTTCGTTCGTCCCCTGAACGTGTTTAGCTGTCAGATAGTTAAAACAGATAAGCACAACAGCTGCTAACACCGTCAGGACGGAATAGCTCAACCACTTTTTTCTAGGGATACGAAAGAGATAAGCATGGCCCGACCTAACCAAAATCCAAATCATCAAGCAGATAAAGAGAAGGCTGATGATGTTTCGAATCCAGATAATATTTCCTACCCAAGACGAGAACTCCCAATAATTGCTCCAAAATTGGGTCGTCCAAGACAGTCCGAAAAACAGAAACAAATAAGAAAGAATTGCACTCGTTTTGAAAAGAATAGGGTGTTTTTTCATAGAATTCCTCCTACTATCTACAAGACAGGATGGCTCGCCTTGTCAGGCTCTATTACTGCAAGATTAAGAAGACAGCTTGTTCTTTTTAAGGCTAACCTGACTAC
The DNA here is from genome assembly GCF_013277455.1 of Streptococcus sp. 5346. Taxonomy (GTDB): domain Bacteria; phylum Bacillota; class Bacilli; order Lactobacillales; family Streptococcaceae; genus Streptococcus. The sequence goes on from NZ_VMMY01000002.1 coordinate 44,895, forward strand.
TAGATAATAGATACATTAAGGCATTAAAGACAATGAAAATATGTCCATAGAATAAAATCAACCTCGCATCCAAACCAAGATAAAGTTTGACCATCAAAAAGATGAGCAAAAGAATTTGAAACCATAAGGTTTTTCCAAAAATAAATTTAAAGCGGTTTCGAATGTCTACTTCCTTGATTTTTACCGCCACCCCTTTATTAGCAAGAAGGAAAATGCCTGCTTCAAATAATCCACTGTAGAGAACAAGCCACCCAATCGATACATTAGAGATTTGTAAAAATGTCCCTAAAAGAATATTCAACACACTACTCAAGAAAATAACAAGAAATAATCTATATTTCATTTTAAATACCTCCATTCACTTATTTCACGGACAGTTTAATAGAGCCTTCTAATCAAAGATTCTGTCAGAAGAAGAAGGCAAGCTACTTTTTATAATACTTCAAGCCCCAAATGAGCAGAAGCATGATAAGCAAGCAGAGAATAGCGCCAATATAGGCAATTAATTGTTGATAGAATTCTCCTGCTGTGATCCCTCTATACAAACAAATAATAGACATAAAGCCTGTCAAGCCGATATACATGAGTTGATTGGTTCTAGGACTAACCAAATCATCATCTTCAAACTCTCTGATTCTCATTTCCCTAGTGAGGTAAACAGTAACCAAAATAGAAACCAAGTTAATAACTACCAAGAGAAATTGGAAAACCAAGGAAAAATTTAAAAACTGACGAGATAGAAATAGATAAGTAGAGACAAGTAAGGGCAACTGCCCTAGGAACAATCTCGCAAGGAAGATGTTCCGTTTTTTAGCAAGAAAAGTTTTCATTTCTTTGCTCCTTTCTTTTTAAGAATAGCAAAATAAATCATAGCTGCAATCACATAGGCTATAGTATAAAATAGCTGATACCAAGCACTCTCCCTAAGCGGATATAGAAAGATGGACATGATCAGATACAAGATGAAAATGACAAATATTTTTTTCTTCATAAGATTTCCTCCTGAATGTTTGTTGAGCTAGAACCTTTACACTGCTAGTATAGCACTCATTTTGACCTTGGATTACTCAAATCATAAATGGTCATCAAAACATCTTGAATTGTAAAAAATTTAAAAAAGCAAGCATGAAAAACATACTTGCCCTTTACACCATATTGATACCAACTTAATTTGTAGATTTTTTATCCTGCTATCACATATCATTTTGACAGGCGAAACAATATTAAAGAAACTCCCCTATAGATTAAACTAGCGATAAAAAATCTCTTTATCTAATTAGATCTATCTTTATTCTTCTTTGGAGATTTTAAAAATTTTTCCCTAATTAAAGAAGTAATAAAAGAAACAAACATGCCAACAACAAAAACAATAAGAAAAGTTTTGAAATCCATAATTACCTCCAAGTACAGCTCCTCTACATACAAGCTCAAGCCTTTAAGCAACCATAATAGCCAATTGTAACATTGTTTTTGCATTCACGAGGAATACCTCTTTTTACTTTCGTCCTATTACAACCTTAATAAGGCTAGTATACTACTATTTTTTAAAATTTTCCATCCAAATCACAAACGGTCATCAAAACATCTTGAATTGTTAAAAATAAAAAAAGCAAGCATGAAAAACATACTTGCCCTGGGGAACTTGACAATGTGAAAATACAAAATAGAAAACTACTCACCCTCACTTCCGTATGTTCTCATATATTCTCATGATCGCAACAAGGATAGCAGCTGTTCCACTTGCCAAAGCGATAAGGGTAATGATAATGTTGAGAATTTCAGGCGTACTCCCTATTCTGTTGACAAGACGGAGTAGAGATATAACTGCCAACTGAATCAGGAGTATTGATTCTACTCTTATCAATGAAGTCAGTTGGTTTTCAACTGCATATAAAAAGACTGGTAACATAACACAGGCTATAGCAATCACAAACAGGTTGCTCCCTGTTCCTTCTCCCTTATTCACCACGGAAATCATGAGAAGATTCGATGCTATAATCAACGTAGAACAGATGATAAAAAAGGATTTCTTATTCATATAGGGTACCTCATATACTATGGCATTTTAATTGATGACTACAGGCGGTACTTCTTTCCACAGATCTTCTAATCATCAACTGACATCGAGTGAACTGTTAAAACCTGACGAAAGACTTGATTTTGACAGGTGGTATTTAGACTGGTATTAGGATGGCTTTCCACAATTTTCATAACAGTATAGAGACCAACTCCTCTCTCTTCCCCTTTAGAACTGGCTCCAAAGGAGAAAATCTCAGAAATATCTATGCCCTCTTCTTTGATGGAATTTTCAATGATAAAGGTCTCCTGTGCTCCATTTTTTAAAAAGGCGATTGAAACATGAGGTTGACTGGCCTCTGCACTGGCTTCAATAGCATTGTCACAAAGGATGGACACAATGGTTAGAAAATCAAGTAGACTCATCCCCTCGACCTGAATCTCCTCAGGAACTTCGACATTAAAGACAATCTTCTTATCTCTAGCTTTTAGAAATTTCCCTGCTAGAAGACTTTTGAGGGCACGGTCCCGAATATTTACCAATCTGCCAAGGTCATATTTGTTGTCCTGCAATTTCTGACTAGAATCCTTTAAGACCGAGTCGTAGACCTCTTTTATCTGCTCCATATCCTCCTCTTCAATGCCCAGACGTAAACTGGTCAAGAGGTTGGTGTAGTCATGGCGAAAACTCCGGACTTCCTTGTAAAGTTCCTCTATATGCCGACTATAGCGTTCCATATCTCTGTAGCGCAAGGCCTGTTCTTGGTCCAATCTCTCATGGAGTTTGTCCTTCAAATAGGTATCTAGCTTCTTGATAATACCCATAAAAAAGAGTAGGTAAAAGACTAGGATGAGATGGCGAACAGTCGTTGATTGAATACCTTGTTCATATTCAAAGAAAGACAGACTTTGCATCACTAGATAGTAAGCCCCCATTATCCAGTTAATCGTAGTCAGGGACTTTTGAAAACCTTTATCGAGAGTCTCCCTTCTCAAACTAGTAAAATCATAGTCTAACCATTTCAAAAAGGCTAGAGAAATAAAGCAAATGAAAATTTTTATACATAACCAAATAAAAGAGCGGTCATCATACACATGCCCTTGCCCCCAAAATGGAATCACAAAATAGGAGACTACCCTGAAAAAAAGATTCACCAACATCATTGGGAAGAGACCATAAAAGAAGAGTAGTTTTTTAGGAAGCCCTCTTAACAATAAGAAAGATAAACCAATGCCGTACAAGGGTTCCATAAAATAAGTTAGGTAAGTATTTCCTACTATATAGCTAATCGTTACAAAAACAACTGCTAAAAGTAGCTTAAAAAGAAAGGACTTAAAAACTCTCTCCAGAGTTAGAACAATTCCATCCACCTTAAAAAATATAAACAATTCCAATCCAGATATCAAAAACACATATACTATCTTCCAAACTAATTCCATTCCAGCACCTCACTCAATGTAAGTTATTGATGGCCTCAGACACTTCTCTGACCTTATAACGCGCAATCATACAGCTTCCTCCATTGGGAAAGAAAAGGAGTTTCTCTTTCTTATCCAAACGAACTACATTGGCAGGATTAATGAGAAAAGAGCGATGGCACTGCAAGAGACGGGGCTCCTGCTTGAAAACCTCCTCTAAACTCGCTGTAAATTCCAACCTGTCTGTCTTGGTATAGAGAATAACACGATGGGCTCTGGGCGACGTTTCGAGATAGTAGACCTCTTTAAAAGGATACTGGAATTGAGCAAATTTTGATTTAAAGTAAAAGCAATCTTCCGCCAGACTTTTACTATCCTGACTATTGGCATAGAGGAGGGCTGTCTCGATCCGAGATTCAAACTCCTCTGCCGAAAGGGCCTTATCAATGTAGTCCAAAGCTGACACCTGGTAGCGAAAGGACAGGGGCATAAACTCCGAGTGAGTCGTCACAAAGACGATGAGAGCATAAGGATCCCTATCCCGAATCTTTCTAGCCACTTCCAGACCCTTCATCTCCTCATTTCGAATCTCAATATCCAAAAAGAATAGATGATGGGCCCCCTTCTCATGCACTTCAGCCAGCAGTTGCTCTGGTTTGCCAAAAACTTCAAAAGAGCTGGGAGTGATGTGATGTTCTTTCAAGAGTTTCTCAATGGTCGTTTCAATCCTAGTCTGTTGGGAAAAATCATCTTCTAAAACAAATATTCTCATCTTCTTACTCTCCTTGTTTCGATTTCTTCCTAAAAAGAGAATAGCAAAAATACTATGATACAAGCCAACCAAATCCTAAACAGGCCTTTAATGCTCCTGAAGGGTAGCTTGTTCCTCAAATAAGCATGATAATCTTACCACTATTTTATCATAAAATCTTAACAGTACCATTCAGGAAATTTCAAGGACAATTAAAGATTTTATGGTTGAAAAGGAGATAAAAGTGATAGACTGACAGTATCAAAACACAGTTGCTAGAAACAAGACTAGCACCCAGATTAGAGGAGGAATTCTCATGACAGATACAGACCCTATCAAAAGAGCTCAAACCTTGATTACTGACTTAAACAAAACCTACCAAGCATGCAAACAGGCAAGCGCTGACGACGTCCGCTTTCAGGAGCAATTAGACTCTATTCTTGGTTTTCTAGCCAAGGCTGAGACAGTGGATAATCGAGTCTTGATTGAACTGGAAAAATTCTACCAGACTTCCAGTCTTCTCATGGGACTCAGCGCCCTCAATCCAGATGCTCCAACTCGCGCCGCTTGGCGGGCCTATGACCGCTTCCACTTTGACCAAGTCAAGACCAAGTTGAGTCTCTACGGACCAACCATTATCCTGTAGAAAATAAAAGAAGCTGAGACAAACTGAACTCAACTTCTTTTTTAGTGTCATATAGGCAAGATTAATCCAGCATCTGACGTTTTACTTGATAAGGTAAGTACAAGACTAGTAAAACCAAACCTGCACCCAGCAAGGCTAGAAGGGCTAGTTTTTCTTGGAAGGTAATCAACCCAACAACTAATTCCACAAGTAAAACAAAACTGGTCAATCCTCGGACTACAGCCTGCAAGCCTTTTTCCTTTTGCCCCTTGTCTAGTGGAAAGAGTTGGGTCAAATACTGGTAGTCAAAGGCATGATAGAGGGCCAGCAACTGGAAGAGCAAGAGGTAGTTAAAGAGAACTACCACTGCTGTCGCAATCCAAGCTTGCTCGATAAAGACCTGCGCCAGTATGGAAAGCAAGAGCAGACGGAGACTGAGGGCAAAGAGGTCTCCATTTCGCAGATAAGAACGCAGATAGAGATTTTGCCAAATCTTCCCAGGCACCTTCTGAACAGCCTTTAGGATAAAGTCCAGATAAGCACGACGCTTGACGCTGTTTGAAAGCCCCTTGACCTGCGTAAAGAGGGCAAAGAAACGAAGCAAGACTTGCTTACGCTTGCTTTCTTGGGAAATGACATAGTCCCAGTCCAGTCCAGTTTCCGTGAAAAATTTGCTGGCCTTTTGACGAAAGAGGAAATATTTACCTACTCCCAATAAAAGCACATAGACCAGAAAAACAGGCAAGCCATAGCCCATTGCTAAAAATAAAGGCGCAAATAACAGCAAGAAAAGGGTCTGGACAAAGAGCCAAAAGACTAGGGAAATGCCAGTTTGACGCTTGAGATGGAGCTTGATTTCCTCTTCTCCAACCAAGAGAAAGAGCTTGTCTGGAGCCTCCATATAGGTGGCAATTCCTCCCCAAAGCAACAGTAAAACAGAGGTAATTCCTACAAACAAAAGGATAGGCCAATGATTTTCAGGAAAATCTTGCAAGAGTTGACTGTACTGGTAGGCTAGAAATCCCAGCAGAACAAGCAGGAACAAGACAAAGTGGTCATTGAGAACATAGCGCAGATAACCAAGACACTCCTTACGAAAAGCCTGCTTTCTCTTTAAAAACAAGTCTCTCATAGCTCCTCCTCTTTGGTCAGAGCCAAGTAAATATCATTCAAACTAGCCTCAGGCATATCAAAGGCTTCGCGCAGTTGCAGGAGATTTCCCTTGGCACGCACCTCTCCCTTGTGAAGAATGACAAAGGCATCACACATCTTCTCCGCCGAATCCAGCACGTGAGTACTCATGAGAATAGACTTACCCTTTTGCTTTTCCACTTCCAAAAGCTGAATCAAGTCTGCAATAGCTAGCGGATCCAGACCAAGGAAGGGCTCATCCACTATGAAAAGACTTGGATCCACCACAAAAGCACAGATAATCATGACCTTCTGCTTCATCCCTTTTGAAAAATGAACAGGAAACCAGTCCAATTTCTGGTCCAGACGGAACATTTTTAACAAAGGTTCCACTCGATCAAAAGCCACTTTCTGCTCAATACCATAAGCCATAGCAACCGTTTCGATATGCTCTCTGAGGGTCAATTCCTCATACAGGCTGGGCGTTTCTGGAATGTAGCCAATCTGCTTGCGGTAACTTGTCGCATCTTCTTGCAGGGTCAAGTCATTGATATTGATAGAGCCACTATAAGGTGTCAACAGACCGATAATCTCATTGATAGTCGTCGATTTCCCAGCACCATTGAGACCAATCAAACCGACCAACTGTCCACTTTCAACGGTAAAAGACACATCTTTCAAAACAGGAACATGAACATAGCCACCTGTCAGGTTTTTAATTTCTAACATATTTTCTCCAAATCTGGTATAATGTAGCTATATTATATCAAAATTCAATACAGTAGAGGTAGATTTTATGTCAGATTGCATTTTTTGTAAAATCATCGCAGGGGAAATTCCTGCTTCAAAAGTATATGAAGATGAGCAGGTTCTTGCCTTTCTTGATATCTCTCAAGTGACACCAGGACATACCTTGGTCGTACCTAAAAAGCACTATCGCAATCTTTTGGAAATGGATGCTACTAGCGCCAGCCAACTCTTTGCCCAAGTACCAAAAGTAGCTCAAAAAGTCATGAAAGCTACCAAGGCTACTGGTATGAATATCATTGCCAACTGTGAAGAAATCGCAGGGCAAACCGTCTTTCATACCCACGTTCACCTCGTGCCTCGCTACAGTGCGGACGATGACCTCAAGATTGATTTTATTGCCCACGAACCAGACTTTGACAAACTTGCTCAAGTCGCTGAAACTATCAAAAACGCCTAAGGAGTTGCCATGAAATTATCCAACCTACTGCTATTTGCAGGAGCTGCAGCTGGAAGTTATCTGCTCACAAAAAATCGCCAAACCATCACAGATGAAGTCTTGAATACCACTGACCGCGTTCAAGCTATCAAGGACGATGTGGATATTATCCAAAACAGCCTACAAATCATTGACCAGCAAAAAGAACTCATCAAGGAATACCAAGAAGACCTGACTTACAAATTTAAAGTCTTGGAAAAGGATATCCAGACTAGACTAGCTGTGATTAAAGAAACACAGGAAACTGAAGATAAGTAAAAAGAGCCGAGTGGCTCTTTTTAAAACATAAACAAGCTATATTACATCAACAATACATCATAATTTAGGCAACTCATTCACCATTTCACAACTAAATCGAAGACTTTCCGCCGTAATGAAAACACCTGAAACAGCCTGGTTTCAGGTGTACGGAAACTTTGAGACCTAGGCTCAAAGTTTAGGTATGGAACTTCGAAGAAGGTCGCTACCGTCCGTCATTACTTAAGGAAAGTCTTAAAAAATCTATAAACAAAAAAGAGCCACTCGGCTCTTTTTGCTTTATTCTCCTTCAAAGGCATCTTTAATATGGTCAAAGAATCCCTTTTTCTTTGGATTGATTTTTAAATCACCAGCAGCTGCGAATTCTTTAAGCGCTGCTTTTTGACGGTCGTTCAAGCCTGTCGGTGTTACGACATTAACTGTAACGTATTGGTCACCAACTGCACCGCCACGAAGGCTCGGAGCTCCCTTACCACGTAGGCGGAATTTCTTACCAGTCTGAGTTCCCTCTGGGATAACCAATTCAACATCACCGTGAACAGTCGGGATATCAACTGTATCACCAAGCGCTGCTTGAACAAAGTTGAGGTTGAGATTGTAGAAGATAGTCGTTCCTTCACGTTCAAATTTGTCGCTGGCTTCCACAGAAACTACTACATACAAGTCACCATAAGGTCCACCGTTAAAGCCTGCTTCACCCTGACCAGCTAAGCGAATTTGTTGACCGGTTTCCACACCAGCAGGGATTTTTACATGTACGCTATGCGCTTGTTTTTCATGCCCTGTTCCGTGACAAGTTGTACATGGATCTTTGATTTCTTTTCCGCGACCATGACAGACATCACAGGTTACTTGGCGACGCATCATACCAAGCGGAGTCTGCGTATCGACGTTAATGACACCAGCACCATGACAGCGTCCACAAGTGACTGGACTTGTTCCTGGCTTAGCACCAGAACCGTTACATGTATGACAGCCAGCTTCACGATTGTACTTAACCTCTTTTTCAGCTCCAAAAATAGCTTCTTCAAAGGTCAAGTTCACACGATACTGGAGGTCATCCCCTTGACGAGGAGCGTTTGGATTGCGCGAAGCACCGCCTCCGCCGAAGAAACTTGAGAAGATGTCCTCAAAACCACCGAAGCCTCCTGCCCCGTTGAAACCGCCGAAACCACCAGCTCCACCAAAACCACCGTTGGCTCCAGCAGCACCGTATTGGTCATAGGCAGCCCGTTTTTGGTCGTCACTCAAAGTCTCATAAGCTTCCTGAACTTCCTTGTACTTTTCCTCAGCACCAGGCTCCTTATTGATATCTGGGTGATATTTTTTGGAAAGCTTACGATAAGCCTTTTTGATCTCGTCTGCCGAAGCGTTTTTTGACACCCCCAGACGATCATAAAATTCAGTATTGTTCATACAAGATACCAAGACCGTAAAATTCGACTGATAAATAGGAAATCTGACGCTGGAGCGATGCTCCTAGACAGATTTATCTTTTTTCCGAGAATTTAGGTCGGATTCAATTCCTTTCTTTTATATTGAGTAAGAAATTTGGGAACCCGTGTTCAATTCCCTGAACACCTTTGTTCCTTTCTGTTATTGTTGCGGAACGAAACCACGATTTAGGTCGGGTTCAATTCCTATATTTCATATTGATGAGACAAACCCCAAATAAATCAGGTTTAGGCCCTTTTTATCGAAAAACAGAGGCTGGGTTGCAACCTCTGGATTTCTTCCTATCATCATTAACATTTAAGTAAAGCACCGTAGAAGGACAATCAGTTTAGTGATTAGTCATTCTTGACGAGTTAGGCTTAACTGAGTTTCGGCTAAAAACTTCGGAAAAAAGATAAGCCATCTTTTGTGCATCGCACAAGGCGATGGCTTCCTATTTTTCTTTCGTTTTCTTAACGCCTCAACATCTTATTTTTCCGTAAACTCTCCGTCTACGACGTCATCGCCTGCGTTTCCTGTTGCTTGTGCGCCTTCTGCTCCTGCTTGAGCTTGTTGGGCTGCTGCGGCTTGTTCGTAGAGTTTAACAGCAAGGCCTTGAGCTTTTTCGTTCAATGCTTCAAGTTTTGCTTTCATTTCGTCCAAGTTGTTGTCTTCTTGAGCTTTCTTAAGGTCATCAAGGGCAGCTTGGGCAGCGTCACGTTCTGCGTCGAAACCGTTTCCTTCAGTTTCCTTGATAGTCTTTTCAGTTGCAAAGATAGCTTGGTCTACTTCGTTACGAAGGTCAACTTCTTCTTTACGTTTCTTATCTGCTTCAGCGTTTGCTTCTGCATCTTTCATCATGCGGTCGATTTCTTCGTCAGTCAAACCTGAGTTAGATTGGATCACAATAGTTTGTTCTTTTTGAGTTCCAAGGTCTTTAGCCTTAACAGACACGATACCGTTCTTGTCGATATCAAATGTTACTTCGATTTGAGGAATTCCACGAGGTGCAGCTGGGATGTCTGTCAATTGGAAGCGTCCAAGAGTCTTATTATCTGCTGCCATTGGGCGTTCACCTTGAAGAACGTGGATATCAACGGCTGGTTGGTTGTCTGCTGCTGTTGAGAAGACTTGTGATTTAGATGTTGGAATTGTTGTGTTACGGTCGATGAGTTTTGTGAAGACACCACCCATTGTTTCGATACCAAGTGACAATGGTGTTACATCAAGAAGGACAACGTCTTTAACATCACCAGTAATGACACCACCTTGGATCGCAGCACCCATAGCAACTACTTCGTCAGGGTTTACTGATTTGTTTGGTTCTTTACCAGTTTCAGCCTTAACAGCTTCTACAACGGCAGGGATACGAGTTGAACCACCAACAAGGATAACTTCGTCGATTTCTGACAAGCTCAAACCTGCATCTGAAAGGGCTTGACGAACTGGAACTTTTGTACGTTCTACAAGGTCACGAGTCAAATCATCAAATTTCGCACGAGTCAAAGTCATTTCCAAGTGAAGAGGTCCAGCTTCACCAGCAGTGATAAATGGCAAGCTGATTTGAGTTGAAGTCACACCAGAAAGGTCTTTCTTCGCTTTTTCAGCTGCATCTTTCAAACGTTGCATTGCCATCTTGTCAGTAGACAAGTCAATACCATTTTCTTTTTTGAATTCTGCTACCAAGTGGTCGATGATTTTTTGGTCAAAGTCGTCACCACCAAGTTTGTTGTCTCCTGCAGTTGACAATACGTCGAAGACACCGTCACCCAATTCAAGGATAGAAACGTCGAATGTACCACCACCAAGGTCAAATACCAAGATTTTTTCTTCTTTATCAGTCTTGTCCAAACCGTAAGCAAGGGCTGCTGCTGTTGGTTCGTTGACGATACGTTCTACTTCAAGACCAGCGATTTTACCAGCGTCTTTTGTTGCTTGACGTTGAGCGTCGTTGAAGTAAGCTGGAACTGTAATAACTGCTTTAGTCACTTTTTCACCAAGATAGTCCTCAGCGTAGCCTTTCAAGTATTGAAGAATCATAGCTGAGATTTCTTGCGGAGTGTATTCTTTTCCATTTGCAGAAACTTTTTCAGAAGTACCCATCTTAGATTTGATAGAGATGACTGTATCTGGGTTTGTAACTGCTTGACGTTTTGCAGCGTCACCAACGATGATTTCACCATTTTTGAATGAAACTACAGATGGAGTTGTACGGTTTCCTTCTGGGTTTGCGATGATTTTGCTTTCAGTTCCTTCAAGAACTGCAACTGCTGAGTTTGTTGTACCTAAGTCAATACCGATAATTTTAGACATGTGTTTTTCTCCTTAAATTTTTATTCGAATTTTGATTTTTTGATATATCCCTTAAGTGGTGGGGACGTGAGCAACTCCCTACGGGATTTCATCACTTATTTTTGAGCCTATTGTCTCAAAAATCCCCTGTTTCAGTAGCAGAAGCTACTGAAACTTTCACCACGGCGAGAAATATCTTCCTTGCAAGCCTCCGGCTTGCTTTTTATATTTCTTTCATAGTTTATTGTCGTTTCGGACAATACTAAATCAGTCTTTCTTACTTACTGACATATCTTCTGTAAGTAAGAATAACAATTGACCAATTAAAATAGGTTGCAATATAAGTTCTAATACTTTTTGCAGCCAAATTACTGGTTGCGTTCCAAAATAAGAAACCTTTGCTCCTTCCGAAATAGGATAAGCAAAAAATATCCCTACTACCAGAAAGAAAACGACAATTCCAATAGCCCAATTTGTAGCCGCTATCTTTTTCATTCTCATCTTCCTACTATATTGTTTCGACATATAAAACTTCTAATTATACACCACAACCATTGCTGGGCGTAGGATACGGTCATGGAGTTTATAGCCTTTTTGGAAGACTTGGGCGATGGTATCTGCTGGGTGTTCATCGTCTGCTGGGAGAGTTTGGATGGCCATATGATAGTTATGGTCAAATTCACCGTCAGCTGCGATTTCTTCGATTCCTTCTTCTTTCAAAGCGTGAATCAAGCTTTCTTGCACCATCTCCAATCCTTTTTTAACATCGTCTGTCAAACCTTCAACTGCGAGTGCACGCTCAAGGTTGTCCAAAGAAGGGAGAATCGCTTTTGCCAAATCCTGGCTACGATAACGTTGCAAGTTTTGACGCTCTTCATTGGCACGGCGTTGGATATTTTGCATTTCTGCATGAGCGCGAAGGTATTTATTTTCGAACTCATCCGCACGTTCATTTGCCAAGTCCAATTCAGACTTCTCAGGACTTGTTTCTTCTACCGTTTCCACAACTTCCTCTTCTTGGACTTCTTCTACTTCTTCATTTTTTATATCTTGGGCCATTTTCGCCTCCTTTAATGATTTCAATCTTAATGTACTTCGTAATGATTACTGCTGAGGTAGCGGTAAAAATCTGTCAACTTCATGGTCAAAACACGGTTGACCACATTGACTTGGTTGATTAGCTGTTGGTAATCCAGATTGACTGGACCGATAATCGCTAGAATTCCAACTCCCCGATAAGGAATGAGGAACTTGCTACTAATCACCGCTAGGTCAGCTAGACAGGACTCTTGACTGTCTGCAACACGGACATTTTGCATCTGATCCTCATGCAGCCCCTCACGAATCTCCAAGGCCACCTTTTGCGGTTGGTCAAAGAACTGATAGGCTGCTAGATTGGCAAAATTCAAGAGATTAACCTTGCCCGCCACCACAATATTTTCGTTGAACATTTCCTTAAAGATATGCTCAAAGAGATCGATAACATTGTCCGTTGTTGTAAAGTAACGCTGGATAATCTGCGGAATCTCCGTCCGAATCTTGTAGTGAATATCTAGAACGGTGTGGCCGAGGAAACGTTCCTGAATGATGCTCTTCAGTTTCAGCAAATCCTCCTGCAAAAAGTTCCTTGGAATCAGAAACTGACTGGTAACCGTTCGCGACTCATCTAGGGTAAATACTGCCAAGGCTGTATGTGGCCCCAAAACAACGATATCAAAGGCTGTCAACCGTTGCCTGCTGGGCTCAACATCCAGTGCTACTACCGTACAGCCACTCAAGTCTGTCAATAGATTAGCAGCTTCTTGCAAAATATCCTCCAATTTGAAGAATTCCTGGTCAAAGGCTTTGACAATCTCATATACCTCATTTTCAGCCAATCGGTCAAAATCAAGTGAGTGTTTCACATAGTACTGAAAACCAGCAACACTTGGCATCCGACCACTTGAAGTATGAGCCTTCTCAAGCAACCCTTGCTTTTCTAAAGCCGCCATATCATTACGAATGGTTGCACTGCTAGAGTTAATAGACTCCTGCAAGGCTTTGGATCCGACAGGTTCGTGCGTTTTGGTAAAGATGTCAATAATGAGATTTAGAATATCCTGCTGACGCTCTGTAACCATCTCATCACTCCTCTCTGTCTGATCAATTAGCACTCGATACACTTAAGTGCTAACTTATGATTCTATTATACACCCTTAAAAGAGAATGTCAAGATAAAAACTCAAAAAATTAGCACTCTTTTATCAAGAGTGCTAAAAATCAGTCTACAGACCGAGAAACTCACCTTCCATCTACTCGGTATTTCCTTTTAAGTCTGAAAAAACCATGGATTAGATAAGAAATCATAAAAGCATATAGAGCAAAAATGACAAAGAAAGATTGCGACAATTCTTCTCGAAACAAACTCATACAAACAACAAGACCACCTAAGAAAGTAGCTGTACAGGAACGAAGTCTATATCGTACAACTTCCCATCTGAGTCTCTTACTCATATAGACTTGATCCTCTGAAAGTATATCAGAAGCCGATTTACGAAGAATCGAACAAGAACCTGCTCCTATCAATTCCCAACCTCTATCTCTAAAATCTTGCAGTTCATGCTTATGCTTTTTAAGAAACCTAGAATCATAGATACAGTAGATAACATCGTCTGGTTGACATTGGTCAAAATAGAACAAACCAAAACGACTAGTTCTATACTTCCAACCTTTCAAATGCATCTCATGTAAATATCCTTCTTCCTTGTCCAAATCAACAATGGTGAAAATCCGAAATTCTACTCTGCTATTCATTGCCTTACCCCAAAATTAGAAAACATGCCTGGCGTTATTTATCAGATAATTCTTTCCACTTTTGAAACAATCTCCAAAAAATATAAGAAATCTGAATCGCATGGACTATCAATAAAACACCATCTATTATAACAATCAAAAACATTTCCCAACTGAAAGAACTACCTCCAGTGACAAACTTTGTGAAAACCGGTAGTAGAGCTAAAAAGAGAAGCAAAATAGGAAGCATCCGCCTCGTTAAAATCCGTTTCACCATAGCTAACTTCCCAGCCGCGTCATTATAAATTTCAAACTCGGCATCCGACTCAATTCCAGAATGAAGCTTTCTAAAGTAGGAAAAACCATTAAAGTCTGTAATATGCTCCCATCCACAGTCTTTAAATAATTGTAAATAGGAGGCTCTCTCTGATTTTTTCATAGGATAAAAGTCCAACTGATAAGACACCTGCTCCGGTTGGCACTTTTCAAAAGTATACTTAACCGCAACTACTAAGTTAGAGTAGGTCACTTCCTTGAGTTTCCAGCCCTCAGCATGCATTTTTCTAAGATATAAAGCCTCTCTATCATAATCCGCAATGGTAGCAATTCTATAAACAACCTTCTTTTCCATCATCTTTCCTCCAGACTGTTTCTATAGAGCCGTTCAATACGCTTCAATTCAATATCTAAGACTTTTCGTCCCAAGTCTGTGATCTGATAGATTTTCCGTTTTTCTTCTTCTCGGACAAAGGAAATCAAACCATCCTTTTCCATCTTTGACAAGGTTCCATACATAGTTCCAGGACTAATCGAAACTTGCAAATCTGTCATCTCCTTGACCTTTTGCGTAATACTATAACCATGACCTTCCTTTTGCAGACAGAACAAGATATAAAAGCCCGTTTCCGTCATTGGAAGATAAACTCGACGAATCTTATCCGTTAATTCCATTTATAACCACCTCCTATTCAGTTCGATATATCGTACTTCGTTATATAATATATATCACACCTCGATATAAAACACAAGAAAAAAGACCGCCCTCAGGCAATCTTTCTTCTATATTAGTATTAGTAAAGATCTAAATAGTTATCAATTTCCCATTGTGAAACGAAGGTTGCATAACTTGCCCATTCGATTCGCTTGGCTTCAAGGAAACTAGTATAGATATGTTCTCCAAGAGCCGCTCTGACAACTTCATCTTCTGTCAAAGCTTTCAAAGCATTGTGAAGAGTTGATGGAAGATCTGTAATACCAGCTTCCTTGCGCTCTTCTGCTGTCATGATGTAGATATTTTCTTCGATAGGAGCTGGTGCTTCGATTTTATTTTCAATACCATGCAAACCAACTTCCAAAAGAACAGCCATAGCGATGTAAGGGTTCGCCATTGGATCCACTGAACGCAACTCAAGACGAGTTCCCATACCACGTGAAGCAGGCACGCGCACAAGTGGCGAACGGTTACGACCAGCCCAAGCAATATAAACAGGCGCTTCATAACCTGGAACCAAACGTTTGTATGAGTTAACCGTTGGGTTCATGATGGCAGTATAGTTGTAGGCATGCTTAATCAAACCGCCAAGGAAATGGTAGGCCGTTTCTGACAACTGCATTCCTTTTGAATCATTTGGATCAAAGAAGGCATTGTTTCCTTCTGCATCAAACAAGGACATATTGCAGTGCATACCTGATCCAGCAATACCAAATTTTGGTTTGGCCATAAAGGTTGCATAAAGACCATGTTTGCGAGCAATGGTTTTAACAACAAGCTTAAAGATTTGAATCTTATCACAAGCACGGAGAACTTCATCATACTTAAAGTCAATTTCGTGTTGTCCAACTGCAACCTCGTGGTGGCTGGCTTCTACTTCAAATCCCATTTTGGTCAAGACATTAACGATTTCACGACGTGTATTGTCCGCAAGGTCAGTAGGCGCCAAATCAAAGTAGCCACCCTTGTCATTTACTTCAAGTGTTGGGTCACCATTTTCATCCAACTTAAATAGGAAGAATTCTGGCTCTGGTCCAAGGTTGAAGGACTTGAATCCTACTTCTTCCATGTGACGAAGAGCACGTTTCAAATTGCCACGAGGGTCACCTGCAAATGGTTCACCTTCTGTTGTATAGACATCACAGATCAAACCTGCAACACTTCCATTTTCATCTCCCCACGGGAAGACTGTCCATGTATCCAAGTCTGGGTACAAATACATATCTGACTCATTGATACGTACAAAACCTTCAATAGAAGATCCATCAAACATAGCCTTATTTGACAAGACCTTATCTAATTGTTCATCTGTAGCAGGAATTTCGACGTTTTTCATGGTTCCCAAAATATCTGAGAACATGAGACGGATAAAGGTAACATTTTTTTCCTTGACTTCACGACGAATATCTGCAGCTGTGATTGGCATGAGTTTTCTCCTTAATCTATGACTACTTGCGGTTGCCTAACCGCGACCAAAAGGTGATCGTACTGAAGCAAAACGCCCCTGTTGGAGAAGTTCATTGTGAAGTGCACGACGTACTTCAGTCTGACTAACCGCTTTCTTGGATTTCGCTTCACGTTCAGCATATTTTTTCTTAATGGCAGCGATATTATAACCTTCAGAGATATAATCTTTGATTTCAAGCAGACGATCCATGTCATTCAAGGAATACATACGACGATTCCCTTCGTTTCGATCAGGCTTAATCAACTCTTGATCTTCATAATAACGAATCTGACGCGCCGATAGATCGGTCAACTTCATAACACTGCCGATAGGAAAAACAGCCATATTTCGGCGAAATTCTTTTTCCTTCATTTACAATTTCCTTCTTTCTGTCTATTATAGTCTAAAAAAAGACAAACGTCAATTGATAATGTTATAAAATGTAACATTATTTTTCTTTTTTCTCTAAAAAGAGCCGAATACGATCAATATCGTAATTTACGAGAATTGCGACAAAAACTCCCATGAACGTTTCTGATACACGCGCAAATACGTACAAAATTGTTTCCCCGCTCGGAATCGATAGGGTAATGATTAACATAGCCGCTACACCACCAATAACCCCTGCTTTGTTATTCATGGCTACATTTGTCATAATGGTTAACATGGTGCAGATTGGAACAACAACCAAGGTCACCCAAAAGGATTCATGGAAAAAGGTATTTAATAGGAAGAAGACCAGGGCATAGAGGCCACCGATACTATTTCCTAAGATACGCGAAGTCCCAAAATGAACACTCTTATCAAAACTCTCCCTCAGGCTAAAAACAGCTGTCAAAGCACCGATTTGAAGACCTTTCCAACCAAAAAAGCCAAAAATCAAGAGAACTAGAAAAACAGCAATACCTGTTTTAAAGGTTCGCATACCAAGTTTGAACTGGGATTTATCGAATTTATATTTTTTAAAATAACTCATAATCTCAACTTTCTATTTCCATTTTATCATAAATCGGTGATTTTTATGAGTAATAGTTGAGAGGAAGCGTTTTTATTTTAAGCAAAAGAAAAGAGGAACTTTCATTCCCCTCTTCTTTGATTTATTTATAAAATCTTATTTTTCTGTCAAGGCTGCAAGTCCTGGAAGAACTTTACCTTCAAGAAGTTCCATTGATGCTCCACCACCAGTAGAGATCCATGAGAACTTGTCTGCACGGCCAAGGTTGATCGCTGCGGCAGCTGAGTCACCACCACCGATGATTGATTTAACGCCTGGTTGTTTCACGATAGCGTCCATCACACCGATTGTTCCAGCTTGGAAGTCTGGGTTTTCAAACACACCCATAGGTCCGTTCCATACAACTGTTTTGGCACCAGTCAAAGCTTCGTCAAATTTAGCGATAGATTTTGGACCGATATCCAAACCAAGGAATCCTGGATCTACTGCTTCACCTTCAGTGTCTTTCACTTCAGTGTAGCCAGCAAATGCGTTAGCTTCTTTTGAATCAACTGGCAAGATCAATTTACCGTTTGCTTTTTCAAGAAGAGCTTTCGCAACATCCAATTTGTCTTCTTCTACAAGTGAGTTACCGATTTCGATACCTTGTGCTTTGTAGAATGTGTAAGTCATACCACCACCGATAAGGACTTTATCAGCTTTTTCAAGCAAGTTTTCGATAACACCGATCTTGTCTGAAACTTTTGAACCACCAAGGATCGCTACGAATGGACGTTCTGGAGTTTCAACTGCTTCTTGGATATAGGCAATTTCGTTTTCAAGAAGGAAACCAGCAACTGCTTTTTCAACGTTTGCTGAGATACCAACGTTAGATGCGTGTGCACGGTGAGCTGTACCGAATGCATCGTTTACGAAGATACCATCTCCAAGTGATGCCCAGTATTTACCAAGTTCAGGATCGTTTTTAGATTCTTTCTTGCCATCAACATCTTCGTAACGAGTGTTTTCAACCAAGAGAACTTGTCCATCTTCAAGAGCGTTGATAGCTGCTTCCAATTCAGCACCACGAGTGACACCTGGAAGGAAAGCAACGTCTTGACCCAATTTAGCTGCCAAATCAGCAGCTACAGGAGCAAGTGATTTACCAGCTTTGTCTGCTTCTTCTTTTACACGACCAAGGTGAGAGAAGAGGATAGCACGTCCACCTTGTTCAAGGATGTACTTGATAGTTGGAAGAGCTGCAGTGATACGGTTGTCGTTGGTAATCACGCCATCTTTTACAGGTACGTTGAAGTCAACACGAACGAGAACTTTTTTCCCTTTCAATTCAACGTCTTTAACAGTCAATTTTGCCATTAGATATGACTCCTTCTTTTTTTATACGTGTTAATTATATCACAAAATCAGCAAAAGAGATAGAAAAACCCTAAACTTTTCTTGTTCTTTTACCACTGTAAAAATTGACTCATCTACCTGTAGACTTTATCTTAGCAAACTCTATTTCCTTTCCTAAAAATAGTAGAACAAGGTAAAAACTATAATCCCATTTAGGATTGTATAATTCATTTAATCAAATTTAATAACTAGTTTTAAAAACATTGTTTTAGCCATACAAAAAACTAGCATCTAATTCATTTTCAGACTACTTTCTTGAACTTTTAAAGAGTCGTTCCGTTCAAATTTTATTATCTAATCTTTCTTACTCTCCCACTTTTTACTATTACTCCTTAATTTAAAAAGATCAGTTCCTTTCAATTCTATCTTCTTGTTGGCAAGTATAAAATTTTCAATATCCTCTACTTGCTCATCGGTAATTTCTTTACACCTGAACCCACCCCCACCACGTGGTGAATGATTAAACATATCAAGGATACAATTTTTGTTTATTTCTATTAATTTTTTATTTTCAGTTTGTGGTTGGTAACTCTCCTTTGAAGCAACTATAGTATATCGTCTCTTTGGTCTACTACTTGCTTTAGGATGATCATTTTTTGCCCACTGATAATGATCTTCATAAGAAAATTGATCATATTTTACTGTTGAAAGCTTAACATCATTATAGTGTTCAAAAGGGTTATCCGCTACTTTTTCCACTTTATCACTGTTACTTTTTTCCCAATAGATTATCTCATCTACAATAAATACTAAGTCAACAAACCACTTATCATCTGATGG
Source organism: Streptococcus sp. 5346 (assembly GCF_013277455.1). Classification (GTDB taxonomy): domain Bacteria; phylum Bacillota; class Bacilli; order Lactobacillales; family Streptococcaceae; genus Streptococcus. The sequence goes on from NZ_VMMY01000002.1 coordinate 64,407, forward strand.
AGTTCCTTGTCTGGTAAACCAAAATAACGTATCTCCCTTTTTAAGTTGAGATGCTTTGATTTGATTGGTTTTACAAAATGTATTCAAAAATCTTTCGCTCCAAACATATGGATCTTGATTCCCTTTAAAATTATCACAGTATACACTAGTATCATCAATTTTTACTTCAATTCTATTTTGATGTAACATAATATAATTTGCCATAATATGCATTCTCCTATGTCATGTTCTATTTTAAAAGAAAAAAATCTCTGTGATTCGTAAATGAAATTATAAAAATGTTATTATATTTAAATAGCGTCCTAGATAGATTATATAATTTACATTATTAATCGTCAATAAATCTTGTGATAAAGTTTTATTAGAATTAATGAATTCAAAGTCTTTCATAACTTTTTCTAAAGCAAGAAAGATACTATTAATACTAGATTAAAATCAAAAAAAACATCTTATAATAGTAGTTATGAAACTTACAAATGAAGAAATACAAAAAATTGAAAAACTCATAAGAGATTCATCGTATACCAAATATCACAAACGTCTACAGATTATTTATTTCCGCTCAAAAGAAAAGAGTTATAAGAAAATCATGAATCTGCTAGATTGCACTAAAACAACTGTTTGGAGGAATTTTAAAAAATGCCAAATTTTCTTTCTAAAATTTCATCTAAACACTTGTTAGATTTACTTTTATCCTTTAAAATAGAATAGGAGAAATTCCGTTATTATTTTTCGGAGGAAAAAGAAATGTCCATTAATTGGCAGGAAATTTTATTTCACTTTTTAGGTGGTCTGGGACTATTCTTATATAGTATCAAGACCATGGGAGACGGTTTGCAACAAGCTGCTGGAGATCGCCTTCGTTTTTACATTGACAAGTACACCAGCAATCCCTTTTTAGGTGTTTTAGTTGGGATTGTCGTAACCGCTCTGATTCAGTCAAGTACAGGGGTCACAGTTATCACGGTTGGACTGGTCAGCGCTAGTCTTCTCACCCTTAGACAGGCTATCGGAATTATCATGGGAGCCAACATCGGAACCACAGTTACTTCCTTTATCATCGGTTTCAAGCTTGGTGAGTATGCTTTACCCCTGATTTTCCTTGGGACCATGTTCCTCTTCTTTACCAAAAATAGAACAGCAAACAATATTGGGCGCATCCTGTTTGGTGTAGGGGGCATCTTCTACGCCCTCAACCTCATCAGTGCCGGTATGAGCCCTCTTAAAGATTTACCACAATTCAAGGAATACATGGTAACCTTGGGACAAAATCCTGTGTTAGGAGTTTTTGCCGGTGCAGTGATTACCGTCCTCATCCAAGCTTCTTCTGCGACAATCGGGATTTTGCAAGGTCTCTATGCAGGTGGATTCCTTGACCTTAAAGGTTCTCTACCAGTTCTCTTCGGGGATAATATCGGAACAACCTTAACTGTTATCCTAGCAGCTGCTGGAGCAAACATCTCTGCAAAACGGGTTGCAGCAACCCATGTTACCTTTAACGTTTTAGGAACTATTCTTTGCCTAATCTTATTAGGTCCCTTTACGTCTATGATTGAGTACTTCCAAGCACTCCTTCACCTCTCACCTGAGATGACCATTGCCTTTTCTCACGGTGCCTTTAACGTAAGTAACACCATTATACAATTTCCATTCATCGGAGCCTTGGCCTACTTTGTAACCAAGCTCATCCCTGGCGAAGATGAAGTTGTCAAGTACGAGCCACTTTATCTTGATGAGCATTTGATTAAACAAGCTCCATCAATCGCTCTCGGAAATGCAAAGAAAGAACTCCTTCACTTGGGAAATTATGCTTCTAAAGCCTTTGACCTTTCATACAACTACATCATTGACCTTAATGAAAAGGCTGCTGAAAAAGGCCACAAGACAGAAGAAGCCATCAATACCATTGATGAAAAATTGACTCGTTACCTTATTACTCTTTCAAGCGAGGCCCTTAGCCAGAAAGAAAGTGAAGTGCTCACCAACATCCTGGATTCATCCCGTGATTTGGAACGGATTGGGGATCACGCTGAAGCGCTAATCAATCTAACTGACTATCTTCAACGTAAAAATGTTGAGTTCTCTGAAGCTGCTTTGCAGGAATTGGCTGATATCTATCAAAAGACCACTGGCTTTATCAAAGATGCCCTTGACAGCGTGGAAAACAATGATATTGAAAAAGCTCAAAGTCTGATTGAACGCCATAAAGAAATCAACAATATGGAACGTGTTCTCAGAAAGACTCACATCAAACGCCTCAACAAGGGCGAGTGTTCAACACAAGCTGGGGTCAACTTTATCGACATCATTTCCCACTACACTCGTGTGTCTGATCACGCTATGAATCTAGCTGAAAAGGTCATCGCTGAACAAATCTAAGATCCAAGAAGCTATCCTAGATAGGATGGCTTTTTTCTTTTCCTAACCAAGAATTGCTTTTCTACCATATAAAAAATGCTTTGATCCACAATGGAATCAAAGCATTTTAAAAATCTCCCCATACATAAGTGCAGAAGCTGCGGTTCCTCTGTACTTAGCTTCTTCTCTTTTGATAAAGCGGGCCAAGTTGAGCAACTCAGGTGCCGGATGTCTGGGATTCTTGAGCAATTCACGATTGACCAGACCTGAGAGACGAACTGCCAGCAATTGCTCATTTGTAGTAGGCAGTTTTTTAGCAGTCTCTAGGAGAGCAGCAACTAAATCTTCACTCAAATCATGTCGAGCATGATTGTAAAGATCTTTTACAAGGCTTTCTAGGTTTGGTTCTACCATCCCTACCACCTCCTTAAGTTTAATAATTTTTAATCAAATCAACCGTTGAACGATCCAATTTTTTCACCAAGGCTTGCAAGAAGGCTTGCGCTTCTAGGAAGTCATCCATTGCATAAAGTGTTTGGTGAGAATGGATATAACGAGCACAGACTCCGATTGTTGTTGATGGGACACCACCATTTTTCAGATGGGCTGCGCCAGCGTCCGTTCCGCCTTTTCCACAGTAGTATTGGTACTTGATACCAGCTTCTTCAGCCGTTGTCAAAAGGAAATCTTTCATTCCTGGGAGAAGTAAGTGACCTGGGTCGTAGAAACGAATCAAGGTTCCATCCCCAATCTTGCCTTGACCACCATAAACATCACCAGCAGGTGAGCAGTCAACTGCTAGGAAAACTTCTGGGTCAAACTTGGTTGTAGATGTATGAGCACCACGCAGACCAACTTCTTCTTGGACGTTAGAGCCAAGATAGAGTTCATTGCCGAGTTTTTGACCTGACAGAGCTTCCGCCAACTCGCTCACCATGAGAACACCGTAGCGGTTGTCCCAAGCTTTTGAGATGATATTTTTTTCATTGGCTGTTAAGATAGCGGAACTATCTGGGACAATGGTGTCGCCAGGACGGATGCCAAAGCTTTCTGCCTCCGCCTTATCCGCAAAACCGCCATCAAAGACGATATCTGCAATAGCTGGCATAGTTGGTCCACCCTTTCCGCGAGTCAAATGTGGAGGGACAGAACCCGAAATCACAGGAATTTCACGACCATCACGAGTCAGGAGTTTGAAACGTTGGCTGCTGACTACCATGGGGTTCCAACCACCGATTTCAACCACACGGAAGGTACCATCTGGCTTAATCTCGCTGACCATAAAACCAACTTCATCCATATGAGAAGCTACCAAGACGCGCGGCGCATCTGCAGCTTCTGAATGTTTAATTCCGAAAATACCACCCAAGCCATCTGTCACCACTTCATCCACGTGCGGTGTCAACTTTTCACGAAGATAAGCACGGACAGGTGCTTCATGACCTGAGATAGCAGCAAGTTCTGTTACTTCTTTGATTTTTGAAAATAATGTTGTCATTTCAGTTCCTTCTTTCTTTCATCCATTTTACCACTTTTTATAGGAGAAGGATAGCGGGAAGGTGGATTTCTAAGCTAGTATCTTAGTCTTGCTCTATCTTAGAAAAAGATTGTATTTTCTTGCATGTGAGGTAAAATCTAAGAACTATTCCAAGATTAATCAAACTATTAATTCCCAAACAAAAAAATAATTCAATGATATATTTTTCATGTTTTCATGAAAATTATAGAAAATAGTTGACTTTCCTTCCCTCTTTCTTTAAAATAGTACAAAACTAGGAAAAGGAAAAAATCATGACCAAAACAATCCTTGTTACAGGTGGAGCTGGCTACATTGGCTCCCATACCGTTAAAGCTCTTTTAAATGCTGGCTATCAGGTACATGTTCTAGATAATCTCTCTACAGGAAATCGTTCAGCTGTGGATAGTCGTGCTAGCTTTAAACAACTGGATGTTTATGATGCTAGCGCCTTAAAGGCTTACTTGGAAGAAAACAAGATTGACGCTGTTCTCCATTGTGCAGGTGAAATTGTTGTGAGCGAAAGTATTGAAAATCCAAGCAAATACTTCACTGCCAATGTTGCTGGTATGAACCAAGTTCTCAAAGTCTTATCTGAAGTTGGCATTCAAAAAATCATGTTCTCTTCGACTGCTTCTCTTTATGGCAATAACTGTATTGACAAACCGGCGACTGAAGATACCCTGCTTGACCCTGTCAACCCTTATGCAGAAACAAAACTGATGGGTGAACGAATGATTTACTGGATGGCCAATCGCTACGATTGGAAATATGTCATTTTCCGTTACTTTAATGTAGCTGGGGCTGAAATGGATGCTTCAAACGGTCTGCGCGTGAAAAATCCAACTCATATCATTCCAAATATCAACAAGACCGCATTGGGACAAAATGATAGCCTGAAAATATTTGGAGATGACTACGATACACGTGATGGTTCATGTATTCGAGATTACATTCATGTCTTGGACCTTGCACAGGCTCATGTTAAAGGAATAAACTACCTATTTCAAGAAAACAGTTCTTCTCAAATCTTTAACTTAGGAACTGAAAAAGGCTATACCGTCAAAGAAATCTTTAAAACTGCTGAAGAATTACTGAATCAAAAAATCCCACACGAAATTGTTGCTCGCCGTGCTGGTGACCCAGCTAGCGTCCTAGCAGACGCATCAAAAGCTAAAAAATATCTTGATTGGAAGGCTAGCTACTCCCTCGAAGATATTATTTTATCGGATTATCATTGGCGTGTTAAAGAAGGTAAAAACATTTTGGAATAAATAGCAGAAACATCAATCATAAATAAAAACACAGATAGATGGCACTTGATAAATACCAAGTATCATCTATCTGTTTTTATACATTAGAATCCAATTTATACTCTTCGAAAATCTCTTCAAACCACGTCAACGTCACCTTGCCGTAGGTATGGTTACTGACTTCGCCAGTTCTATCCACAACCTCAAAACACTGTTTTGAGCAGCCTGCGGCTAGTTTCCTAATTTGCTCTTTGATTTTCATTGAATATTATTTTGCATTTCTCTTTAAAGAAAAATGGTCTGGGACGGGGTCCTTACCTGTTTTCGACCAGGGATGGCAACGTAAAATCCGAGCCAAGCCCATCAAAACACCCTTGAAGCCATGTTTTTCAATAGCCTCAATCATATAGTTTGAGCAAGTAGGCTCAAAACGACAAGAAGGTGGAAAGGCTGGCGAGATAAACCGTTGGTAAAAGCGCACAGGCGCTATTAAAATTCGTTTCATTATTTCTTGGTTACAGCCATGGTGTGTAGTTGGCTGATTTCTTTTTTATTAAGACGACGGGATTCTCCTGGACGGAGTCCTGTCAAGTCTAGATGTCCAAAACGGGTCCGTGACAACTTGTCCACTTGAAGACCAACAGCTTCAAACATCTTTTTAACCTGATGGTTACGTCCTTCATGGATGGTCAACTGTACCACAGAGCGGTTTTTAACTGGGTCCACTTTGAGAATCTCATAGACAGCCGGCTTAGTTTTCTTGCCATCAATCTCAAGTCCACGGGTCAAGGGGCGGAGATTGTCCTTATTGGCCACACCTTTAACACGCGCGACATAAACCTTGTCAATCTCATTACGAGGGTGAATCATCTCATCCGTAAAATCCCCATCATTGGTCAAAATCAAGACTCCTGATGTATCCCAATCCAAACGACCTACAGGGTAGATGCGCTCTTTGACATTGGGCAAGAGGTCGACAACCGTCTTGCGGCCCTTGTCATCTGTCACACTGGAAATAACACCACGTGGTTTGTTAAGCAGATAGTAGACCTTTTCTTCGTTGTAGATAGGTTGACCTTCAACTTCAACCTTGTCGCCTGACTTGATAGTGGTTGCTAGTTCACGTACCACTTGGCCGTTAATCGTCACCAAGCCTTGCTTGATCAGCTCTTCTGCTTTTCTCCTACTGGCCACACCTGCGTGGGCAATATACTTATTGATTCTCATCTTCTTCTATCCTTTCACCAAATAATTGGCTTTCTTGAGCTTGAATCTCAAGCTCATCAATCACTGGTAATTCTTCCAGATGGTTAATCCCCATGTAATCTAGGAAATAATCTGTAGTTACATAGAGGTTGGGGCGACCCAACACTTCTTTTTTCCCGTCTTCCTTTATCAAGTCAAAGGCCTGCAACTTTGCCAAGGCCCCACTCGAGTTGACCCCACGGATGGCATCAATCTCTATTCGTGTGATGGGCTGTTTGTAAGCAATGATGGACAAGGTCTCAAGGGCAGCCCGAGATAAACTCTGGTTGATAGGTGCCTTAGAGTATTCCTTCAAAATCTCTGCAAATTGAGGCTTGGTCACCAATCTATAAGCGCCCCCTGTCTCAATCAGAGCCAAACTAGAATCTGGGTCCTTTTCATACTTCTGGGCTAATTTTTCTAAACTCTGTTGGATGCCTGTCGGTGGCAGAGAGAGGATTTCAGCTAACTGACGGACCCTAATCCCATCTTCACCCGCTACAAACAAGAGCGCTTCTATTTTTGCTAAAGTACTCATCTTTCCTCTCTATCAAGTCTAGCTTTGGGCCACTTGACTTTCTTCCTTCTTTTCCATGAGATAAATATCTCCGAAACTTTCCTCTTGCACGAGGATCAGCTCCTGGGTTTTGATTAACTCTAGGGTTGCCAAAAAGAGGGTGATGACCTCTTGGAGATTCTGGGCTTCCTTAAACAAATCCTGCAAGCACAATTGGTCTCGTCCAGCCAAGGACTCTTTCACGATAACCATCATATCCTCAATCTTATACTCATCTCGCAAGATAGTCGTGTGATTCTGTGCAAACTCCTCTTTTTTCTTGGCTAGGATATTTGAAAAAGCCAAAAAGAGATCAATGGTCGTCTTGTCATGCACAAGCTCCGCATCTTCGTATATCAACTCTGTCGGCGCTTTGGAATAGTACTGAGCCCGTTCTTGGTGCTTGGCTTCCAAGTGCTCACCCAAGAGCTTGAATTTGCGGTATTCTTCGATTTGAGAGAGAAGATCCTGCTCCAGGTCATCCTCCAAGTCTGTCACTTCCGCTACCTTTGGAAGGAGTTTGCGACTCTTAATCAGCATGAGCTGACTGGCCATGACCATGTACTCACCGGTCACTTCCAGGCGCATAGCCTGCAGGGTTGAGACATAGGCTAGATACTGTTCGATGACTTCCGTAATGGGCACATCGTAGATATCCATCTGATACTTAGAAACCAGGTGCAAAAGCAAGTCCAAGGGCCCTTCAAAATCTTTTAATTTAATATCCATTATCTATATTTTTCTATGGTCAGGACTGTTTTTAATCCTAATTTTTTTGCAATTTCATACAAATCGACCTTGTTTTCTATTTGTCGTAGAATGAACTGTTCCCGTAAGGCTTGAGCGGATAAGGTTGAGAAACCTTTCTCCTTGACAAAGGACTCTAGCTGACGAAAGGCCCACTGACGAGAATAGGCTTTCCCTCCCCTTTCAAAGAGATATATCTGGCCCATCAATGGTTCCAATTCTGAAAGCAAGGTCGTGGGAATGCTGACAATCCTCTGTTGAGAAGCCTTCTTGATTCGCAACACCTGAAAGTCCAGATTGATATCTGCAACCTTAAGGGCTAAAATTTCACTTGGCAAGAGCCCCAATTCTAAAATAAGAAGAGCCAGTAAACGCCCCTCTGGATAGTCACTTTCTTGCCAAAAAGAGTCTAGGTCTAACAGTTCTGGCTTTTCGGTCTTCTTTTCAGCTTGTTTAGCTAATTCCAAGCGGTAAAAGCTATCCACTTCTCCTTTTTGATAGAGAAAGTAGAGAAATTGGTTGCAGGCCGAAATCTTTCGCTTCTGGGCGCTGATTTTTAGATTGGCTAGCTGGACTTGATAAATCTTGAGACTGGTCTCAGAAATCCGCTCGCCTACAATGTCTAAAAATTGCTCCAAATCATACTTATAGGACTGCTTGGAATTGGCAGACAAACCCTGCTTTTCCTCTAAAAAGGCTGAAATCCTGTCTTTCATTTGCATCGAATCTCATATTCCTTACTAAAGTCATGCAAGAGGGCATTGACTGCCTTGAGGATAGACTTGCGCGTGATAATTCCTTGGAAAATTCCTGACGCATCCACAACCGGCAAGAAGGACTCATCTACCAGCTTGTGCAAGACCTCCGTGATGGTGAAATCAGGCGAGACGACCGCTACGTCCGTTCTCGTCATATGAACGATATCCGTATCTGCCATGATTTCTTGACTCAAGTCATGCTCCATCTGATAAGCCATAATATCTCTGAGCCCAATCGTCCCAACAAAGTGTTTTTCATCTGTCACAACAGGAACACGGGTATAGGTCATCTGACTGAGCAAGAGGGTCGCATGATCCGCATTGTGGGTATCAATTAACACAGCTAGATTTTCAGCAGGGGTCAAAAAAGTTTCCTCCTGCCCCAACAAGAAAGTCTCAAACTCCTTGGCAATCATCGGCTAAACTCCTTGGACAAGCCCGGATACACCTCATGGTCTCGTGTCAAAAAGTCCACTTTGAAATAACTGTCATCAATCTCCACACGAGCATAGAGACATTCTCTGATGGTCCCACGTGGTTGACTGATAGAACCTGGATTCAGAAAGAGGGTCTTGCCTTCCATCCAAGCATTTGGCACATGCAAGTGACCATAGAGACAGATATCGGCCTCTTCTTCCTGAGCCCAGTAGTCCAACTTTTGAAAGTTGAAATTGATGTCAAACAAGTGACCATGGGTTTGGATAATCTTGGTCGAACCAAGCTCAGTCACCAAACGTTCTGGGTAACCTGCATAGAAGTCCATATTCCCTTTAACAACACGGATGCCTTCCCAAAGGGGAGAATCAGGACGCAGTTCAGAATCGCCGTTATGAAAAACGGCATCAACTTTGCCCACATAGCGATCACGGATTTCTTCCACAATCAAGCTATCGCCATGGGAATCGCTCATTACAATGATGGTTTGCTTTGCCATGATGGAAATACCTCCAAAAGTTTCTTAACGGCTAAGGCACGGTGAGATTGACTATTTTTTTCTTCAAGGGTTAATTCCGCTGATGACTTACCTGTCTCTCCTACAAGGAAGAGAGGATCGTAACCAAATCCATTTTCACCCTTAGGTTCAAAGTTAATGTAGCCTGGCCAGTCTGCTTCAACAACCAAGCTTTCCTTGTTTGGACTGGCCACGACTAGGGTTGTATGGAATTGAGCCGAGCGGTCCTTGAGTTCAAAGACCATGGCCAATTCGTGCAAGAGTTTGGCATTGTTTTCACGGTCAGTAGCTCCCACACCTGCGAAACGAGCTGACCAGACACCTGGCAAGCCACCAAGGACATCGACTTTGAGACCTGAGTCATCTGCCAGAACCATCTTGCCCGTTAATTGAGAAATGGTTTCTGCCTTTAGGCGGGCATTTTCTTCAAAGGTCATACCTGTTTCTGCTACTTCCGGTAGGTCAGGATAGTCATTGAGATTTTCCACATCGTAGCCTAGCTTGTCAAAGATAGCTCGGAATTCCTTGGTCTTGCCCTCGTTACGAGTCGCAATCAATAAGGTTTCTCTGACCTTGTTTGTCTCAAAGAAGGCTTCTACATCAACCCCTTCTTTAGGCAATTCAACATACACAAGTTGCCCATTTTCAACTAAGAGAAAAGCCCCCTGACGTTGGATGACTTCCACATTTCGTCCCATTTCTTGGTTGAGGATATCTACCACAAAAGACAATAAACGGTAGAGAGAACCATAGCGTAAAACAGTAACAGAAACAGGAAAACCTCGATCCTCATCTCGAAATCTTTGGGCAAACTCCAATAGAGGAAAATCCAAGTCATCATCCGTCAATGTCCGGACGCCACCAAAAATACCATAGGACCCGACATACCAGTCCTGTTCATCCTTATATTCATAAATTTTATTTGTCATAATTCTACATGCTCCACATGAATCTCTTTTTCAAGCCATTCTTCACCAATTTGTGCAAAACTTTGGCTGCTGGCTGTTGTGTAAAAACGGTGATTAAGTGGTCCAGCATCGCGACCACGATTGATTTCAAAATAATTGAGTAAGACTGAGATGTCTCGTACGCACTCTGCCCCACTATCGATGAGCTGAACTTTTGGCCCCATGACATTTTGAATAATAGGTCTGAGCAGTGGATAATGGGTACAGCCCAAAATCAGGCTATCCACCTTTCCAACCAAGGGACGCAGGGTTTCATAGACCACTTTCTTGGTGACACTGGTTGACAGGGCACCAGACTCAACCAAGGGGGCAAACTTGGGACAGGCCAAACTCTCCACCTGTAAGTCCGGATCCAGATCGTTAATTTTCTGACGATAAATGTCAGATTGGACCGTCATGGGCGTTCCAATGACCCCGATTTTCCCACCTTGACTGGACTTGATAGCTGCCGAAGCTCCTGGCAAAATCACACCCAAGACCGGAATATCTAGTTGAGCCTTGATTTCTTCCCAGACGACCGCAGTCGCAGTATTACAAGCAATGACAATCATTTTGACATCCTTGGTCAAAAGAAAGTTGACCAACTGCCAAGTATATTCACGAATTTGCTCAGCAGGACGGGGACCATAGGGCGCCCGTGCCGAATCTCCAATATAGACGATTTCTTCATGGGGAAGCTGGCGCATGAGCTCGCGCACAACGGTCAAGCCCCCGACACCCGAATCCAAAAAACCAATCGGTCGATTATCCATACAGTCTTCTTTCTAGTCTTTTTTCTGATTGATAGTTCATTATGATTACCGTTCCTTATGAACTGAATAATGACAGCCTAATCAATAACTATCTCTCTTAATCATAATCAAATATCAATAGAATGCAAGGAAAAAGTCTCATCCCTAAACCCTTAGCCGACATAGTGAGAAGTCTGGAACTTTCATCCCAGACTTTTCCTTATTTATTTTTTCTTTTTATTGTTAGCAAGGGCTGCCTTTTGTTGGCGGATGATTTGGTGGTAAACTTGTTGTACCTTAGCTTCGCTTGGTTTTTGACCATTTGCACTCAAAAGAGTACGAACTGCTTCAGCATTCAAACGTGGGTTGTCAGCAAATTCTTTTTCAATTTGCTTACGAACCAAGTACATTCCTCCAAGAGCTCCTCCTAGAAAAGCTAGCACAATCAATACAATTGCTAATAGTAAATCCATCATTTTTCTCCTGTTTCTTTTTGAGTCTCTTTCATTATACCACAAACTAGCCACCCTGACCAGTTTGTTTTACGCTTTCAAGGATGGAATAGACAGCAAAAAGAACCCTGCTTTTCTGAGAAAGAGGGCTCCTTGCTACGTTTATTCTCAATGAAAATCAAAGAGCAAACTAGGAAACTAGTCGCAGGTTGCAGATAGAGCTGACGTGGTTTGAAGAGATTTTAGAAGAGTATCAATTTCATATTTCTACCTATCCATTTGTACTAATAAAAGACTGAGACACTAGATCTCAGCCTTTTTCTTTATCCCAAAACTAATTCATCACTGACTAGACTTTGGCCACTATTTTTCTGGAAGAGATGCATGAGATCTTCAACCGTCAGATGCTTTTTCTCTTCTCCTTTGACATCCACCACTATCTTGCCTTGATAGAGCATAATGAGACGATTTCCGTACTCAATAGCATGGTTCATATCGTGGGTAATCATCAAAGTCGTCAACTGATGGTGTTCCACAATCTTTTGCGTCAAATCCATCACCATTTGACTAGTTTTCGGGTCAAGTGCCGCAGTGTGTTCATCCAAAAGCAAAAGTTTGGGTTTCACCAGAGCTGCCATGACTAGGGTCAAGGCCTGTCTTTGTCCTCCTGAGAGATATTGAGTATCTACTTTTAAGCGGTTTTCAAGACCAATATTCAACTCCTTCAAGGCCTCTTGGAACTGGATTCTGTCCTTCTCCTTCACGCCCCAGCCAAGTCCTCTTTTTTGTCCACGTCTCAAGGCAATAGCCATATTCTCCTCAATCGTCAAACGAGAGGCTGTTCCCATCTTAGGATCTTGAAAAACACGGGCGATATCCTTGGCTCTCTTTCTTACACTCAGATTTTTAATGGATTTCCCTGCCAATAAAAGGTCCCCTTCGTCCACCGATAGATTGCCAGCCAAGATATTCATCAAAGTGGATTTCCCTGCTCCATTTCCACCGATTACAGAGATAAAATCTCCCTCTTCAACCTCTAAATCTAATCCTTTGAGGACATGGTTCTCATTGACCGTCCCTGCTTCAAATGTTTTGTGAATATTTTCAAGCGTTAACAAACTTGCCATAACTTTCTCCTCCTATTCATTTCTCAATTTCAGACCACGAATCTTTAATCTCTTTTGCAATTCTGGTGCAAATAAAACTAAGGCGAGCAAGATTGCATTAAAGAGACGAACCAGGTTTTGATCTAGATTTGGAATCTCATAGATATTTAAAATAATCAAACGGTAAACAATCGCACCAATTCCGATGGATAATAAGCGGCTTCCAATGGTTAAATCATGAATCAAGACTTCCGCAATAATCACTGCACTCAAACCAACAACGATGGTTCCTGTCCCAGAAGTCACATCTGAAAATCCATCATTTTGGGCAAACAAGGAACCACATAGGGCAATCAAGCCGTTTGAAATCATGTAACCAACAATCTTCATGGTGTCTACATTGACCCCATTGGCCTCACTCATCGGAATATTGTCCCCAGTCGAACGCAAGACCAAGCCAATCTCTGTTTTCATCAAAAGAGTCAAGACCAAACAAACAAGTAAGAGACAGACCAAGCTGAGTGAGAAAACAGCTTCTTCATTTGTCAGTCCCAAGCTCGCCAACTGTTTAAAGACAGTTGAAGAATCTCCCAAGGAAAGATTGGGCACACTTCCCATGATTTTAATATTGATGGAATAAAGCCCTGTCAAGGTCACAATCCCTGTCAAGAGAGCTGGAATTTTCATCTTGGTGTGGAGCATTCCTGATACTAGACCTGCTACCATACCAGCCAGCAAAGCAAGTAAAGTCGCAATCCAAGGATTTGTCCCTGCCTGTATCTGAGATACGACGACAGCCGCCCCCAGTGGAAAGGCTCCTTCAGCAGTCATATCCGCAATATCCAAAATACGGAAAGTCAAGTAGACCCCAATCGCCATAATCGACCACAACAAACCTTCTGATAAACTAGATAATACAAAATTCATCTCAAATCTCCTTATTCCTTGCCTTCTAACTTACTAATATCAATTCCCAATGCGTCTGCCATTTCTTGATTGGTATGCAATTCCAATTTTTCAGGCAACTCAACTGCTATATTTTCTGGCTTCTCACCTTTTAAGACACGAACCAGCATGCGAGCTGTCTGTCTTCCCAATTCTTCATAATTGGTTCCGTAGTTATACAAGCCACCAACCGCAATCATTTCTGTTGAACCACCGAATACTGGAACCTTGTGTTTAATAGAAACCTGCTTGACTGTTTCCATGGTTGATGAAATGATATTATCCGTTGGTACAAAAACCATATCCACCTCTGCCATCAAACTCTCTGCTGCCGCCTTGACGTTGTTGCTGTCCAAGATTGTTTTTTCAACAACGGTAAAGCCTTTTTCTTCCAGAAGACGCTTAGCTTCATCCTTTTGGACAACCGAATTGGGCTCACTCTGAGTATAGAGGATTCCAATCGTTTTAGATTTTGGCAACACTTTCTTTATCAAATTGATTTGGGTTGAAATGGCATCTGATGACTGGTCACTTGTCCCAGTCACATTGCCCCCAGGATGTTCTCTTGACTCAACCAACTTGGCACTGACAGGATCTGTTACAGCTGAAAAGATAACCGGTGTTGTTTGTGTTGTATTGGCCAAACTCTGAGCAGAAGGCGTTGCGATGGCTAGAACGACATCACTAGATTCTGCTAGTTGCTGGGAAATCGTTTTTAGATTTCTTTGTTCTCCCTGTGCATTTTGCAAATCAATCTCTATATTTTTCCCTTCAATATAGCCTTGCTTGGCCAGTTCATCCACAAATCCTTCTCTAGTTGCGTCTAAGGACTGGTGGGTAATAAACTGCGAAATCCCGATACGAAAAACATCTTTTTTCTTGTCTGCCTTCAACTGATGCAAACTAATCAGAGAGGTCAAGAGGATCCCCACCACCAAGAGGGGAGCTAGTAATTTTCGAACAACTTTCATAATGAAACTCCTTCTCAGAAAAGATAAAACAAAAAACCGCCTAGATACTATCTAAACGGATGCTTGAAATAATCTAACAAGTTACAACTTAGCTAGTCCATTTAGATATTCATCTATATGGACCACAATCAAAAATCTTAGCCACATAGATACAAACAAATTGCTTGAACTGTTTGCATCCATGGTGACATGTCTACAAACACTATCTAAAGTAGCTAAAGTAAAAGTTTTGATTCATCGTTACAGCTTGTTTCTTATTCATTTCTTTTTCTGCTTTCTTTTTTGATGTTTCCTATCTTACCACCTTTTTCATCACCTGTCAAGAATATTTCAGAATTTTTTAAAATTTTTCGAAAATTCTTTCATAATTCTTTCAATTCTTTTAGGATAATTTCAAAGATTTGCCCATTAGACAAAATAGAACGCTTTGAAGGCGTTTATGATATTTAGCTGTACTAGAGTCTTTTAAAAGTGTTTTGATGGCTTGTATTTCTTCTTTGTTTGATTTCATATCACTATTATATAATGCGTTTTGATTTTAGTATAATATTAAACCGACTCCTGGCAGTCGGACAAAAAATCGGCAGTTATTTTATACTGTTTAAAACCAATAGTCAATACGACAATCTCTTTACTTTTCGGTTATCAACTCTGTAGATTGCTAACATATCCAAAATAAGCCAAGTATCCCGAGGATAGGCAGCAGAAATGAATTATTTATACTCTGGATACCACTTCAAATCACGAACTGCTTTGGCCATATCTGTTTCCTTAGCGCGTGCAAGACCTTGCTCTTGTGCTTTTTTAGCGACTGCTTCTGCTACTTTAATAGAAACATCTGCTACATACTTGAATGGTGGCAAGACAGGAGCTCCTGGTTGGCCTGGATTGACAATACCACTCAATGAATGCGCCGCCGCTCCAATCATTTCATCAGTCAAAAGACTTGCTTCAGAAGCCAGCATACCTAGACCAAGACCTGGGTAAATCAGGGAATTATTTGCTTGACCAATCACATAGTCTACACCTTTATAAGAAACCGTATCAGCAGGAATTCCTGTTGCGACAAAAGCTTTGCCATCTGACCATTCAATCAAATCTTTGGCACTAGCTTCTGCCAATTTAGTTGGATTTGACAAAGGGAAGATCATTGGACGTTCTGTGTTTTCACACATAGCTTCTACTATTTCTTTAGTGAAGGTATTAGGCTGAGTTGAAGTTCCTACAAGAATGGTTGGCTTCACAGTCTTCACTACTTCAAGCAGGTCAGTCAACTTATCTGCGTTACTAAAGTCAGCACGTTTCTTAGCAAATGGTTTTTGCTCTGGTGTCAAGTCATCCATGTCATCAAAGAGAAGACCTTGCTTATCAACCATAAAGAACCGTTTATATGCTTCTTCTTCAGAAAGACCTTCACTCACCATTTCACGAAGAACACGAGAGGCAATTCCTGCACCCGCAGTACCACCACCATAGCAGAGATAAACCTGATCTGTTAATTTTTCACCACTAATATCCAGCGAACCAAAGATACCACCCAAGGTAACGATTCCTGTACCTTGAATATCATCATTAAAGGTCGGAATTTGTTTCCGGTATTTTTCAAGAATATTGGCAGCATTCAATCGACCAAAATCTTCCCAGTGAAGGTAAAGTTTAGGAAAGAGACGTTCTGCTGTTTGAACAAATTGGTCAATGAAGTCGTAGTAACGATCTCTGCGGACCCGTTCGTGACGATTTCCTAAGTAATTAGGATTGTTACGAAGTTCTTCACGGTTAGTCCCTGCATCAATGACTAAAGGAAGGACCATTGAAGGATCGATTCCAGCAGCACCCGTATAGACCATCAATTTCCCAACAGAAATATCGACACCATTTGTTCCCCAGTCGCCAATTCCAAGGATTCCTTCTGCATCTGTTACAACAATGAGACGAATCTCGCGACCCCCGGCAGCGTTTTTCAAAGTAGCTTCAATATTTTCAGGATGATTAATATCAAGATATCCCGCATATTGGGGATCTACAAAAAGATCACTATAGCCTTCAATCGTATCTGCAATGGTTGGATCATATACAATTGGATTGAATTCTTCCAAATGTTGAGAAAAGAGGTAATAGAAAAGAGTCCTGTTGGTATTAAAAATTTCCATTAGGAAAAGACGTTTTTCCAAATCATTGGCTTTTGTTTGCATTTGTGCATAAGTTTGCGCCGCTTGTTCTTCAATCGTTTGAACATACGGTGGCAGTAAACCAATAAGGCCTAGTTCCTTTCGCTCCTCTAAGGTAAAAGCAGTACCTTTATTGAGGAAAGGATTGTTTAAAATATCATGTGAAGTCATAGTGCAACCTCCTTTTTATTTATATTATACCACATGAAACGAATTGTTCGTAAAACGTTGTTGTTTAAATAATACAATTGTATACGCATATGTTATAAATTTCTGAACTCATCAAACTCTCGATGATCTCTCTTTACTAAAAGTTTCGAGTAAAATAAACCAATCATACAAATTGACAATCCTAATTAAAATAAATATCATATAGGTATGTTATGTAGTACTTTGTATTTTTTAAGGTGTTTTTTTGTCATATAAAACTTGTATTCTATTTATATGACAACTAAAAACTATTTACAACAATATATTTCCCAAAAAGTGAAATATTTTCGAACACAGAATAAAATGAGCCAGGAAGAACTTTCAGAACAAGCAGGACTCGGGCTTAAGTATATCAATCAACTTGAAAACCAAAATGTGAATCTGACCATTCACAGTCTTGAAAAAGTGATTGACGCCCTAGAAATGACCCCAGAGGAATTTTTCAATTTTGATAGCCTTGAATCATCCTCTGATAAGAGTGACAATCTTTCACTCAAAAGAATCAACATGAAGATTAAACAGCTCCCTATTGATAAACGAGAAAAAATGTTGGTCATTTTTGAGAGTATCTTAGATAATCTTTGAGATCCCTGACTCACTTACATTTTAACTGGTGAATACTCGTATAGTCAAATTGTAGGATACGGATAAAAATTATTTATCTGCTGTTTTCCACTTATTTTCCTTCTCCAACTAATGAAAGTGAACCCATATGAATTTAAAAGATCTACAATATTTTTATGACCTCTGCCAGCTTCAATCCTATACGGAAGTAGCAAAACAACATAAAGTCAGCCAACCATCTATTTCTTATGCTATCAAGCGCTTAGAGGAATCCTTTAACTGCAAATTGATTCACCATGACCCCTCGCATCGTTCCTTCAAGCTAACTCCTCAAGGACAAATCCTTCTAAAGCATACAGAACTGATTTTACCTGAGGTCATTTCTACTCGCAAAGAAATTAATCGCTCCTTGGCACAATACTCTACTGTAGGATTCCCTCCTATTATCATTCAATATCTCTTTGCTGCCTTAAACGAAAAAGATAAATTCGATTTTTTAAAAAAGATACGCCCTATCCGCGGTGGCTCCGTAGAGTTATTAAACCTTCTCCTTAAGGGAGACCTTAATGCAAGCCTACTCGGTTTGATTGAGCCTCTCAACTATCCTTCAATAGAGACACACGAGCTATTTCATAAAGAACTGTATGTCGTTTTATCTAAGAACCATCCTTTTGCCACTGCTCCTTCCCTCGCTTTTGAAGAATTAGCAGATCAATCCTTTATACTCTTAGATGAACACTTTGTTCACCTGAAAGCTTTTGAAACGCTTAATCAAAAGTATCAAAACAAGGCAGAAATATTCTTTAAGACTGATGACATTGCCATCCTTAAAGAACTTTTAAAGAAAGGGATTGGCCTTAGTTTACTGGCTGATATCGCACTTTCTGATGAAGATGATGATTTAATAAAAATTCCGCTTATACCGAAGGACAAGATAACTTTTACAGTTTATTACGCTTACCTTAAATCAGCTACACCGTCATCAGAAGTAGAAGCCTTATTTAATCTCCTTAAATCATATGAATAGAAAAAACTCTAACTATCAATGAACTGATAGCTAGAGTTTTTTACATTGTAGATATTAGACTCAATGAAAATCAAAAAGCAAACTAGGAAGCTAACCTCAGGTTGCTCAAAACACTGTTTTGAGGTGGCAGATAGAGCTGACGTGGTTTGAAGAGATTTTCGAAGAGTATTAGACTATAGTAGATTGAAGCTAGAGTAATACGCCGTGACTTCTAAAACTTTTCTAGAAATTAATTTGACTTTCCTAATAAAGTTGTTCAGATTTTATTTCATCTCACTATAATTCAATGATTTTCTAAGAATTCTATTTCTTTCGAAAATTCTTTCAAGGCACTTTCAAAGATTTTCAAATCAGTCCAACAAAAAAAGGTTTATAATTTCCATAAAAGTTGACATGGAAATTATAAAACCATTATTAGTTTAATCCTTGTTGATAACGTGCCAATTCGGCTTGGTTAGCCCAAACATAGTGACCTGGACGGATTTCTACCATAGATGGCTTATCAGTCTCATAGTCGTGTTGACTTGGATCGTAAACCTTCAAGACCTTCTTGCGTTCTAAGATTGGATCTGGGATTGGTACCGCTGAAAGCAAGGCTTGAGTATATGGATGAATTGGATTGTTAAACAATTCTTCTGTTTCTGCAACCTCTACAATAACACCCTTGTAAATAACCGCGATACGATCTGAAATAAAACGAACAACCGACAAGTCATGGGCGATAAAGAGATAGGTCAAACCAAGTTCTTTTTGGAATTTTTTGAGCAAGTTCAATACTTGGGCACGCACAGAAACGTCCAAGGCCGAAATCGGCTCATCTGCAATAACAAAGTCTGGTTGCATGACCAAGGCACGGGCAATACCGATACGTTGACGTTGACCACCTGAGAATTCATGAGGGTAACGAGTCAAGTGCTCAGCAAGAAGCCCCACTTCACGGATAATATTTTGAACTTTCTCTTTACGTTCTTCTTCATCTTTGAACAGATGATGATTGTAAAGACCTTCAGAAATAATATAATCAACAGTAGCACGTTCATTCAAACTTGCGGCAGGGTCTTGGAAAATCATCTGGATACGACGAATCAATTCCGCAGCTTGTTCACGCGATTTCTTACCATTAATCTTTTGACCATCAAAAATGATATCTCCATTACTTGTATCATTTAGACCGATAATCGCACGACCAATAGTTGTTTTCCCACTACCTGACTCACCTACAAGCGAGAAAGTTTCTCCCTTGTTGATAAAGAAGTTAGTATTTTTAACCGCGACAAACTTCTTACTTCCTTCACCGAAGGAAATTTCTAAATCTTTGATTTCTACTAATTTTTCAGACATTTCCTTCCTCCTAGTCTGCCAGATGGGCAAATCCCATTTTTTCACGGATCTTATCGTGGAGATTTGCAATCACAGCTGGTTTTTCTACTTTTGGAGCATCCTCATGAAGAAGCCAAGTTTTAGCCCAATGCGTCTCTGATACTGAGAATTGAGGGGCTTTTTGTTCGAAGTCAATCTGCATTGCATAGTCAGAACGCAAGGCAAAAGCATCCCCTTTCAGGTCAGTATAAAGTGACGGAGGTGTTCCTGGGATTGAGTAAAGATCCCCTTTATCATCAGCAAGCTGAGGCAAGCTAGACAAGAGACTCCATGTATATGGATGGCGAGGGTCATAGAAGACTTCCTCAACAGTTCCATACTCAACGATTTCTCCTGCATACATCACCGCTACCTTATCCGCAATACTTGCTACCACACCAAGGTCGTGGGTGATAAAGATTGTTGTGAAATGGTACTCGTTTTGTAAAGATTTTAGCAAATCAATAATCTGTGCTTGGATGGTTACATCCAAGGCAGTCGTTGGCTCATCACAGATCAAGACATCAGGTCGGCAGGCAAGGGCAATCGCAATAACGATACGTTGACGCATTCCTCCAGAATATTGGAATGGGTATTCATCAAAACGTCTATCTGCGTCTGGAATCCCAACCTTATTCATGTAGTCAATAGCCAGTTCTTTTGCTTCTTTAGCTGTTTTTCCTTGGTGTTTTACAATAACTTCTGTAATCTGACTACCAATTGTTTTAATGGGGTCCAAACTAGTCATTGGATCTTGGAAGATAGTCGCAATCTTAGCACCACGAATTTGTTCCCAATCCTTGTGAGAAGACAAGGCTGTCAAATCCTGACCACGGTAGTCAATACTTCCTTGGGCAATGCGACCATTTTCTTCAAGCATACCTGTGAAAGTTTTTGTCAAAACAGATTTTCCTGATCCTGACTCACCTACCAAGGCTAATACTTCTCCTTCAACTAGTTCAAGGGAAACGCCGCGAATGGCTGTCAATACTTTGTCACGAACGTCAAATTCCACGACAATATCGCGAGCAGTCAAAATTACATTTTTTTCTTTTGTCATTTCTACTCCTATCTATGTGTACGTGGATCACTAGCATCCGCTAAGTTTTGACCAACTACGAAAAGGGACAAGGATACCAAGACAAGAGTTGTCAATGGAATCCAGAACAAGTAAGCATTGGTTGTTACATTTTGTGAATAATCCGAAATCAAACGCCCCAAACTTGGCACTGTAATCGGTAATCCAAGACCGAAGAATGACAAGAAGGCTTCGTATGAGATAAAGCTTGGAAGCATTTGAGTCATGGTTGTCACAATAACAGATACCAATTGTGGCATGATGTTTTTGGCAACAATCTTCAAGGTTGGTGTTCCCAAAGTACGTGACGCCAAGTTGTATTCCAAATCACGATAACGCAAGATTTGCACACGGATCATGAAGGCAATCCCAATCCATGTCGTCACACTCATAGCAAAAATCAGATTCCAGAATCCAGCTCCGATTGAGTAAGTCAAGACAATGACAATCAAAAGAGATGGGATGTTTGAGATGACATTATAAACTTCCATCATCACACGGTCAACTGATTTTGAAATACCCCAAATACCACCGACAAAAACACCGATAACCAAGTTAATCACTGTCGCAATCACAGAAATGAGGATAGAGTTACGAGCTCCGAACCAGACACCGTCAAAGAGCGATTTACCGTTACTGTCAGTACCGAACCAATGCTCCGCATTTGGCTTGATATAACGAGCACTAAAGTCGTTTACCTTGCTGACATCATTGAAATCAAACTTAGAAAACATTGGGTAGATGAAACTCATCAAAATGATGGCTACCAAGATTCCCAACATGACTACAGTTGATTTTTTCTTCATAAATTGTCTAAACACTGATTTCCAGTAAGAATATGCTGGCGCATCAATAGTTTCAGAGGCAAAATCGTCACGTTTTACAAACTGAAATTTTTCTTTATCGATTGTAGACATTATTTGCCTCCTTTCTCAGTCAATTTAATACGTGGGTCAATAATGGTCATCCAAATATCTCCCAAAAGAAGTGAGAAGATAGAAATACATGTAAAGATGAAGACAAGACCAACGACCATAGAGTTATTAGATGCTTTTACAGAGTCAATCAACATTTTACCCATACCTGGGAAGGCAAAGACTGTTTCAGTAAGGGTTGCACCACCGATAACCCCAATAACGGCACCAGGAATTCCTGAAACCAGCGGAACCATGGCATTTTTAAAGATGTGTTTGTTTGAAATTTCTTTTTCAGACAAACCTTTTGCACGAGCGAAACGAACAAAGTCTTGTGATTGCAAGTCAATCATGTAACGACGAATCCAAATAGCTGTACCCGGAGCACCCAACAAACCAAGGATAACTGCTGGTAAAACATACGAACGCCAATCTCCAGCACCCAAGATAGGGAATGAATCTGGCAAACCGATTGAAGAACCAGCCAAACGAACGATATAAACCAAGGCAATTGTTGGAAGAGCCATCAAGAAGGTCAAAGCCCCTGTTGAAAAGCTATCAATCCAAGTATTCTTGAAGCGAGCCATAGCTGAACCAAGTGGCACGGCAATCGCATAAGAAATCACCAAACCGATCAATCCTACAACAGCAGAGCTGGCAATCATTGAAGGATATTGGTAGTTACTTTCAGTCGCTGTATAAGGATCATCTTTCCCATAGCTAGCTACTTCACGAGAGTCAGCCTGACTAGGTGACTTGTAGGTTCTTGAGTAAATATTTACAGAAGACGTTTTCTTACCTGTTGGGAACTGAACTTGGGCAGTTTTGGTTTGTCCTTGACCTTGAGTAATAACCTGAAGAACTGGTGTATTAGCATAGGTTGGATAGGAGTCACCTAAATTGATATTCACAAAATTTTGATGCACAAATGGGAACTGACTGTTGAAGTACAAGAGATATTTATGTTTAGTACCTGAACCGACCAATGACCATCCGATAGCTGGATCATTTTCGAAACGAAGGTAGCGTTTCAAGTCTGGATTTTCAGGGTCTTGAATTTTATTTGTATGGTCAATGTCAATCAAGTTAGCATAGAAGTGAAAAACACGTTCAAAAATTGGAATTTCACGAGTAGCATAGAATTGACCACTTTCAGTAAATTCTCCCAAAGTCCAACCATGACCTAATTGATTGATGTACTTTTCATAAATAGCTTTATTAGTCGCATTTGCCTCTACTGTTACAGAAGAATCCATGCTACTTGCCTTTTCTTGCAACTCCTTAGTATCGTAATACTCAATGTAGCCCATACGCTCAAACACAGTATTTTCATAGTTATCACGTTTATCAGCTGTTGTTGCGATTTTATTATAGTTAGGGTCCTGCTTGAAAATCAATTTTCGAGGAACCAAGGTATAGATAATCGTGTAGGTCAAAGTCGTTACTAAGAAAATCGAAACCAATGACCGCAAAACACGCATAAAAATATATTTTTTCATATTATTTCCTTTAAAAATCCCAAAAGAACCTTCTCCTCATGGAGAGAAAGTTCTATTAGAAATTATTTACTTCACATGACTTGCCAATTCTTTTTGAGCTTTCTCATTTGATTCAGCTTTTTCTTTCAACCATTTTTCACGAGCTTTTTCATACTCTTCTTTGGTGATTGCTTTTTCACCAACTTCAGTGTACTTCAAGTATCCTGAATTTTCACCTTTAAGACCAGATTCAGAATATGATGAGCTAAATGGTAGAACTTTTGAAACATATGAAACGGCTGTTTCTTTAGGAGAAGCCATTACTGGGATTGTCAAAGCATTGTCAGTCAACCAAGCTTGTGCTACCGCGTATTTTTCATAACGTTTTTGAACATCTTGGTTTTCGCTGTTTGCATCATCAAGTAATTTTCCATAGTCAGCTAAAGCAAGTTTGCTTACTACTGATGCATCAGTGTTTTGGTCAATACCAAGGTAAAGGCGAGTGTTTCCTCCCTTGATGACAAACTGATCTAAGAAAGTAGAAGGATCTTGATAGTCAGGGTTCCATCCTAGCAAGGTGTGGATATCCCAATCTTGCTCTTTAGCTGTTGGAGCACTAAATGAAATTGGTAAAGCTTCTGCTTGAGTCATTTGTTGCAAGTCTACAACAACATTATCTGAACCCAATACTTTTTCAATTGATTGTTTCAATGATTGAACACGGTTTACAACCGCTGTTGATTCTTGGATAACCAAGGCATCCAAGTGGATTGGGAATTCAACACCTTCAGCTTGTAGGCTTGATTTAGCTTTAGCAAAGACTTCTTTCGCTTTTTCTTCATTGTAGAGTCCATTTTGAGAATCAGCTAGAGAAACCTTAGCCCAAGTAGAAGAATTTGTCTTAGCCAAGCTTTCTTGTACCAATTCACCAAATGTTTTCTTACCAACTTGAAGATTATATGGTGCAAATGTATTACGGATGGCTACTGCAGCTCCATCAGTACCATTTGTTTGAGCTGAGTAAGAATTGCGATCGACCGCAAAGTTCAAGGCTTGACGGAATTCCTTATTTAGCAATGCTTTCTGAGTAGATGTCTTTTGGGCATCACTTGTTTTGGCAGTGTGGTTATAGGTTGTACGGCCATAATTCAAGCTGACAGTTGCAACACCCGCACCTGGTTCGTTAAAGTAAATGTTATCTTTGAAGTCAGCTGCATATTTTTCATATGTAGAACTTGTAGGGAAGATACGAGCTTTGCTATATTGACCATCAGAAAAACCTTTGGCAATTACATCTTGATCCTTACCATCCCAGAAAGTGAACTTAACGTTCTCAATTTTTACATTTTCTTTATCCCAGTAAGCATCATTTTTAGCCATCTCGATAGATGATTTAGGAGTTACAGCCTTCAAGACAAATGGACCGTTATAAAGAATAGAGTTAGCATCTGTTGGAGAACCAAAACCTTCCCCTTTTGAAGCTAAGAATTCTTCATTAACTGGCATCAAAACACCACTAGTGGTCTTGTCATTCCAGAAAGTTTCTGGCTGGTTCAAAGTATATTCTAGTGTTTGGTCATCAAGTGCTTTTACTCCGACGGTTGAAAAATCGCTTGTTTCACCCTTAATATATGCTTCTAATCCCTTAATAGAAGAGCTAACGATTGAAAGTCCTTTTGATTTCCCATCTACCGCATGTTTCAAACCAGTAACGAAGTCTTTAGCAGTGACAGGAGCGTACTCTTCTCCCTCTGCTGTCACCCATTTAGCATCCTTACGGATTTTATAGGTATACGTCAAACCATCTTTTGAAACTGTCCATGATTCAGCAATAGAAGGAGCCAGATTACCATATTTATCGTTAGCCAACAAACCATCTACAGCATTTGTTGTGATGAATGATGTTGAATCGATATTGCTGACGATATAATCCAAGGTTTCTGGATCTGTTTGATAAACATATTGGTAATCTTTTGCTAGTTTCGCATTATTTGAACTAGTGTTTGAACACGCAGCTAGAACTCCTGACGCTAATAAGGTAGCTCCTGCTACAGCAAGCACTTGACTTTTTTTCATTTCTTCACTCCTCGTAATAAAGTATAGGTCATTATCAATTATATCATAGATTTCAAGAAAAGTAAACGAATTTTCAGAATATTTAGGCTTATTAACACAAAAAATCTAAAAAAACTATTGACTGAGAATGATTTTCAAGGTATAATAATAAACGTTAAGGCGGTATAGCCAAGTGGTAAGGCACGGCTCTGCAAAAGCTTGATCGTCGGTTCAAATCCGTCTACCGCCTTTCAATGCCGAATTTATCGGAATTTATCAAGACAAAAAGCCCGTAAAATAGGGCTTTTTTATTTTTATTTCATGATAAAAAAGGATAACTTTAAAAAACTTTTGGGGCGAGTTTGGGACAGACTTCTTTTTAGGAGACAATCTTTTGATACTCAATGAAAATCAAAGAGCAAACTAGGAAACTAGCCGCAGGCTGTACTTGCGTACGGCAAGGCGACGTTGACGCGGTTTGAATTTGATTTTCGAAGAGTATGAAATCAACTGAAAAAAGCTTCGTCACGCCTGGTGACAAAAGCCTCTAGTTTACTCTGTTTCTTCTTCTATTTCAACTTCGGTAATTTGGACTTTTACCTTGGTAACACGTCCATTTTTCACTTTATCATTGGTTAAGATAAGTTGTTTGTTTTGGCTGACCAATTCATAGCTGAGTTTCTCAGTCGTTGGAATGGTCCCAACTCCTGTCAAATAGTAACCAGCGATGGTATCAACGTCATCACTTTCCAGTTCAACATCAAAGTAATTATTGAAATCATTGAGGGTCATAGTTCCTTGAACAATGTAGGTATCCTCGCCAATCTGATGAACATCTATTGCTGCTTTGTCCGTTTCATCATCGATTTCCCCAACAATTTCCTCTAAGAGATCTTCCAAAGTCACCAAACCAGCCATACCACCGTATTCATCCAGCAAGATTGCCATTTGTCTTTGGGTATTGCGCAATTCTTTTAGCAAGTCATCCACAAAAATAGTTTCAGGTACAAAAAGTGGATCTTGTAAAATTTTCTTCCAAACAATATTGTCAAAACCGTCCACAAAACCAGCCTTAAGGAGACTCTTAGTGTGAATGATGCCAATCACGTTATCCTTATCCCCATCATAGACAGGGATACGAGAATAATTTTGTTTTAAAATACTTTGGATAATGCTTTGACTATCATCCTGAATATCCACCATAAAGGCATCCGTTCGAGGAACCATGACTTCTCTGGCCATCAGTTCATCTAGTGAAAAAATCCCTTGTAACATCTCAATTTCGTCAGCATCTAGTGTTTCTTCACTATTTGTCAGCATGTACTCAATTTCATCACGGGTCATTTTTTCATCAGCATCGTCAAAGGTCATAGGAGTCAAGCGACTCAAGAGATTGGTAGATGCAGACAAGAGCCAAACAAAGGGACTAACTAGTTTCCCCAGCCCAATGATAACTGGCGCTGTACGAATGGCCAAGGCATCCTTTAGATTAAGAGCGATTCTCTTAGGATACAATTCCCCAAAAACGATGGAAATATAAGTCAAAAATGCTAAAGACAGAAAACTTGCCACGGCATAAGCTGTTTCGCCATTTCCAAGCCAAGATGCAATTTCTCGTCCCAGAGTTTCTGCCAAACTCGCCCCTGATAAGATCGTGATCAGGGTAATCCCTACTTGAATGGTTGATAAAAAGTGGTTAGGATTTTCTAGTACCTTAAGCAGACGGATATAGCGTCTATCTCCTTCTTCTGCCTTTTGTTCAACCCGCGCACGGTTAAGTGAAACCATGGCCATTTCTGTGGCTGAGAAAAAGGCATTTAACACTGTCAAGATAAACAATAAAACAAATTGTAGCAACAAATTCTGACTACTTGGGTCTTCCATAGTTCTTCTCCTAAAATAGTATCTTATCCTTTATTATATCACAAAAATTAGCTCAGTACATATTATTTTTTCTCAGTATCTATTCTAGTTCTACTTAAATTGTCCAAAAAAGAACCCCTACATCCACAAGTGACATAGGAGTTTATCTTATCTTTTACTGAGTAACAGTGACTTCTCCAGTTCGGTAATCCAGTTGAAGCCCCTTTTGAACATTGGGAACTAGGACATTAAATTCCAATTCTCCATCTGAAGACTTGGCTTCAATCTGTGAAGCTGAGGGAACTAAGTCCTCGTTTGAAGCGTAATAAAGGGTTACACGGTAACGGACACGCTTGTTTTGGTCCAAGGCTTTACGCACCATGCTTTCATAGTAGTTTTGACCAGTCGAATCCTCGGCCTGTGCCTGATTGGCCCAGGCTGTCTGGACAGCAATATTTTTAGGATTACTTGTTGAGGCATCAAAACCATCCAAACCACCGATTAAGGCATAGCCTAACAAGTGACCTCTATCGACCGCATGGGTATAAGTACCCTTTAGATTTTTAACCTGATGCCAGCCTGGAGGAGTCCATGAAGTCGAACCATTCCCAGTTTCTTCACGATTCTTGTACTGACGAGTAGCCTTAGACAAGAGTGCATTAGCTACGGTTGGTACCGTTTCCTTGCCCACTGTCTTTGTTTTATTATCAGCGTAGGGCTTACTTGAAACCTTGGCATCTAGATTTGTTTTATTGCCATTGACGATAAAAGCACCTGAGCCATTCCACTCAAGACTCCCTTTTATTTGGCTCTTGACTGCGTCTGTTAAGACACTTTCTGCCAATTCTTGACTTGGAGCTTCAGCCGCTTGTTTTTTCTGACTAAGCTTGGTTTTGGGATTATTAGCTGCCGACTGCATCTGCTTAATATAATAGCTCCCCGCAGATAAGAGTAATAACACTAGCAGTCCGATTAGTGTCTGTCTTGTTTTTTTGTTCATATTTCTCCTTATCTTTATAAAAAGGCTGGTCTCCCAGCCTAATTTCCTGTAAATTTATGAATCAATTCCTGCCATTTTGCTGGAGATAGAATGGCCCATGGATCTTGACCCTTGCCCAAGATTCCATAGCCTACCATTAGACCGATTCCTAGGGCTAGAAGCCCTAAAAACAGTACCAAAATGACTAAAAGTAAACGCTTGATTACGTAGCTTGATTTCTTATTCATCTTCATCACTTACCTCAATCCGCTGAATCTTAGCACCTAGCTGCGCCAACTTCTCATGGAAACGGTAGTAACCTCTATCCAAGTGAACCAATTTACCAACTACAGTTTCTCCTTGTGCTACCAAGCCTGTCAAAATCAAGGCCGCACTGGCACGAAGGTCAGTTGAAAGAACTTCTGCTCCCTGCAAAGGCTGTCCACCAACAATACGAGCTGTATCACGGATAATCTCAGAATGCAAGCCCATGCGACGCATTTCTTCTAGGTGCTGGAAACGATTTTCAAAAACTGTCTCCACCATAGTTGATTCGCCTTTTGCGACGGTCATCAAGGCTGTAAATTGAGCCTGCATATCTGTCGGAAATCCTGGATGAGGCAAGGTTTTCACATGGACAGCTTTTAGATTTTCTAGTTGAGAGCGTACTCGAATTCCTTCAGTCTCCTCTGTCACTTCCACTCCCATTTCAAGCAATTTGGCAATCAAGGGACGGTTGTGCTCCCAGACAGCGTCTCGAATCAAGACATCACCACCAGTCATGGCAGCAGCTACCATAAAGGTTCCTGCTTCGATACGGTCTTGGACTACATTGTGAGTCGTACCATGAAGTTTCTCAACACCAGTAATGGTAATAGTCTCTGTACCAGCACCTTTGACCTTGGCTCCCATCTCATTAAGGAGAATGGCTAAGTCAACAATCTCAGGCTCACGCGCAGCATTTTCAATCACTGTGACCCCATCAGCCAGAGTCGCTGCCATCATCAAGTTCTGCGTAGCACCAACACTTGGAAAGTCCATATATATATGGGCACCATGTAAGCGATCAGCCTTGGCTTCGATATAACCAGCTGTCTGACTAATCTTAGCCCCCATAGCTTCTAGACCTTTCAAATGAAGATCAATAGGGCGACTACCAATCGTACAACCACCTGGCATGGATACCTTGGCATGACCCACACGGGCAAGGATTGGCCCTAATACAACAATGGAGGCGCGCATCTTGCTGACATACTTATAAGGGGCTTCCTCAGTGATGTCGCCAGTAGCATCCACCTCAACAAGATGGGCTTCTTTATCAAAATCCACCTTGGCATTCAAACCACGAACCACCTGATTCATAGTGAAAACATCTGACAAGATAGGAACATTCTGCAAGACGGTCTTTCCTTCACTTGCTAGAATAGTCGCTGCCAACAAGGGCAAGACTGCATTCTTTGCTCCTTCGATGGTTACACTTCCTACCAGACGATTATCGCCACCTTGAACCACAATTTTGTCCATACTCGTTTCCTTTACTCTTGATTTTATAATAATCCTCTAAGCGCTTCTTGCCACAACTGATACAGGCTGATAAAGAAAGAACTCAGGATGTAGCCCATGACAATGCTAAAAAAGGCTACTAATAAACGAACTTTTCCTGTATTCTCATCTGTCACTTTTAAAACCTTTTCCCATCTAACAAGATCCTTTAAAAGGTAAAAACTCACATAGATAAAGAGCATGTGACTACTTAGAGTGAATAATAATTGAACCATTTGACTATTATACCATCTTCTCTGTTTGCGCGCTAGTTTGGAAACTTCACTCAAAAATTAGGGATTGTTTTTCAAGTAATCAATCGCATCTTGTAGGGTTTTAACTGGCACGATTTTCATATCTGTCTTGATTGTTTTGGCTGCTTCTAGGGCTGTTTGGTAGTTGTTTTTCGCGTCCGGATGCGCTTTTTGTTCTTCTTCGCTAACAGGGTTATCAGGAGCAAAGAAAATAGCAGCACCTGCCCTAGCCGAAGCTACAACTTTCTTGTCAATACCACCAATATCCCCCACATTGCCATCACGGTCAATGGTACCTGTACCGGCAACAATACGACCATTACGAAGACCTGGGTGAGCTATTTGAGTATAGATAGCTAGACTAAACATGAGACCAGCACTTGGACCGCCGATACCAGCTGTTGAAAAGCTAATTGGGACATTGCTGATTACCTCTGTACGATCAATCAAGCCGATTCCAATCCCATTTTTTCCATTTTCCAAGCTGATAATCTTTCCTTCTGCAGACTTGGTTTGCCCATCCTCTTCATAGGTGACCTTGACGGAGTCCCCTAATTTTTGAGAACTGACGTAATCAATCAAGTCTTTGGAACTATCAAAGGTCTGATCATTGACTGCTGTGACCGTATCAGAGATATTGAGAATCCCTTTAAAGGTTGAAT
Source organism: Streptococcus sp. 5346 (assembly GCF_013277455.1). Lineage (GTDB taxonomy): Bacteria > Bacillota > Bacilli > Lactobacillales > Streptococcaceae > Streptococcus. The sequence goes on from NZ_VMMY01000002.1 coordinate 95,118, forward strand.
TATCCGTCACATTCAAGACATAAACCCCAAAGTACTTGAGTTCTATATCCTTACCAGCTGTTTTTAGACCTTGATACTTGGCCATATTTTGTGATGTTTGCATGTAGAATTGATTGATCCGCATAAATTCAATATCGGAAGTTCCACCTGTAGTTTCCTGAGCACTACGAATATCTGTAAAAGGCGTCAACCAAGCATAAACCATATGGGCTAAAGTAGCGTGCTGGACACCAACCGTAACGAATTGATAGGCACCAGCTTCCTTATCTTCTGTGTCATTGACTTTAAGGACTTGGCGAATATCTTCCGAACCACCTGGAACTTCTATATAATAGGGCAAGGGCACTACAAATGCCAAGAAAGTCACAATTAAGGCCGCAATGACATATAAGGGCCATCTAATCTTTTTTTTCATTTCTTATTTCCTCCAAAATACTCTCGGGAACATGGCAGGCAATATCCTGACCAAACTTCAAAAGTTCTCTAACGCCTGATGAACTGATATAGAGATGTTCAGGTCGACTATGTAAATAAATGGTCTCTATATTAGGAGACAGCTGATGGTTGTAGTAATCAAAACTGGCTTCATATTGCAAATCCGACGCATTTCTCAAGCCTCGCACTAGGAAAGTAGCCCCCAGTCTTTTTGCAACATCAACCACCAATTCATCATGAGAAGACACGACTGTAACATTTTTCAAATGTTTCACAGCCTTTTCTAGCCCCCGTTTACGATTTTCGATAGGGAGAAATCCTTGTTTGTGGGGATTAAAAAAAATACCGACATAAAGCTTATCAAAGAGTCTGCTCGCCCGTTCAATGATATCCAGATGCCCATTTGTCATCGGATCAAATGAGCCTGTGAATAAGCCAATCTTATCTGACATAAACTGTCACCTTACTGATTCCATAAATTTTTTCCTTCCAGATGCCCAGGCAGGCAATTTCTTCTGGAAGCTCAACGGCCTTATCCGTCTCACACACGACCATGACATCTTCAGAAAAAAGCTCTCTCTCAGCCATTTTTTCAATATCTGCTACGATTTGTTCCTTGGCATAAGGAGGGTCTAAGAAAATGAGGTCGAATTCCCCAGATACCTGTTCCAATGCCCTTTCTGCATCCATCTTGAGGAGTTGAAATTTTCCAACTTCCTTGGTCATCTGAATATTTTCAGCTACGATAGCCTGAGCCTTACGGTCTCGTTCCACCAAAACAGCGCTGGACATGCCACGCGATACTGCCTCGATAGATAAACCACCACTACCTGCATAAAGGTCCAAGACTCGTCCCCCTTCAAAGTAGGGACCAATCATGTTAAAAATGGCTCCCCTAACCTTATCCGAAGTAGGTCTTGTCGTCTTTCCTTCTAGTGTCTTGAGGGGACGTCCCCCATAGATTCCTGATACGATTTTCATACCGTTTATTATACCAAATTATGGGCGAAAAGAGAAAGAAAACCGAACCTTGCGGTTCGATTCTCTACAAAATATTTTCGTAAGTATCGCGGACTTCTTGAGGCCAAACACTTGTTTGCACTTCTCCGATGTGTTTCTTGCGAAGTAGGAACATGGCCATCCGAGATTGTCCAATTCCTCCACCGATTGTCAATGGGAATAGGCCGTTCAACAAAGCCTTGTGCCATTCCAATTCTAAACGGTCTTCATCACCTGTGATGGCGACCTGACGGCGAAGCGTTTCTTCATCTACACGAATCCCCATAGAAGACAACTCAAAGGCTCCACCTAAAGACTCATTCCAAACAAGAATATCACCATTTAGACCCTTGTAGCCATTTTCAGACTCACTTGTCCAGTCATCATAGTCTGGTGCACGTCCATCGTGCGGTTTACCGTCTGGTAATTCACCACCGATACCAATCAAGAAAACAGCACCAAATTCTTTACAGATAGCATTTTCACGCTCTTTCGGTGTCAAATCTGGGTAGCGTTCTACCAACTCTTCTGTGTGGATGAAAGTAATCTGTTTTGGCAAGATAGATTCGATGTCATAGCGAGCTTCAACAGCTAGCTCTGTCAGGCGAATAGCCTTGTAAATCTTCTCAACTGTTTCTTTTAGATAAGCGATGTTACGCTTACCATTTGGGATAACCTTCTCCCAGTCCCACTGGTCAACATAAACAGAGTGAGTCGCATCCAGCGAATCTTCGTCTGGACGAAGGGCCTTCATGTGGACGAAAAGACCTTCACCCTCACCGAAACCAAAACGAGCCAAGGTATGGCGTTTCCATTTAGCAAGGGAGTGCACCACTTCATAAGTAGCGTCAGGGATTTGGAGAACCTTGACCGATACGGCATTCTCCACACCTGATAAGTTGTCCTGCATCCCGTCACCGACCCTGCTCAAGATAGGACCTTGAACTTCGACAACTTCTAACTTATCTTTCAAATACTGGGTAAAAGTGTTTTTGACAAAGGAAATTTCTTCTTGTTGGTGGATAAAACTTTTCTTCATAGGCTACTCCTCAAAAAATTAATTAAAAGCATTATACACCTATTTCCAAGAAAAGAAAAGAGAAATTTTAAAAAAAATCAGTGTCATTCAAAACACTGATTTCATAGACCTTTAGTCATTACGACCGAAGATACGTAAAATACTTAGGAAGAGATTAATAAAATCAAGATAGATACTGAGAGCCATCGACACAACCCAACCTGTCGCTACACGACCTTGTGATTGTTCATAAGCGAGACGAATTCTTTGGTTGTCCCAAGCAATCAGCCCAGAGAAGACCAAGACCATGGCTACACTGATCATATAATCAAAGAAGCCACTAGCCAAGAAAATATTGACTATCATAGCAATAATCAAACCGATGAGGGCTGCCATCATAGCACGACCAATCCCACTCAAATCTTTCTTAGTGAACATACCGACTGCCGCCATGACAAAGAAGAGAAGGGCGCTTGATACAAAGGCAGACAAAACCGTACCTGGAGTATAGAAGGCCACCACAAAACTGAGGGTAAAGCCATTTAATACTGAGTAAAGCAAAAATACTGGAAGAGCCGCTGGGCTATTCTTTGAAGCCATACTACTGGCAACGAAAACCAAGGCCAACTCCGCAAAAGTAGCAATGGTCAACCAGAGACGCCCCTGCATCAAAAAGTAAACCAACTGAGACTGAAAGACCGTCAACATAAGGCCTGATACCAAAGCGGATAGTCCGATTCCTAGACCAACAAAGGCATAGACTTTAGCGTAAAATTGATTGAGACCTGCGCGGTCGTGAATAATAGTGTGATTCATCTTTTCTCCTTTTCTATGAATGTCTTTCCTTGATTATAACAAAGAAAGTTAAAATTAGCTTAAATGGAAAATCAAGATACCTGCTGCAACGGCAACATTCAAACTCTCTGCCTTACCCTTCATGCTAATATGGACCAATTGATCTGCACTTTCAGCCATGAGGGGACTAATTCCTTGACCCTCATTTCCCATGACTAGTACAAAATTTTCTATAGGAGGCAGTTCCCTGTAATCAACAGAATCTTTAGATAGGGTTGTTGCCAGCACTGAGATACCTGCGTCTTTAGCTCCCTCGAGAAGCCTTTGACTAGACATCCGGTAAATAGGCAGATGAAAATGACTGCCTTGCATGGAACGTAGAGTCTTGAGACTGTAAATATCTGCCGATTTATCTGAAACAATTACTCCAGTAAAACCTGCTGCATCCGCAGTCCGAATGATAGTTCCCACATTACCAGGATCTTGCACATCTTCCAAAAACAAGAACTTGCCCTGACTAAAGTCAGCTTGCCCTACTTCTTCTTTTTGAACCACCGCAACAATTCCCTGTGGAGTCTGAGAATCCGCCAAATCTAGCAAAATATCCTCTGACACCCAGACAGTTTGCGGAAAAGCAGCTAACTGATCTCGGTAATTTTCTAGGGCAAAGATTTTCTCAATCATCACTCCAGCTTGGACAGCTTCTTCAAACAAGTGCCAGCCTTCAATTAAATAGGCAGACTTGCGGTATTTTTTTTGATGTAATTTCTTGGCATTTTTTACCACAGAATTGGCTTTTGAGGTTATAATAGTCATAGAAATATTATAACACAATCAAAGGGGTTTGGTATGCAAAAGGTTAGAATGATTGCCCAAGGCAGGGTGCAGGGAGTCGGCTTTCGTTGGGGTGTTTACAGCTTGGCACTTGAAATTGGTGGCATCACAGGTCGGGTATGGAATAACGACGATGGCACAGTCGAAATCTTAGCCCAAGCAGACTCATCTGCTATCATGGCGAAATTTATCCAAGAAATTCGAAAAGGACCAACTCCTTTTTCAAAAGTCAGCTACTTAGATGTCAAACTAAGTAACTTTCCTCCTTACCCTGACTTTAAAATCGCAAATTAGGTCTCTAGAACTATTGTATATTTTGCAAAAAAACAGTAGAATAGAAAGGTATAATTTTTAAAGAAGGAATAAAAACAGTGAAATCTATTAAACGTTTTGCACTCTCGGCTATGGGAGTGGCTATGTTGCTTGTCTTGACTGGCTGTGTTAGCGTCGATAAAGCCACAGGAAAGCCAATAGGATTTATTTGGAATACTATCGGAGCGCCTATGGCTGAAGCTATCAAGTACTTCGCTACTGATCAAGGTCTAGGCTTTGGTGTCGCTATCATCATCGTAACCATTATCGTGCGCTTGATTATCTTGCCACTTGGTATCTACCAATCATGGAAGGCAACGCTTCACTCTGAAAAGATGAACGCCCTCAAGCACGTCCTTGAGCCACATCAAACTCGTCTCAAGGAAGCTACTACTCAAGAAGAAAAACTCGAAGCCCAACAAGCTCTCTTTGCCGCTCAAAAAGAACACGGCATCAGCATGTTTGGTGGTGTAGGATGTTTCCCTATCCTCCTTCAAATGCCTTTCTTCTCTGCAATTTACTTTGCTGCCCAATATACTGAAGGTGTTGCTCAAGCAAGTTACCTAGGAATTCCTCTAGGCTCTCCAAGTATGATTTTAGCTGCCTGCGCTGGTGTCCTTTACTATCTTCAATCACTCCTTTCACTTCACGGAGTAGAAGATGAAACGCAAAGAGATCAAATCAAGAAAATGGCTTACGTGAGCCCAGTCATGATTGCCGGCTTCTCCCTCATCTCACCAGCCAGTGTCACACTTTACTGGGTTGTCGGTGGTTTCATGATGATTCTCCAACAGTTTATCGTCAACTATATCGTTCGTCCAAAACTTCGCAAAAAAGTCCGTGAAGAACTAGCCAAGAACCCACCAAAAGCACGTTCTTTCTCAACACCAAATGGACGAAAAGACGTTACTCCTGAACAACCAACTGCTATCACAAGCAAGAAAAAACACAAAAATCGCAACGCTGGAAAACAACGTTCGAGATAAGAAGAAAGTAGTTAAGAATTTTTCTATCAGAAATTTCTTAACTACTTTTTCTAATGTCTTTAATTTAGTTCCTGTAGATAACTTTGGTAACTAGTATTTCTTAATTGTAATTCCTCATGTTTACCCTTATCTACAATTCTTCCATTCTCGTCAAAAACAAACACTATATCAGCTTCACGAATCGTTGATAATCGATGAGCAATTGTTAGTCGTGTCTTTCCTTCAGTCAATGAGTTCACAGCCTTCGTAATAATTCGCTCAGTTTCTACGTCCAAACTTGCAGTAATTTCATCAAATAAATAGATATCACTCGGAAGCATTAATGAACGTGCTATATTAAATCGCTGCTTCTGACCTTCAGATAAACCTTGACCAGAATCAGATATATGACTCTCTAAACCTTTAGGCAATTGATTAATCAAGCTAAGAAGATCTAATTCTTTTAGAACAAAATACATCCTCTCGTCCAATACCTTACTATTTTTTCCATAACTCAAATTTTCTCTTAGAGTTCCATGAAATAAAGTATTATCTTGGGAAGTATAACTAATCAAATCACGAACATTCTCCGAAGACAAATGCCTTAATCTTTTTCCCCCAATCAATATCTCTCCTGCATCGTATTGATAAAATTTCATCAATAAAGAAAAAAGAGTTGTCTTACCTGAACCGCTTGGACCTATAATCGCAACATGTTGCCCAGATGAAATGTGAAAGCTTAAATTATCTATTACACGTTTTTCTTGTTCTGAATAACTGAAAGAAACAGCATCAAAGGAAATAGAGAAGTCATTCACTTCTGTATAAGAGAAATTATTATCTTCTGAAGCTAAATTAAATAACTCTACTACACGTGTTCCTACCCCTTTTACTTCAGCAAAATCATCTAAAGACTGAATTAATTCAGAAGTCGGCTCCAGTAACTGCATGACATAGATAATGAAAGTAGTCAGTGTCACTATCGTCATTATTCCTTCCTGAACTTGCCATCCAGCTATTAAGATAATAATTAAAATGAAAAACATGATTACACTATTTAACAAGGCACTTTGAAAAGAGGAAATTGCTAATATTTTTCTAAAATTCTTGAAAAGTTCAGAAAAAACTTTAGACATAATCTTTATTTCTTGCTTCTCACCATTCATTGACTTTATTAATCTGAACTTAGAAAATTTATGACCTAAATCTCCTGCTAATCTCCCTAATAAATTTTGATGATCCAAAAAACACATTTCTAGTTTAGCATTTATAGGAAGCGTTACAAATAATAGGCACAATATTAGTACTAGACTAACTAGCGTTAAATAAAAATTAATTGAAACTAAAAAATAAGCAGTCCCCACAATAATGAATAGATTCATAATGACCTGTGGAAAAGTTACCGAAATTAATTTTAATACCACCGACATATCATTTGTTAATCGGTTTGATAAATCTCCTGCTTGATATCTTTCAACATCTGTTATTGATAAAGATAAAATTTTCCTATGAAGACTTTCCTGCATCTTTTTCATAGCCTGATTTCCACTCATTCCCAGTAAATAAGAAGATATCGCCTGTAAAGTATAAACAGATAAAAAGAATAATAGCATCCCTATTAGCATTAGCGGATTTGATAAAATAAATGTCAAAAATGACATATCCATCATTTTCCCTATAAACTGAGGAATCAATAATCCCATTCCTGCGCTAATAAAACTTAAGAACAAACCTATAAAGAACCTTGGTTTGTCTAAACAATGAAATAAATATTGATAAAACTGTTTTTGCTTTATCATTTTAAAATTCTACCTTTCTAAATTTCTTTAAGCTAAAATAAAATAGAATAAGTGAGTAGAATGTTGTTATTGAAATAATTCCAATATAGGCTAAGTGAAAATTCCCCTCCTCAGCTAATAAACGAAAACCATTTGGGAAAATCAAACCAATTTTACCAAATAGAGGTAAAATCCCTGTAAAAATAAGTAGAATAATGCCACTTACAATACTTGCAATATTACTGAAAAACAGCGATATCATAGTTAGTAGAAATATATAAAAGACATGATGTAAAATCGTTCCAAAAATAGAGAATATAGCCAACAAACTATCCTGACCTAAAAATTCTCCTGAAGCGAAGGGAAGATGGATAACTCTTAAATAATAAACACCAAACATTAGCAAAGAAAAAATCAAAACAAATAAAGCAAATAAAGAGAGTATACTGAGTATTTTTGATAATAAAATCTTTTTCCTCTCTATATCCTTATATAAGAAAAGTCGGTGTAGTTCTATATCACTTCTCACTACAGACAAAATTAGTAGAAATAAGGATAAGGTTGGTAGAGTTGAATTAAAAGAAAGATTAAAAATACCATCATACATTTCTAAAAAACTTAATTTTGCGCCAGTTTCTATTGAAGTTACATTCATAAAACTTGTTTCCATAAATGTAGAAGCTAAATATAGAATAGGAATTAGACTAAAAAGTAAAAATAGCTTACTTTCTTTTCTATTCCATGTTGTGCTTAATACAGCCAAAAAAATATCTTTCATTTCACTACCTTTCCATAAAAATATCCTTTAACTGATTTTCTTTCATACTAATAGAAGAAATCATCTGTTTTTCACCCAAAAATTGCAAGACTTTATTTAATTCTTCTCTACTACATTGCGCAGAAAGGACTAAATACTGATCCTCTAAATAAACAGTATCTGACAGATAAGATTCCAGGATTGAACTGTTTACATCATCTATCAACTCAATCAATACATCTCTTCCAGATGGTTTAGAAAATTCATCAGCTAAACAACCAGATTCTATGTATACATAACGATCACACAGAGATTCTAATTCACTCAATTGATGACTCGATATCAACATCGATATCTTTCTCTGACTAGCCCATTCTTTCAAAATAAGAATCAATTTTTGAACACCTATTGGATCCAATCCTACAAAGGGTTCATCTAAAATTAAAAAATTAGGTTCTGCAACAAGAGCTATTGCTAAAGCTGTTCTTTGCTTCATTCCAAAAGAAAAATTCTTCGGTTTTCTTTTCCTTACTTCCCATAGCTCTACTAATCTCAATGTCGGTTCAATATTTTTGTAAAGTTCCTTTTTGTTATGCAATCTCAAATAAAATTTTAGATTATCTTCAACTGTCATTTCAGGATAAAATACCGGATCAATCATAATACCTACATCCTGAAGCAAACAATCTTTTGAACTCAGTTCAACTTCATTATAATAAATTTCACCTTCCGTCGGCTTCAGGGATTTGGCGATTAATTTCATGAGGGTGGATTTTCCTGCCCCATTCTTACCTATCAATCCCACAATTTCTCCCTTATTTATTTCCAAATTAACATTTTTCAATGAATAGAAATCATTTCCTGCAAATTTTTTAGATAAATTATGAATTGTTAACATTTTTCACTCCCTTTTTTATTTTTCTGACTCTTCATATAGTAAGTAACAATTGATATAGAAAGATATAAAATTACCACAAAAATAATCTGAGACATCTCCAGAGGAGATTCAGCTATCTGCACTGTCATTTCATCTGATACAACGATATTTCTTTCTACAAATACTTTCCAAATAGACATTTTTTCAGACAAAATAGCAAAAATCATATAAGCCACACTTGAAATGATAGGCAAACTGATACTTTTATAAATTAAATCCTTTTTATTTTTACTATTATATAATACGTAACCATGAATAATAATCGGGAATAAATACAAAATTAAAGCAAGTATCATAACTGATAAATTTGGTAAATAAAATAATAAAAATAGTGTAGATACTATATAATACAAGCAAAGTAACAATATTGAAATCATATTTTCTCCTTATTGAAATAATGCAGCTAATAAGTTTATAAACCAATGCGCTGCAATAGAATAATGCAATCCAAAACGCATAGTCACAAGTCCTAGTATAAAACCAATTGGACTCCGAATCAATAAATTATCTATAATGTCATAATTCAAATGTAGTAAAATTCCAAATAGTAAAGAGCATATTAGTAATGTCTGAGGTTTAGAAAAATTATTTCGCAAAATACGATATAAACAATAGCGAAACAGGAACTCTTCACAACTAGCAATAACCATTTGATGCCAAAATTCTTCGCCTTTAATAAAAAATAGATTTATAAGAAATAGTAAGGCTGTTAAAAAAATAAATTTATACCACGAAAATTTAATCTCACAACTAGTATACAAATTATATTTTTGGGCTATATAATTTGGGAGTATGATAAAACAAGCTGGCATTAAAACAACTAAAAGATAAAAATAAACACTGACTAGTTGTTCTTTCTCTACAAAAACTAAGCCAGTCATAGCAATACTATATAAAACAATAGATAACATCAAAATTCCTAAAGCTACTATCGCAGTAGATAATTTTGTCGTTTTATCATTCATTCTCTAAAACTCCATTTTTTTAAATTTTTTATACGATAAAATATAGAAAACTGTAATATAGACCATGCTCAACAAACACATAGCAGCTAAACTTGTAAAAGCACTTGCATTTGATAGCGATATATACGCATTGGGAAATAGATAACCCATCCATCCCATCTTAGAAGAAAGTATTGAAGCTAAAACAAAGAAAATTGAGATAACTATTGTTACTGCTCTATTCGTTTTTAGCGAGGTATAAGACATAATTAAAATAGATACTAAATTAGAAGAGAATATACTGAAAATGCTTAAGATTTCTCTACTTAACAATTCATCACCTGAGAATAGCATATTTGATTTATTTAAAAATAAAAAGAAAATTATCAATGATGTACATAAAGTAACTAAAGTATATAGACAGTATAAAAGCGTTAAAGAAAATAATTTAGCTTGAAAAATTCTATTTTTCGGTAAATCTTTGTATAGAAACATTATTCCAGAATTAAATTCATCTCGAAAAGTAGAATAAATCATATAAGAAAAAATTAATGTTGGTAAAACAAGTTTAAATTGTGATTGAAATACAATGCTAACAAAAAAACTAAAACTTGCATTATCTCCTGCTACGTAAAAAACTTCCATATCTGGACTATTTGTCAGTAGAGGAACTACTAATGGAAGTAGAGAAAAAGCAAATAAAAATTTTGTTTCTGATCTTAACCATATTGTCCTAAAAATTGTAAATAAATTTATGCTCATTTTATTATCTCCTTTAGTTATCAATCAGAAGAGACTTTATAATCTCCTCTGATTGATAACTAATCTAATTAGACTAGTTATTCTATTTATTAAATTGTCACGCGACGATTGACCTTGTAGCTAATGCTAACAATACCGAAATTCCATGTATGACGTTTGAACAACTTTTTAAATACTTTCATAATTTCCTCCTTTATCTTGATACAAATAGTTTAGCTTATTTCAGATGTCTATGTTAAATCTTGCTCTGAAATGTTCATTTTTTCTACTGAAATGCTTAGAATAGAAAATTTGCTTTCAGTCAAAATCAGATTGTCACGCGACGATTGATTTTGTAGCTAATGCTAACAATACCGAAATTCCATGTATGACGTTGGAACAACTTTTTAAATACTTTCATAACTTCCTCCTTTATCTTGATACAAATAGTTTAGCTTATTTCAGATGTCTATATTAAAAATTTCTCTGAAATGTTAATTTTTTCTGCTGAAATGCTTAGAATAGAAAATTTGCTTTCAGTCAAAATTAGATTGTCACACGACGATTGACCTTGTAGCTAATGCTAACAATACCGAAATTCCATGTATGACGTTTGAACAACTTTTTAAATGCTTTCATAACTTCCTCCTTTATCTTGATACAAATAGTTTAGCCGATTTCAGATATCTATGTTATAACTTTCTCTGAAATGTTAATTTTTTCTGCTGAAATGCTTAGAATAGAAAATTTGCTTTCAGTTAGACTTAGATTGTCACGCGACGATTGACCTTGTAGCTAATGCTAACAATACCGAAATTCCATGTATGACGTTGGAACAACTTTTTAAATACTTTCATAATTTCCTCCTTTATCTTGATACAAATAGTTTAGCTTATTTCAGATGTCTATATTAAAAATTTCTCTGAAGTGTTAATTTTTTCTACTGAAATGCTTAGAATAGAAAATTTGCTTTCAGTCAAAATCAGATTGTCACGCGACGATTGATTTTGTAGCTAATGCTAACAATACCGAAATTCCATGTATGACGTTTAAATAACTTTTTAAATGCTTTCATAATTTCCTCCTTTATCTTGATACAAATAGTTTAGCTTATTTCAGATGTCTATGTTAAATCTTGCTCTGAAATGTTCATTTTTTCTGCTGAAATGCTTAGAATAGAAAATTTGCTTTCAGTCAAAATCAGATTGTCACGCGACGATTGACCTTGTAGCTAATGCTAACAATACCGAAATTCCATGTATGACGTTGGAACAACTTTTTAAATACTTTCATAACTTCCTCCTTTATCTTGATACAAATAGTTTAGCTTATTTCAGATGTCTATGTTATAACTTTCTCTGAAATGTTAATTTTTTCTGCTGAAATGCTTAGAATAGAAAATCTGCTTTCAGTTAAGAATTGCTTTAAATTCCCTAATCGATTTGTTCACATTCTATTTTAATCTACCAGAATTTCAGCCACTAAGTCTATTCTATTCATCTATAGATATTTATATAAACTTAAAAACCCGATGTTTCCATCAGGCTTCTTTTTTATCCATGTACACGTTTCATATAGTCTTGATAACTTTCGGTATCCATGAGTTTTTTAGCGTTCTTGACGCGGTCTGCTGTTGGTGGTTTAACCCCTTCGAGTGAATATGGAATTCCCAATTCACGCCATTTGAACTCACCCATAGTGTGATAAGGCAGAATTTCAAACTTATCAACATTTTTGAGGGTCTTGACGAACTTACCAAGTTCAATCAAGTCATCATCTCTGTCTGTCAATCCCGGAACTAGCACGTGGCGAATCCAGACAGGTTTTCCAATATCTGATAGATACTGGGCACAGGCCAAGATATTTTTATTGGTTTGGCTAGTGACAATTTTGTGCTGTTCTTCGTTAATTTCCTTGATATCCAAGAGGACCAAGTCAGTGACAGCCATGAGTTTGTCAAACTTCTCAAGGTAACGTGGTTTGTTACGGAAAGGAAGGGCACAGGTATCCAAAGTACAGTGGATTCCTTGTTCCTTAGCCTTAGTGAAGAGGGCAATCAAGAAATCAATCTGCAAGAGGGCTTCTCCCCCACTGACTGTAATCCCACCCTTATTTCCCCAGAAACCGCGGTAGCGCAAGGCCTCTGTCAAGACATCATCTACCGTCCGTTCACGCGATTTATTGGACTCCATCGCCCAAGTGTCAGGGTTGTGGCAATACTGGCAACGCATGTGACAGCCCTGCAAAAAGACAATAAAGCGAATACCAGGCCCATCTACTGACCCAAAGCTTTCTGTCGAATGCACCATTCCTGTCACTTGTCCATAATCAATTGTTTCTTCAGACATATCGTTACCTTCCTTGAAAACGTTTTATAGTTTTATTATATCATGACTTGAAAGAAAAACAAGATTTTTGCCTATTTTTTAGAAAGCAATCTGTTTTTCAATTTCATTTTCAATTACTTATCATTTTATTCTTCAAAATCAAAACCATACAAGGTTGCAAAGTAGTCCTCAGGGCGCTCTGCACGGCGGATTTGACGGGCTTTACCTTCTTCGGTATAGAGGATTTCCGCAGAACGAAGTTTGGCGTTGTACTGGTAGCCCATTGAAAAACCGTGAGCACCTGTATCATGAATTACCAGCAAATCACCGATTTCTGTATGAGGCAGTTCGCGATTCACTGCAAATTTATCATTGTTTTCACAGAGTGAACCAACCACATCTACCACTTCAGCTGGTCCATCTGGATGGGTCACGTTAGTAATGTGATGATAAGCTCCGTACATAGCTGGACGCATGAGGTTGACTGCTGATGCATCCACACCGAGATAGGTACGGTAAGTGTTCTTCTTATGAGTGACTCTTGTGACCAAAGCACCGTGAGGTGCCAGCATAAAACGACCCAATTCAGTAAAAATCTTAACCTGACCAAGACCTGCTGGCGTAAGGACCTCTTCATACACCTTACGAACCCCCTCACCAATCAAGGCGATATCATTTGGCTCCTGGTCTGGACGATAGTTGACACCAATACCGCCAGAAAGATTGATAAAGTCTAGCGAAATGCCCAACTTTTCCTTGATTTCAACAGCCAATTCAAAGAGCTGACGCGCCAACTCTGGATAATAGAGATGGGTGACGGTATTGGACGCTAGAAAGGAGTGAATCCCAAAAGTCTTAGCTCCTTTTTGCTTCAAGATAGCAAAAGCTTCAAAGAGCTGGTCCTTGGTCATGCCAAACTTGGCTTCTCCAGGATTGTCCATGATGTCTGTCCCCAGTTCAAAAACGCCTCCAGGATTGTAACGACATGAGATGATTTCTGGAATGCCTGCTGCTCGCTCCAGATGTTCAATATCTTCAAAGGCATCCAAGTTAATGGTCGCACCCAATTCACGCGCATAGGCATATTCCTTGTCTGGCGTGTTGTTGGAAGAGAACATAATCTCAGAACCAGGGAAATTCAGTTTATGACTCATCAAAAGCTCCACATAACTAGAGCAGTCCACGCCACAACCTTCCTCTTGGAGAATTTTTAAAATAGCTGGTGTTGGAGTAGCCTTAACTGCAAAATATTCCTTAAAGCCCTTATTCCACGAAAAGGCTTGGTTGACGGCCCTTGCCTTCTCACGAATCCCCTTCTCATCATACAAGTGAAAGGGAGTTGGGAACTCGGCAACAATCTTTTCTAAGTCTTCTTTATTGATAAATGGTGTTTTCATAAGCTTCCTTTTATTCTATTTGCAAAGAAAGGCTGGGACAATCGTTCCAACCTTTAGTTCTATCTCTTATTTGTCTTCGTCAAAGATATTGCCAACCTCGACATCGATGGCTTGGTTCTTGACATCAATATTGGTGACCTTCAAGAGTGACTTGTAATCAAACTGCTTTTCACGTTCTTCTTGGGCATTATCCGCAAAGACTGCAACACCTGCCAGTTCTGAATCAAACTCACGCAAGAGACTGATCATCCCGTTGACCGTTCCTCCACCTTTTAAGAAGTCATCCACAATCAGGACACGACTGCCTGCCTTGAGACTGCGTTTTGAAAGGAACATTTTCTCAATGCGGTCACCACTTGAACCGGATACATAGTTGACGCTAACCGTTGAACCTTCGGTAATTTTCAGGTCACGGCGCACAATGACAAAGGGAACATTGAGGACATTGGCAACTGCATTTGCAAGCGGAACACCCTTAGTCGCTACTGTCATAACCGCGTCAATTTTTTGGTCCATAAAGCTCTTGGCAATAATGCGACCAATATTTTTCAAGATGGCTGGTGTGCTAAGCAAATCAGACAGGTAGATGTAGCCACCTGGCAAGATACGGTCACTTTCTGACAACTTGGCACGTAAGTCTTCAACCATTTCCTTAGCATCCTGACTCGAAATAGACGGTGTAAAGATAACACCTCCGCCAGCCCCAGTTACAGTCTGGATGTGACCAATTTCGATTTCCTCAAAGGCTCGTTTGATAATCACGATATCTTCTGAGATGGATGATTTAGCAGATTCATACTTTTCAGCAAAAGTATTGAGACTAGTTAGTTTATAAGGATGATTAATCAAATAGTTGGAAATGACAACCATCCGATCACTTCTTCTTAATTTCATTTCTATTTCCTACTTCATTTAATTTTGATATTTTATCTATTATACCATATTCACATAAAAAAACGAACATTCTTATCCTAAAAAATGCTCATTTTTCTTAAATTATTAATCTAAATCTGGTTTATAGAAGGAACGATTGTCCATAGCGAAGATTTTATTGGTCATCTCTCCTTTATCCACCAAAGCCAGAGCTGTTGACATCATCATCATGCTTGCATCCAGATTATCAATCATATGAATAATCTCTGCTTCCATAATACGTGGACGAACCGGGCTTCCATACTCAAGTAAGCCGTGGTGACTGAGGATGACGTGACGAAGCAGAACGACTTCTTCCTTGGTATCATCGATACCGAGTTCCATAACTGTCTTGGTAATTTCACTATCAATCAGAGCGATATGCCCAAGAAGATTACCTCGCACTGTATACTCAGTCTGATCTGGTCCCGTCAACTCAATGACTTTAGCTAAGTCATGTAGCATAATCCCAGCATAGAGCAGACTCTTATTGAGCTGAGGATAGACTTCGCTAATAGCATCTGCCAAACGCACCATGGTCGCCGTATGATAGGCCAAACCCGTTTCAAAGGCATGGTGGTTGGTCTTGGCAGCTGGATAGGAGTAGAATTCCTTGTCGTACTTGGTGTAGAGATTTCGGACAATTCGTTGCCAAACAGGATTTTCTATTTTGAAAATCATCTGAATCATATACTCTCGGATTTCCTTGACATCAACTGGCGACTTGACCTTGAAATCAGCCGGATCATTGGGTTCACCAGGTTGAGGCAGGCGGAGAGTAATTTGATTGACTTGAGGGGTGTTGTTATAAACTTCTCGGCGTCCTTTCATGTGGACAACCTTACCTGCAGTAAAGGCCTCAACGTTATGAGGTTGAGCATCCCAGAGCTTTCCATCAATCTCGCCACTATCATCTTGGAAGGTAAAAGCTAGGTAATTTTTCCCAGCGCGAGTTTGTCTCAGGTCAGCTGATTTGATTAGGTAAAAGCCTTCAAATAGCTCATCTTTTCTCATGTGACTAATCTTCATATTCTTCCTCATTTTCTTGGAAATGGAGTAGATCAAGCGCAGGCTCACCTTCTGACAACTCAATGTGACGGAGCGTCCGCTCGATAGCTGTGGTACGACGGTTTAATAATTCATCAATATTGCCAGAGGCATGTTGGAGATGCTTTTGTGCCTTGACCAGAATGCCACCAAACTTGCCAAACTCGGTCTTGACGCTGGCAAGAGTCTTACTGATATGGTCGGCACTCTTTTGGATATTAAGAGTCTTGAAACCAACTGATAGGGAATTGAGCAGGGCTGATAGGGTACTTGGACCTGCAACAATAATCTGCTCTTCCCGTCTCAAATCATCAAAGAAGACCGGATTGCGCACAATTTCTGAGTAGAGACCTTCTGTTGGCACAAACAGGACTCCAAAATTGGTCGTCCGAGGTGGTGCTATGTACTTGCTCTTGATATCCTTGGCAAATCGTTTGATGCTTGCTAGGAGCGACTTACGACAGCGTTCAATTTCGTCCTTGTCACCTGCTTCATAGGCTTCTTCTAGGCGGTAATAATCTGCTAGTGGAAACTTAGAGTCAATTGGCAGATAGACGTATTCCTGGTCGCCTTGACCAGGTAACTTGATAGCATACTCCACTCGTTCACTAGAGTTTTCAACCGTTGCATATTCTCGTTCATACTGGGCAGGGGTCATGATGTCTTCGATGATTTGTCCCAGTTGCAATTCTCCCAGAATCCCTCGCGTTTTGGTTCCAGAGAGAACCTTATTGAGGGCACCAACATCACGGGCAACTGTCTGCATTTCTCCAAGGCCACGATTGACAGACTCCAGTTGTTTGGAAACTGTCTCAAAGGAAGCTTGCAAGCGCGTCTGCAAGGTCTTTTCTAACTTTTCCTCGACTGTCTGGCGCATTTGTTCCAAACGTTGCTCATTTGATTCCTGCAAGGATTGGAGGCGTTGGTCGGTCTTGTCTCTGGTTTGGAGGAGACTCTCTGTCATTTCTTGACGGACTTGCGTCAGACCTTGGTGCAATTCCATTCGCACTTCTTGCAAGCGGTCGCTGACAACCACTTCCAAATCTTTTTGGTCTAACTGGCTGGCTTGTCTGGCTTGTTCAAAGCGGTAATCCAACTGATCTGACAAGTGATCTGCCTGATCCTCCAAACTCTTGCTGAGATGTTTTTCCTGCTTATCCTGCCTTTGCCAAATCAGAAAGATACCAGCTAGGTTGGCAATCAATAATAGAACAAGTAAACTTTCCATCCTACCTCCTGTCCTTGCTATGCAGCACGACCACATAGCCATCTGGGCAAGTCACCGACACTTCCCTATCTATATATTCGTTAGAAGCGTACACTTTTTTAAAGAAAAAATTCTCCTCTGTCAACTCATACTTAGCTCCGCGAATGGTCAGCTGGCTATCCCGAACCGGCATAAAAGCTAGATAGTCATAGTCTGAACGGGGATGTAGCTGACTGATCCCTTCTGGACAATAGGCAATCAAATTTTGCCCATCCTCAATTTCTATCTGGCGCATATAAGGCGCCAACTTGGGGTTGCTAGGAAGAAAAACATTGGCCAGCATATGGTCGATACGACCACCCAAAGCACCGAAAATAGTGACCACAGCCTGAGGATTTTTCTCAAAAATAGTCAAGAGAGCCAATTCCAGATCTGTATCATCCTTTTCTGGTCGGGCTTGGACAAAATGCTGAGCACGTTTTTGAATCACCTGTCGCTCTTCTGCAGTGACAGAATCAAAATCTCCAACCGCCAGAGCAAGAGGCAGATTTTCTTCCAAGACCCAGAGCGAGCCTCGATCCACACCGACAAAACTATCAAAGTCTGTCCGATAATGACCGCGATCTCCGCCTGCAAAAACGGCAACCCTAGTCCAGTTGTTTTCTGAGAGTTTGTACTCGCTCATTGACATCTCCCTTAAAGACATAGGAACCTGCTACAAAAACGGTCGCACCAGCTTCTTTGGCTAGAGCAATAGTTTGGTCATCAATCCCGCCATCCACTTCGATTTCAAAGTTCAAGCCTTTTTCATCACGAAGAGCAACCAACTCACGGACCTTATCCATGGTCTCTGGTAGAAAGGCTTGACCACCAAAGCCTGGGTTAACTGTCATGACTAAAACTTGGTCAACTAGATGAAGGACGTGCTTAATCGCCTCGACAGGCGTACCAGGGTTAATGACAACCGAAGGCTTGACACCGAGTGAACGAATCTTTTGGAGGGCACCATGAATATGAGGCGTTGCTTCCACATGGATACTGATAATATCCGCACCTGCACGCGCAAAGTCCTCTAAATGATGCTCAGGATTTGACACCATCAAGTGGCAGTCGAAAACCATCTTACTATGAGGACGAAGAGATTCGACCACACCCGCACCAAAACTGATTTGCGGTACAAAATGACCATCCATGATATCGATATGGGCATACTCTGCCCCAGTTGCTTCTAGGCGTTTGATTTCACGTTCAAAGTTGGCATAATCTGCTGCCAGAATTGACGGAGCAATCTTGTATTGAGACATAGGTTTCTCCTTATTTTGGAATTTTTTTGCTGACTTTTTTATAAGTTTCTCTGCGATTTTCAATCTCACTGAGGAATTGCAGGTAGTTGTCAAAACGGAAGGTGGCAATAATTCCTTCTTCTACAGCTGGCTTGACCGCACAAGAAGGCTCATGGGTATGGGTACAAGTGCGGAATTTGCAGTCTCGACTGACAGTGGCAATCTCTGGAAAGGCCTGATTGAGGTCTTCCGCCGTTGTCACTTCATAATCCAGTGATGAAAAACCTGGTGTATCCGCGATTTTGCCCCCATTAAGGTTGTAAAAACTAACAGCTCGAGTGGTATGGCGCCCACGACCCAGACTGTCTGAGATTTCTCCTGTTTCAAGATTGAGATCTGGTGCGATTTTATTGAGAAGAGTTGACTTCCCAACACCTGTCTGCCCCATAAAGACTGTAACCTTGCCTGTTAACAAAGGAAGGAATTCCTCTTTACTGGTCACAAAGTCATAGCCAATGTCACCATAAGTCTGCTGGTAAAAATCCAGTTCCCCTCTATCTTCCAGTAGGTCCATCTTGGAAATATAGACGATGGGATGGATGCCTTTGTGCTCCAAAAGAACCAAGAAACGATCCAACAAATTGCTGTTGAAATCAGGTTCTTTGACAGACATGATCACCACAGCTTGGTCAATATTGACAATAGGCGGACGGACTAGGCTATTTTTGCGTTCGTGAATCTTGAGAATATAGCCTTCTGAATTTTCCTCGGCAGAGAAATCGACCCAGTCCCCAACGTAAGGAGTATGGCCTTTTTTACGGAAATTCCCACGCGCGCGTGTTTGATAGACCTGGCCATCACTCTCTACATAGTAGAAGCCTGCCAAGGCCTTAATAATTTGTCCCTGCATCTTAGAGTCCTTGCCCTTTAAGCGCGTCTGCTAGGCTAGCAAACTCTGCCAAGCTGAGAGCTTCCCCACGTACACTTGGTGACAATCCTGCCTGGTCTAGAGCCTTGGTCAACTTGCCCTTGACTTCCTCGGTCTTGCCAAAGTAACCTGTCAAATTGTTCCACAAGGTCTTTCGGCGATGGGTGAAACTTGCCTTGGAAACCTTAAAGAAAAAGTTCTCGTCTTCCACTGCTACGGCTGGCTCTGGACGACGCACCATTTTCAAGATAGCTGAATCCACATTTGGCGCTGGCACAAAGACCGTACGAGGCACGATAAAGGCAACCTTGGCAGTCATGTAATACTGCACCGCAATCGACAAGCTACCATAAGCCTTGGTATTTGGTTGAGCGGAAATGCGGTCAGCTACCTCTTTTTGCATCATGACCACAAACTCACTAAAAGGAATGCCACTTTCAATCAAGTGCATGAGAATAGGCGTTGTGATGTAGTAAGGCAGATTAGCCACTACCTTGATTGGCAGGTCAGGATTTTTGAAATTCTGGATATGTTGGGCCAAATCGACCTTGAGAATGTCCTCGTTGACTACGGTCACATTGTCAAAATCACGCAAGGTATCTGCCAAAATAGGCACCAAACGGTGGTCGATCTCAAAGGCCATAACTTCTGCTGCACGCTCAGCCAAAAACTCCGTCAAGGCACCAATCCCTGGCCCGATTTCGATGACATTAACCTGGTCATCAATCTCAGCCGTATCCACGATTTTTTGAAGAATATTGGTATCCGTCAAGAAATTTTGCCCAAAGGACTTTTTAAAGGTAAAACCGTGACGCTCCAGCACTGCCTTGGTCACGCTATAATCTGCAATTCTCATCTATTCTCTTTTCTAATATCTGTTACTACTATTGTAACACATTCCCCTTGTATTTTGGGGGTGAAAATCATACCAAAATACTATCTTTCCTCATGAAGAAAGATAGTCTTGAAAATCTTTAAAAGGGGACTTAGCGCTTCTCTCGAAACATCCGTTCGAAAAAATCAGCTTCTTGATAACTTCGATTTTCAGGTAGGGTCAAATCTACATCCTCCTCCACGTCGTCCACTGTCAGTTCAACCGTTTGAGGTAAATTTTTCAAACGATAATGCTTTTGCCTTTGACCTTCAATGCTAGCAAAATCAAGCAAATAGCCATTCACTCGGATTTGAACTAAAAGAAGATGATTGGTAATATTTTCCATGATGAGAATATCTTCTAAACCACCTCTGGCGCTAGGATAATCAGATACCCTGCGAATACGAATTTTTTCACACATGAGCAAGCTCCCTCATATCAATGATTTCATCGGCCTTATTCCAGACTAGGGGATTATGGGTCGCAATGATGATCATTCGATTTTCATCTTTCAAGCCCACCAAGAGATTCATAACCTCCTCTGAATTTTCAGGATCAAGAGCTGCTGTTGGTTCATCTGCCAAAATCAAGGGTGGATTTTTCAAAATAGTCTTCGCAAGGGCAACTCGTTGAGCCTCTCCTCCAGATAAAGTATAAATTTTTTGTTCTAGATCCAAATACCCTAAATTAACCTTTTCTAAAGCCTCCACTTGCCTTTCCAAACGTTCTACTTTTGAGATTTTCTGACCAACAAAGCCCAAATCCAAATTCTCTTTGATTGATTGGTTTTCTAAAAGGCCAAAATTTTGAAAGAGATAGCCCATCTGGTCTCGAAAATACTCACGAGTGGGAATGGTTTTTAAATCTTTCCCCTGATAGAGAACCCTTCCTCCATCTATCTTTTCTAGTTTGCCTAAGATATTCAGCAGCGTCGTCTTTCCGCTCCCACTCTTTCCGATTAAGGCATAAACCTTGCCCTTCTCCAGCTTGAGATTCAAACCAGAGAAAATCGCGCGGTCATTAAACTTCTTTTCCAATCCTTGAATATCAATCATCTTATTTTCCTTTCAATACTGCCATGCTACCAGCTTCTTCTTTTTTGTCCTGCCTTACTAAAATCAAGAGGGCGTTAAGAGTAAATAAAGCTACAACTAAAGCGCTAATCAAGCTATCTCCTGTCAAAACACTAGATAGGATTAGGCCAAGCAAGAGAACTCCTCCTTGCGCCAGTAAGTACTTGCCATGAAGCTCATAAATTGTCATACCAGAAAGACGTTTAATCATAAGCTCCCGTCTAAACTGCTCAAAATAGAGAAGATTCATGGAATCAAATAACAAAATAGCCGTAGACAGAGTCAAAACAGTCCCAATAAGGAGAGAGTAAAACTCCATCCGTTTGTCATTTAGTACCTTGGCAAAAAATAGCTGGCTTTTTACCAAGTAAGAGACCTTGTGATACAGGCCTTGCTCTTTTAGAGCGGTGATGCTGTCTCCATATCGATCTAGTTTTAAGGCACTATTAGCCGTAGTTCCCCATAACATTCCTGCAACAGGTCTTGTTCCAGTCGCTTGCGGCGTTAAAACTACAATAATCGGATCTTTTAGGTACTGGCGTGTCGTCTTGTACCCATCGTTATAGAGGAAGCGTTCCTGTCCTGTTTCTGTAAAAGCTAGCCTTACCTGTGGGAGGTAGTGTTTCCGACTCGTCGCTTCTACACTTTCAGATGAAAAGTTTTGCAGGTAATCTGTAAACAATCCTTGGTAGTAGGCAGACTGCTCTCGCAAGCTCTCAGGCAAGATCAGCCCAAACTCTCCCTCAGATAAGTTTTGCATCTTGTCCATAAACTCTGAAGAAACGGTAATCTTTTCTTCTATCAGATAGCGCGGTGAGACATAGATAACATTCCCTGACGGTGTGTAGTCACTGAGACGATTGCCATCTAGGTCCACTTCTGCTCCATCTGAGAAATTGTCAACATTGCTCATGATATAAAAAGAGTCTGTATTGGCTAACCGTTCTTCAGTAAATGTCTGCCACTCACGATTATCCTTACGCATTCCTTCTTCATCGGCAAATGCACTAGACCAACCAAAGGATAGACGGTAACGATCTGAGGACTGACTCCATTTATCGCTAGCTCTCTCCATTTCCTGCATTTCACGGTAGTGGGGTAGGAGAGCAGTCGCACTCGATCCGACCACCAGTACGGCTAAGAGTTGCCCCACCATCATCAATGTCATCATACGTTTGAGAGGGAGTTTCCCTTTCAATAGATCCACCAGACTATTTTCTTGTAAACCAAGTAGATACACGACACTTAGTAAGGTAGAAATCCCTGCCAAGGTCAATCCATAAAGTAGAAGAGCAATGATGACAAGTTGCACCGTTGCCATAAACAAGGCACCTTGATACCAGAGAATCCCCAAGCCCAAAAGACTGGATACCAGTACCGAGAAAATAAGTTGTCTCACATCTTCTAACACCGGTCTGAGAGCAACCCCAAACAAGCTCTCACCAGCTATTAAGCGAATCCCTGCTTGACGAAGGGACTTGATCCGATAAATCAGGGTCAGACTCATAAAGGTCAGCAGAAAAATAGCTAGACTCAGTAGTCCCATTGGGGTAGCCGCCAATAATAAGACTATCGAAAATGGATCTTCTCCATTCGAAACAAAGCCTTGATAACCAAGTTCTTTCAAGGTGGTCTGTAAACTCACTCCATCCAAACTTCCTGACACAATCAAGTAAGACCCTAATAAATCACTCGTTTCTGCACTCTCCTTGGAGGAAATGGTCAGACCTGCTGGAAGCTCTCCCTGACCATAAGTGGCATAGGTAAAGCGTGTTTCTCCAGCTTCATTTGGCTCAACGATCCGACGGGCGATGAGACTATTTTGCTCTACCGCCAAGTGACTCAAAGCCTCTGTCACCTCTTCGCGACTAGCTACTGGTTGATTTATTACCATTCCTGTCACATCAACAGAAGGATAGTTACCAAATAAAATCTCTTCTCGATGGTCAACGGAAGTTATCACCATATAAAGCGATACTAATACCATTGAAATCAAAATAAATAAACGTTTCATCATTTCCTCCAAAAAGTTACTTGGTCACTTAGTGAGAAGATGACCAAGTAAAGATAAACAATAGGGCTATACCATTCTAAACATTATAGTAGAATGCAACTTTCTCTCCCCAAGAAGTACGAATCCATGCACGAGAAGTCCCTCCAGCACCAGCATATCCCTTATCAGATGAACTATTCCATCTGCTGGAAACCGTTGAACTATGGTATTTTGACGGGTGATAGTAGTTTGAGTAAGCACTGCCGTTAGCTGAACCATACGTCCAGACACCACCATCTGGATACTTAACCGCGGCCGATACTACTGCACTCTTCCACCTAATGTTGTTGCAACGCTCGCTACAAGGGCTAATTTTTTAACTGTTTGTTTCATATTAATACTCCTCTATTTTGATTACAAGATTGTTGAGTTATTTGCTCCTCTTTCCATTATCAACGTTGATACTATTATATTACTAAATGATATTCTAAAATTATTTGTTTTTCTCTAAATTGTCAAAATAGCACCCTGAAATGAACTTTTATAGTCATTATACTCCATCTCTATCACACTATCAAGGACATCAACGTCCTTAAAATCTAACTATTTCATATTATTTTTAGCTTATATCTAAAAAAACAGTTCTAAAGACGAACTTTAGAACTGTTTCAAGACCAGAACAAGGACATTATTGTCATTGTTTCACTATGTTTATAAATATTCTTACCCTATTATAAAACGAAGGACACATAAAAAGGTGCCTATTTGATGTACTCTGATTGCAAAATACCACAAAGTAAATTTAACATAATCTCCAATCATTCGTATAAACAATTGTGTGAAACTAATCCGAGAAAAATCAATCACTAGTTGTCAGAGACTTTTTTTAGGATTATTGTTTATTACTCGCAAATGGTAAACACGGATTATTCCTACTACTATGAGAACAACTAAATAAGACTGAGTACAGAATTATTTCTTTAAATTATTCGTTTCCTTCTTTATAAAACGGATATGTAACTATTATACCCAAAGTACTAATTATAATTTTAAAGATTGCACCTAAAATATTTAAAGTTGATAAATCAAGTATTCCGTGTATTAGGTATAGTAGACAGAAAAAGAATGGAAGGTATTTTTTTAATTTTTTCATAAACTATAGTGCTATCAAGGTCAAAGCTTTAGCTACTGTCCAAGCCATCCAATCTGGCATACCTGCACGCTTACAAGCCTGGTAGATTCCATCTTCAATCCAACCAGTAAAGTGTTCTAGTGTACTCAATATGCCATTCAATCCTATATATTGATTTATCCATCTTTTAACATTCGAAGGGAGTTTACTATAACCTTTTCGAATAGCTGTAACTGAAAAAGACCACTTTCCTCTGTCCATTTTAGCAGCTTGGATATCCTCTTGCGAAACAGTATCTTTATCAAATTCTAATATACGTCCGTTATCTACGTAGATATGTTTTCCTTCACTATTAGTTGCCGTAGAACGTTTTGAAACTTGAGTTGCTTTATCCGAAACTGAATATGTAGAAGCAAAAGCAGTTGCAGATGGGAGAGCAACAGTACTTAATGTTAAAAAGCAACTTAAAACAATTGCTGTTTTTGTTAAAATCTTATTTTTCATTTTATTTTCTCCTCGAAATATACATTTTTATCATAACTATCCTAATAAACTGACACTTTGCCCTAAAGAATCTATTTTGAAACTAAGTAGACATAACTAAATTTTATTTAAACCACCAAGTAACTAAATAAAATAAACTAAAAAAGTTCATACTGTAATCTCCTTTCACATTTTAATTAATTATAAATTATTCTTAAATAAACTCAAAGGACATCAATGTCCTTAAAATATAACCATTTCGTGTCATTTTTAGCTTATATATAAAAAAACAGTCCTAAAGACGAACTTTAGAACTATTTCAATACTAGAACAAGGACATTTTTGTCACTGATTCACTATGTTTATAAATATTTTTTTAAATCTTCTTGCCATTGTTTCTCCAACATAGTAACTAAATAAGAATTTTCTATTATATCAGCAAATAGCTTCGATTTCTGATAGAACTGTTCGGCAGAAACATAATCATTGTTTATTATTAGAGATAATTTCCACTCCAACATTAATATAATTGGCTTCTTCTGGAAATCTTGTGTTTTTTCCATTATATGATTAAGGCTAAAGATATAAGATTCTAGTGAATCATAAGACGACAAATTATCCAAACAGGCTAGACCCGAAAACAAAGTGTTACTTAAAGCAAACAGATATTCTGGTGCAATCAATTCTACATGATTTGTCAAACGAACTAAAAACGAATGAATTCTGTTAATTTCTTCAATTTGATTTTGACCTTGTTTTATCTTTGTAAGCACTATAGCAAAATATAAATTGATGACTTCTAATTCATTTATCAAAAACAATTCTTTATCATAAATTCTTTTAAAATAATCGTCCAGTACGGTTTCCCCATATTCTGGTCGTCCGCTTCGAATGACATCTATCGTTGCTCTAGTAGCTTCAAACCATACTTTTTCCTCACTAGGAAGTTGCTCATAAAACAAGTTCTCTATCTCTTCCAAACACGCTTCCTTCTTATCGTACTCCTCTTCTTTACCATAGATTGGTTCACGTAAAATCTGGTATTTCAATTCTAAATAAGCAGAAGGAAGAGCTGAAAAATCCGGCATAAGGCTATAAGCTGGAACTCCTAACCGGCGAGCAATATAGTCTAACTTGGGCAAACTTGGTTGCGAAGCTCCACTTTCAATTCGCGATAGTTGACGAACCGTCAGTTCTTGCTCATCTCCACAAAAATCTGGACGACTAATTCCTTTTTCTATCCGAATCTCTTTAATTTTTTGACCAATTAACATCAGACACCTCCTCTTCTACCTACTTCGAAAAATACTGTGAAACTTAAAAAATTGTAACGGCTACATCTTTCCTACTCATAAGATTTCATAGCTTCTTCCACTTCTGCCAAGGTGACTCCAAACAACTCCAGGCGTTTGAGGAGTTGCTTACCGTTGGAATAACCAATTCGGAGAGCCTCTCCTAGATATTCTCGTCGCTTACGACTATCTGCTCCCGCTAGAAAACCAAGGCGAATCAAGTCGCTACGACTGATGTCAAACTGACTCTCATGTTCAAATTGCTCTGTCACCTGAGCGAGAGCCGTTTTCAGGTCTTCATAGTTGGCATGCTCAATTCCCAGAGACCGCCCCTTGGTTTTGGACTTGGGAACAGCTTCATCTCGCTTGAGGAAGGCATGCTGAACTGTTGGAATGGCCGTCATAATCATGCGACGAATCCGCTCCCCATTAAAATCTGGGTCTGTAAAGACAATGACTCCATGACGTTGGTGCAGGCGCTGAATCCGCTCTAGATCCTGCTCATTGATGGCAGAACCTCGTGTCTCATAGGTCTCTACATCGAAATAGCGTTTGAGATTGGCCGTATCATCACGCCCTTCAACCACGATGACTTGGGAAATTTTCTCTTTCATTACTTGCTATCCAATCCAAAAATTCGTTCTGCATTTGCAGTTGTTACCGCCGATAACTCCTCGGTCGTCATGCCACGCAAATCCGCGATAAAATCTACTACATAGCGAGTATAGGCTGTTTTGTTTTCGCGACCACGCTTGGGTACAGGTGCTAAGTAGGGCGCATCCGTTTCCACCAAAATCTTGTCCAAAGGAAGTTCTCTAGCAACTTCTTGGATATCGGTTGCCTTCTTGAAGGTCACCACTCCTGAGAAGGAAATGGTCATGCCAAGCTCGACAAACTTCTCTGCCCATTCAAGAGTTCCTGAGAAAGAATGCATAATGCCACCTCGAGGGCCAACGCCCTCACTTTTGATAATCTCATAGGTATCCTCCAGCGCATCACGGGTATGAACAACAAAAGGCAAATCCAAGTCCTTAGATAGCTGAATCTGACGGCGAAAAACCTGCTCCTGCACCTCTTTTGGCGCTGTCATCCAATGATAATCCAAACCAATCTCACCTAAAGCAATAACCTTGGGATGCTTGAGCTTATCAAGCAAGTAGGCTTCAATCTCCCCCGTGTAAGTCCCTGCTTCTGTCGGATGCCAACCGATAGTCGCATAGAGCTGGTCATACTCATCTACCAACTCCAAGGCACGCTCAATCGTCGGTTTATCAAAACCAACAATATTCATCTGTGTCACACCCATCTCAGCAGCCAAGGCAATTTCTTCTGCCTCACGACCTGCAAATTCTTCTACATTCAAGTGTGTATGTGTATCAAAAATCATCTCTTCTAACCTCGTTTTCTATCTACTATTATAGCAAAAAAACTGACCTCTCTCCTCGCCTGTAAAAAATATTCTAAAATCTATTGTCATCTCTTGACGCTATTTTTTCAAAGCAGTATAATAGCACTTATTGAAATTTTCAGTAAAGGAAAATACCATGTTTACAAAATTAAAACATACCTTTATCGGTCGTCCTCTTAAGTCATTAACTGAAGGCGAAGGGGGACTACTGGGAAAAATGCAGGCACTAGCCATGTTGTCAAGCGACGCTCTCTCCTCCATAGCCTACGGACCTGAACAAGTAGTCCTCATCCCCAGTTCCTCCCTAATAAACCTTGGCAAAATATCTTGCACAATCAGATGAGTCTCAAACTCAAATATGCCCTTCGTTGCCACCAGGACGTCGTTTTCGCTAGCTACTCCTATCACTCAAAAGAATAAAGAAAAGGCCCTACCAGAACCAATAAGCGTCTGGTAAGGCCTTTTTCTGAATCCTGTCACTAGGCTTAACTAAAAAGCATGACTAGGAATATTATTGAATGTGGTTAGCTAAATCTTCCTGAGCTTTTTTATTTGACTCAGCTTTTTCTTTTAACCATTTTTCATAGAGTTCTTGGTACTGTTTCGCAGTTACCGGCTCTTTTTGCAGTTCAACATATTTGTAGTTGTCAGCATCTCCCTTATGACCAACGAAAGAGAAAGCTCCTGTAAACGGTACAGTCTTACGGAAGATTGGGTTGGCTCCGCCACTTTGAACTGGTAGGAAGAGGGCGCTGTCAGTCAACCAAGCTTGGACTTCAGCAAATTTTTCATAACGAGCCTGAGTATTTTCAACTTCGCTATCTGCTTCATCTAGTAACTTTTTGTAAGCAGAAAGTCCAATTTTTTCTTTTACTTCATTATCTTTTCCAGCAGTCAAACCAATATTGTTAAGCTGAGAACCTGACTCTGGATCCAAGAGATCAAGATAAGTTTTCGGATCTGAGTAATCTCCGCTCCAACCTGAAATATCAATGTCATAGTCCTTTTGTTCAGCTGTATCTGCAAAGAATGTAGCTTGGTCCTTCTCGTCTGGAGAAAGTTGAATCACGTCAATCACAACGTTGTCCGCCCCAAGGGTTTCTTCCACTGTCTGCTTAAAGGAACTTGCTTGTTGCACATCTAACTTGGCCGTCTGGTCAACCGGCATATCCAAATGAATTGGGAAGGTCACGCCTTCTGCTTGCAAGGTTTCTTTAGCTTTAGCAAATGCTGCCTTGGCTTTTTCAGCATTCAAAAAGGCAGGTTGCGCATCATTCAAATTGATATTCGACCACTCTGTACCATAGTTAATAATCTTTTCATTGACAATATCTCCAAAGTTTTTACCACCGATTTGGACAAAATCACTTGGGATAAGCGTGTTACGCAAGATACGGTCTGCTCCATCTTCACCATTTGTCTGCGCTGCATAAGCATGACGGTCAAAGGCAAAGTTGACAGCCTGACGGAAATCCTTATTTTGCATGGCTGCAAGTGAATCTGTCTTTTCCTTATCAGACTGTTTCATGGTCTGCTTGTAGCTTTGACGATTAACGTTAAAAAGATAATAGAATGTAATTGAGTTTTGTGGTGTGTAGGTGATTTTGTCCTCATTCCCTTTTTTCAACTGATTAAACACTGAACTTGTCGGGAAGATACGACCGTCCGAGTAGTTCCCTTCCAAAAATCCTCTCGCTAAACTATCTTGATCAGAACCGTCAAAGAAAGAGAGCTTCACTTTCTCAATTTTCACATTGTCCTTATCCCAGTAATTAGGATTTTTATCAAATTCAATCAAAGATTTCGATGAGAAAGATTTAAACAAGTAAGGACCATTTGACAAGATACTGGATGGTGTTACACTTCCAAAGTCATCTCCCTTAGATTTCAAAAAAGCTTCATTTACAGGACTCAAAATGCCCCCAGTAGTCTTAGAATTCCAGTAAGATTCCGGCTTATTCAAAGTATATTGAAGAGTATAGTCATCCACTGCCTTAACACCAACAGTTTCAAAGTCAGATGTTTCCCCCTCAACGTAGTCTGCGAGGCCCTTGATAGAGTCTTGAACCAAGTACAAGTTTTCAGCCTTTTTATCAGCTGCATACTTGAGACCTGTCACAAAGTCATGAGCCGTTACATCCGCATACTCTTCGCCCTCTGAAGTGTACCATTTCGCCCCCTGACGGATCTTATAAGTGTAGGTCAAACCATCTTTTGACACCGTCCATGACTCAGCCATAGATGGAATGAGATTACCATACTTATCATTTTCTAACAAGCCATCAATCAGGTTAGTCGTGATACTAGAAGTGGAACCACGTGTTGACGTAATGTAGTCCAAGGTATCAGGATTACTAGTAAATACATAAGAGTAGGTTTTCTCAGCATTACTAGATTGGGAAGACCCACACGCTGCTAAAGCTAGACCTGCTGTCAAAGCCATAGCTCCAAAAAGCATAACTTTTGATTTCTTCATGATTATTCTCCATTTTTTACAGTATGTGAAATATTATACACCATTTGAGGAAAAATATAAAGTCTTTTGAACTTTTTTACAAAAATAAAAATCAGTAGACTCGAGTTCCTACTGATTTTTGTTATGGTTCGTTTGGATTATGCAGCCAAAACTTTGCGTCCTTTACGACGACGAGCTGCCAATACGCGACGACCGTTTTTAGTTGACATACGGTTACGGAATCCGTGTTTGCGCGCACGACGAAGTTTACTTGGTTGATAAGTACGTTTCACGATGAATACCTCCTCATAGATTTTGTATTCGTTTAGCCGGCTATAAAGTGATCAGTTACTAAACATACTTTACTATTCTATCTGATTCTTTCACTTTTGTCAATAGCTCTAGACAAATGTTTCCAGCTTTTTGTGATTCGAATGTGATTTGAAAGTTCTATAAAGTTCTATAATGAAGTTAGCCACCCAGCTCTCCTAAAAATTAGATGGTTCAACTAGCTGATAGCTAGTCCTCGATTTCATTTGATAAGAGGGTTGGATCTGTTAGGCTGGCGAGCCAAGGCTAAGACTAGTCTTGGTTTAGCTAACAAAACAGCTTCAAGGGGGCCTCGTGTCAAATGAAATGAAAATAATTGCCCTCAATATCTCCATTTTTGGGGGACATAATCACTTTCGATTGACAGTACATTTTTCAAAAAGTTTACATTACGCCTTTAACCCAGTTGTATCAAGGATTTATCTACTGTCTAAGGAAAAGTACAAAAATTTTTAGTTTTAATTCCACTCTTTTTATCTCTAAAAAACCTCGCTTTCGCGAGGCTCTTCTATTTATAAGATAAGGCACGTTTAAAGGTTTTCCAAATCCCTAAATCATCCGTTTGAAGGACTAGGCTGGCATACATGCGTCCGATAAATCCTGTTGCTACCACCGCAAAAATCACTGTAATAGCAAGTGAAATCCATGCTTCTACTCCCCCTGCATAGCCATTAATGGTTCTAAATGGCATAAAGAAGGTCGAAATAAAGGGAATATAAGAACCAATCTTCAAGATGAGATTGTCACCAGCTGCACCTAGAGCTGTCACTCCAAAAAAACCACCCATAATCAAAATCATCAAAGGCGACAGGGCTTTTCCTGAATCCTCAGGGCGAGAAACCATAGAACCTAGGAAGGCTGCTAAAACAACGTACATAAAGAGGCTAACCAAGACAAACAATAAGGTGTTGAGCGAGAAAGCCTCTCCTATATGGTTTAAAATACCAGATTGTGCCAAGATTGGTAGGTCTTTAAAGAGAAGAATGGCAGCAAGTCCACCCACGACGTAAATGCCAATATGGGTCAAAATCACAAGAAGCAGAGCCAGCATGCGAGCGTAGAAATAATGACTAGCTCGGATACTAGAGAAGACCACCTCCATAATTTTGGTTCCTTTCTCGCTAGCCACTTCCTGAGCAGTGACACTAGCATAGGTAATCAAAATCATATAAAGGAAGAGACCAAGCCCTGCGGCCGCAAAGGTTTGAATCATTTTTTTATTTTCCTTGACTTCATCAATCTTTTCTGTGAATTGAACTGTCTGCGCTAAGCGTTTTTCCTGCTCTTGAGACAAGGAGGCCGTTGAACGATTAAGCTGATTTTGCAGTTCATTGAGTGTACCTGTAACTGCAAATTTAATTCCATTTTCAAGCGATGTTTCGCCATGATAAACTGCCTTTAGAACACTATCTTCTTGATCAATAGTTAGATAGCCTTTTAATTTTTCATCTTTAATCGCTTCTTTGGCACTTGCTTCGTCTTTATAGTCAAAGTTAACACCATTTACATTCTTCAGTCCTTCTGCTACAGATGGCACTGTTGTCACTACTGCCACTTTATCATTTTTAGCCATAGAAGAACCTTGGAGATAGGCAATTCCTACAGAGATTCCTAAAAAGAGGAACGGCGAAATCACCATAAAGAAGAAACTCCACGATTTGACATGTCGAAGATAGGTTTCCTTGATTACAACCCACATATTTCTCATACTTCCACCCCTGATTCTAGTTTAAAGATTTCATCGATTGTTGGCGCTTGTTGGTCAAAGGTTGCAATATATTGCCCTTGAGTCAAGATTGGGAAGAGTTCCCTTCCAGCACTCTCATCCTCCAAAATCAATTTCCAACTGCCTTGTTTGGTCAAGCTCACCTGTTTAACATGAGGAAGTTTTTCCAATTCTTCCTTGCTTCGTTCACTTGAAACAAAGAGACGCGTTTTCCCGTATTGATTGCGGACATCCTGAACTGGTCCATGCAAGACCACACGACCATCTCGAATCATGAGAATATCGTCACAAAGCTCCTCGACGTTGGTCATGACATGGTCAGAAAAGATAATGGTTGCCCCTCGCTCTTTTTCCTGAAAAATGACTTGCTTGAGCAATTCTGTATTGACTGGGTCCAATCCACTGAAAGGCTCATCCAAGATAATCAAGTCTGGTTCATGAATCAGAGTAATAATGAGCTGAATCTTCTGCTGATTTCCTTTTGACAGACTCTTGATTTTATCAGTCAGCTTCCCTTTCACTTCCAACCTCTTCATCCATTGAGGAAGTTTTTCCTTGATTTCCTTAGCATCCATACCTTTTAGAGTCGCCAAATAGCGAACTTGCTCAAGGACTGTCAATTTAGGCATAAGACTGCGTTCTTCAGGCAGATAACCAATCCGAGCATAGGTCTCCTGACGAATATCCTGACCATCTAGACTGATTTCTCCTTGGTATTCTAAAAACTTCAAAATACTGTGGAAAATCGTTGTCTTCCCAGCACCGTTTTTCCCGACTAGTCCCAAAATACGACCTGGTCGCGCTTGAAAGTCAATACCAAACAAAACTTGCTTGGATCCAAAACTTTTCTCTAGACTTCTTACTTCGAGCATCTTTAACCTCCGAAATTTCTTTCACTTATTATACTCCTTTTTGATAGCCTTTACAATGATTTCTGTCCATTTTTAGAAGACTAATGCTATGTAAAATATGGCATGGAGCGTTTTTAGTGATAAATCCATTATACAGTAGTAAACTTAATTTATCCACTCTGCTCCTCAACTGTCTATTTTTAATCCTGAATTGTTATGTGAAAAGAAAAAATCCACCCCGGAGGATGGATTGATATTTTAACGCACTTCTGCATTGACTTTTTCTTCAAGTGATGCTTGGATTTTTTCCATGTAGCGTGCGACTTCTTCATCCGTTAAGCTGTCTTCTGGATTTTGGAAAGTCAAGCTATAAGCCATTGACTTCATACCAAGTCCCAATTTTTCGCCTGAGAAGACGTCAAAGAGTTTGATATCTGTCAAACGTTTCACGCCGGCAGCTTGGATCGCGTCCACAACTTCTTGGTGAGTCACTTCTGCCTTGAGAAGGAGGGCAACGTCACGGCTAACTGCTGGGAATTTTGTGATTTCCACAAATGGAGTAGCAGGTTGAAGGGCAGCCTCAATGGCTGAAAGGTTGAGCTCAGCCACATACGTTTCTGGAATATCGTAGGCCTTAGCAGTAACTGGGTGTACTTGACCAAGGAAACCAAGAACTTGGTCACCGAGTGAAATGACTGCTGTACGACCTGGATGAAGGCTAGCAATTTCAGATGTTGCTGTATAAGTTACTTGGAGGCCCAAACGAGCAAATAGCGCTTCAAGGATTCCTTTAGCATAGAAGAAATCAACTGGAACTGCTGCTGTTTGGAAATCTTTTTCAGCAACCAAACCTGTCAAGGCAAAGGCAAAGCTATTAATCTCATTTGGAAGTTCTTCTTTTGGATTGCCAGTTTGTTCAAAGACTTTTCCAATCTCGTAAAGGGCCAAGTTTTTGTTCTTACGAGCCACGTTGTAGGCAACGGTATCAAGGATACCAGAAATCATATTTTGACGGAGGACTGAACGATCCACTGTCATTGGCCACATGAGTTCAGTAAGGTTACTTGGTTGAGCTGTGAACTCTACTGCTTTTTCAGGAGTTGTCAGAGCATAGGTGATGATTTCTGTCAAACCTGCTCCTTCAGCAATCGTACGAACTTGACGTCGAAGTTTTTGTGTCGCAGTCAATTCACCAGCTGTACCGTCATCTTTTGGAAGGCTGGTTGGCAAGCGGTCATATCCATAGATACGAGCGATTTCTTCAAAGAGGTCTGCCTCGATTGTGATATCCCAACGACGACGTGGTACGCTGACTGTAAAGCTGTCTGCATTTCCAGAAAGACCAAAGCCAAGACGACGGAATACATCTTCTACATCTGCGTAGGAAAGCTCTGTACCGAGGACACGGTTGACGTCAGCAAGGGTAGAAGAAACTTCCACATCAGAAGTATCAAGCTCACCTGCTGAAACGATTCCCTTACGAACCGTCGCACCAGCAAGTTCTGCAATCATGCTAGCTGCCGCATCAAGGGCTTCATTGACTGTTGCCACATTGATGCCTTTTTCAAAGCGAGAAGATGACTCAGAACGAAGATTGAGGCGACCGCTAGTCTTACGAATTGATTTTCCGTTGAAAACAGCAGCTTCAAGGACGACACGACTTGATTTCTCAGAGATTTCTGTAGCCTCTCCACCCATGACACCTGCAAGGGCTACTGGCTTGTCAGCGACAGTAATGACTAAGTCACTTGATTCCAAGTTACGTTCTTCGCCATCTAAAGTCACCAATTTTTCACCAGCACGCGCTTCACGTACACGGATGTCACTCCCTTCAAAGGTATCCAAGTCAAAGGCGTGCATTGGTTGACCAAAGTAGAGAAGGATGTAGTTGGTCACGTCCACTACGTTATTGATTGGACGGATTCCTTCGTTCATGAGAAGGTTTTGCAACCATTGTGGACTTGGTGCGATGGTCACATTGTCCAAGATACGAGCTGCATAGTAAGGTGCTTTGTCTGTCTCAATACCCACAGAAAGAGCATCTGCTGCAGCTTGGTCTGTTTCTGAAAGAGTAAATTCTTTAAAGTTGACTGCCTTATCATAGATAGCTGCCACTTCGTGAGCCACTCCACGCATAGAAAGGGCATCCGCACGGTTGGGTGTGATAGAAAGTTCGATGATTTCATCATCCAAGTCTAGATATGAGAAGACTTCATCTCCAGGAACGGCATTTTCTGGCAAGATTTGGATGCCATCTGCGAATTCCTTAGGCACAACTGAGTCAGAAATTCCCAATTCGCCAAGCGAACAGATCATCCCAAGTGACTCAAGACCGCGGATTTTCCCTTTTTTGATCTTGTAGTTGTCAGCGATACGAGCTCCTGGAAGAGCTACCATAACCTTGATGCCTGCACGCACATTTGGGGCACCACAGATGATTTGACGGGCTTCTTCTTCGCCAACGTTAACCTGACAAACATGGAGGTGAGTTTCTGGCACATCTTCGCAAGACAAGACCTCACCGACGACAATTTTTGAGAGACCAGCAGCAGGTGATTCGACACCTTCTACCTCGATCCCTGTAGTTGACATTTTTTCAGCCAACTCTTGTGATGGCACATCAATGTCCACCAATTCTTTTAACCATTTATAAGATACAAGCATAATTTAGTTTTCCAGAATGACAGTTGCCACTCTAGTTCTTTTCCTTTCCTATCATTTCAATAGAAGAATCATCTTCTTACCTTAATTTCTTTCTCAGTAACCAATCCGTATCTACTTTTTGACCAACCATAAAATGATGTTGGCTAAATTTTTCAAAACCATATCGATTATAAAACGCTTGAGCTTTTGTATTATGCTCCCAAACACCTAGCCAAGCCCAAGAAAAACTATTTTTTGTAGCAAGCTCCAGAGCAAATTCAAAAAGCTGCTTACCAAGTCCAAATCCTTGGAATTTTTGTAGCACATAGAGGCGTTGAATTTCAAAAGCCTCCTCTAATTCTCTCTCAGTTTGAGCACTTCCCCAGTTGACTTTGAGAAAACCAGCTATCTCCTCTTCATTCATAATGAAATAGGTTTCAGAGTCAGGATTTTCCAACTCAGTTGACAAAGTTTTCAGACTATAAGTCTCTTCAAAGTATTCCTGTAACTGCTCTTCCGTATTATCATGCGCAAATGTTTCACGAAAGGTTTGTTTGGCAATTTCAGCCAACACCTCAACATCTGCCATTTCTACTTTTCTAATCATTATTTAAACTGTTCTGAGAAGCGAACATCTCCTTGGTAGAATCCACGGATATCGTTGATTCCGTAACGGAGCATGGCTACACGCTCTTGTCCAAGACCAAAGGCAAATCCAGAGTAAACAGTCGCATCAATACCACTCATCTCAAGGACTCGTGGGTGAACCATACCGGCCCCCATAATTTCGATCCAACCTGTTTTCTTACATACGTTACAGCCTTCTCCACCACACTTGAAGCAAGAAACATCCACCTCAACAGATGGCTCTGTGAATGGGAAGTAAGATGGACGCAGACGGATCTGACGCTCTTCACCGAACATTTTTTGCACAATCAACTGAAGGGTTCCTTGAAGATCAGCCATAGAGATATTTTTCCCAACAACCAAACCTTCGATTTGGTGGAACTGGTGACTGTGGGTCGCATCGTCCGTATCACGACGGAACACACGCCCTGGTGAGATCATTTTCAAAGGACCTTTAGAGAAATCATGGGCATCCATAGCACGCGCTTGAACTGGAGATGTGTGAGTACGGAGTAAGATTTCTTCTGTGATATAGAAAGTGTCCTGCATATCACGGGCTGGGTGGTCTTTTGGAAGGTTCATACGTTCAAAGTTATAGTAGTCTTGCTCTACTTCAAAACCATCCACGACTTGGTAACCCATCCCAATGAAAATATCTTCGATTTCTTCACTGGTTTGTGTGAGGACATGACGGTGACCAGTCGCAACAGGACGACCTGGAAGCGTCACATCGATAGTCTCGCTAGCCAGTTGAGCCGCGACTTTCTTTTCTTCCAATAGCTTAGCTGTTTCTTCAAAAGCAGCTGTCAATACATCACGAGCTTCATTGACGTGTTTCCCAATGATTGGACGCATCTCAGCAGAGACATCTTTCATCCCTTTGAGAATTTCAGTAAGCGAACCCTTTTTCCCTAGGACAGAGACACGCAAATCTTGCATCTCTTTTTCATTTTCAGCAGTAATCTGCTTCAAGCTAGCCAGCGTTTCTTCGCGAAGCGCTTTTAATTGTTCTTCAATAGTTGACATAATTCCTCCATCAGTCGCTCGTAGATAAAAAGAAAACCACATGCCAAAAACTCCACTCGGAGCGTTGACACGCGGTACCATCCGTTTTCATCTGACAAGTCAGACCTTCATTTCTAAATCCATGCACAAGTGAATTCACCCAGCTTTCATATAGAGAGCTTACAGTCACGGCTCTCCTCCCTGATATACTTCCCTTAGGCTACTAGTCTTGCGGATTTCTATTCAATTACTACTTAGTTTATCAGATTTTTAGTTAAAAAACAAGTTAGATTAGATTAATTTCAGTATAAAACTCATTCCTTTTTCTGTTGCTCCATTTTCCACAAATCCAAGCGACTTGAAACACCTCCTAGAAGCATGATTGTAGGTGTAGATTTCCTTGACTCTCAATTCTTTCCATCCTTTTACTCGAGCCAATTCAATCAAAGCACTTAGAATCTTTTTTCCAAGTCCTCGATGTTGATAAGCGGAATTCCCAATCACAATGGGGAGATTATCCTGAGATAGTGTAACATCCCCAATTGGAAACCATTCTCCCTTCTCCTTGACTTCAATCCAAAAAAGTTCACCATGCTGATCCAAATGGGAATACATAGCTTCCAAAGTTTCTTGACTATAAGGTCTCTTCACACCATCTACGAGGTGAACCAAGTTCACATCCTGATACCAAGCAAAAGCTTCTTCACAATGATTGACCTTATAATAAGGAACAAGACGCAGTGCATTATCTATTTGTAAAATCCGTTTCATCTGCTTTCCTTTTCAATAAGAGAGTTGCTGCTTGATTAAAACCATCACACCAGTTATACCATTTTGCTTCATACTCATCTTGAGCTAAGATATGATTTTTCAAATCCAGAACAGAGTAAATCTTTCTTTCCTCACAAGCTTGCGCATAAAGATGATATAGTTCGTCACCACCATCTCTATCCCACTCAGCAGAAATCGTATCCCGACCTGCCAATAAAGCCTGATAAGCCCTGTGATGTCCATCTGTAATCAACAAGCAATTTCCAAATGCAAGAATACTAATTGGATCAACATTGTTTAGTTCTACCGACTGATAAAGTGTCTGGATGCCTGCTAGTTTCTTTTCTGATAAGTATAGTTGAGTCGGATGAAGATCTGCTATATTGACTCTCATTTCTTTCTCCTCAAAGGAATTTGATACTCACTTCTGCTTACCTTTAAATCGCCATTGGAAGCGGAGCTTATCATAAAAGGGAAACTCGATAAACAAGACTCCCAAGCCGACACAGAGACTGGCAAGGACATCTGATGGGTAATGAACTCCCAGATAGACCCTTGATACCAACACACTGACTAGGTAGAGGCCTAGGACGATTTGTACGATTTTTATCCAGACTGGATTTTTAATCCGTTGACTGAGAATGACAATCAGAGAACCGACCATCAAGGTTACAGCCAGAGAATGGCCGCTTGGAAAGGAAAATCCCTTCTCCTCAACCAAGTGTAAAATAGCTGGTCGTGGGCGCTGGTAGATATTTTTAAAGGTCACGATTAAAAGAGCTGCCAAAGCCAGATTTCCCAGCATGAAGAAACTTTCTATCTTCCACCGCTTACGATAAAAGACAAAAGCTGTAATGACAACCCAAGTGATAATCACTGGAATATCAATCAAGCGTGTGATGGCCCTAAAAAGAATAGTCAAGTAATCTGGCAAGTCTCCTCGAACGGCAGTCTGTATCGGTTGGTCAAAACCGACCAGCGTTTCAGGGTAAAATTTGACCATATAGCCAAGAATAACGAAAAGTAAAAGGGCAAAACTGCCCTTCATTAAAAATGTTTGTTTATCTCTCATAATGTTTTAAGGTTGGTTTCAAAAGGACATACAACAACCAGAATGAAACGGAAAAGATTACACCCTCAATCAAGTTAAAAGGTAATACCATGGTCATTAGGTAGTTGGAAAGTCCCAAAATTTTTCCAATATCAAAGTTAGCAAACTTAGCGTACAAAGGAACAGCGTAAACATAGTTGAGAACCAACATAGCCACGGTTAAACCAATAGTTCCAGCTAGAGAGCCTAGTAGGAAACGAAGGGTTGTCCGTTCCTTTTTCCAAATCAATGCAAAGACGATGACAAAAACTCCCAAAGCTACGATATTCATTGGCAAACCAATGTAAGTATTCACTCCCTGGCTATTAAGAAGCAATTTCAAGAGTGAGCGAAGCAAGAGAATTCCTAGAGCAGCAGGCAAATCCATGACCACCAAGCCCACAAGGACTGGCAAGATACTAAATTCGATCTTGAGGAAGGACGCCGCTGGTAAAAGCGGAAAGTCAAAGTACATCAGCACAAATGAGATGGCTGATAAAATCGCAATGGTCGAAAGTCGACGTGTGTTTGTCATAACAGGTTCCTCCAATTTTCTATAAAATCAGAAGAAGTTAGAAAGGATTCCTCTATCTATTCTCACTTTTTATATCCCAAAAGTTCCCTCTCACTCTATTAAGGAAATTCAAGCAAGCGGTTACAGTTTAGCTATAAATCTATCAGAACAGACAAAGCTATTCTTTCGTCTTCTCCCATCCAGACTATACTGTCGGTTGTGGAATCTCACCACATCAGCTTGCGCTCGCGGACTTCTTTAAAGAGAAGGAAATAGAGATTTTTCTTTTAGACTAGGCGACAAGCTGTAGGCATAACTTCTGGTTAGGCAAAGCTTGTCAACAAAGTATAAAAGGAAAAGATCATTTCCTAGTTAAAGTCACCGCCGGTCGGGAATCACACCCTGCCCTGAAGACTCTTTTATCATAACAAAAAACGCTTGCAAGCGCAAGCATTTTGTTCATTTTCATTTTCATTTTTTATTTCAATTTATCTGCTTCATAGGTATGAACGAGCTCAAGACCTGCAAAGTTCTGCTGGCGGAGAGCCTCATAGACAATCATGCAGACGGTATTAGACACATTGAGACTGCGGACATGTTCATCATTCATGGGAATACGGAGAGCTTTCTCAGGATGTTCTCGCATAAAGTTCTCAGGCAAGCCCTTGTCTTCACGTCCAAATAGAAAATAATGGTCTTCGTCAGTCGATAAATCCACCTCAGAATACACTTTCTCAGCGAATTTAGAAATCAGATAGAGTCTTCCCTTCATCTGAGACATAAAATCTTCCAAACTCTCGTAAAAATAAATCTCTAGTTTATCCCAATAATCCAATCCAGCTCGCTTCATCTTGCGGTCGTCAATAGGAAAGCCCATTGGCTTGATGATGTGGAGGGGAGAATTGGTCGCAGCGCAAGTACGCGCGATATTGCCTGTATTTTGTGGAATTTGAGGTTCAAATAATACAATGTGATTTGTCATGACTTGCTTCCTTTCACCATTGCAAAAAAATAGCCACACTGCCCGGAGTCAAGCTCAGCAAACAGCGTGGTTAAGGCATCGTTAACTTACCTCACAACAGGTTTGAAGTAAATCAGCGAAACTACTTTCTTAGTATAACACTTTCAGAATCATTGTCAATAGAAACGACTTGATTTTTTCAATTTTTTCAAGCTATTTCCAAGGGTTGTAAAATCGTCCCTGATTTTGCAAGATAAGTAGTAAACTAGCTACTAAAAACAAGGTTGCCAAGAGCAAGGTAAGATAATCATCTTTTTTCAAAGCCTGATAACTATACCAAGTGCGTTTTTTCTCTTTCCCAAAGCGTCGAAGCTCCATGGCGGTAGCGATGGTATCAATGCGTTCTAGCGAGCTAAAAATCAAGGGTGTAATAATGCGCAGATTGCCTTTGATTCGTTGCATAAGAGAAGCTTTCTTGGATAATTCCATCCCACGCGCCTCCTGAGACATCTTGATAGTAAAGAATTCTTCCTGCAAATCTGGAATATAGCGCAAGGTCAGGCTGACTGAATAGGCAATCTTGTAAGTCACACCAATTTGATTTAAACTGGAAGCAAACTGACTAGGGTGGGTTGTCATCAAAAAGATAATAGCCAGAGGAATGGTGCAAAGGTACTTAATGGCTAAATTTAGCAAATAAAAGAGTTCTTGGCTGGTCAGAGTGTAGGCACCGATTCCCTGCCAAATCACACTTCTCTCTCCGTAAAGTCCCACCCCATACTCGGGAGAAAAGAGATAGACCATCAAGACGTTTAAAACGGCAAATACCGTCGCAAAAACGGCTACAAAGGAAACATCTTTAAAACGGATTTCTGACAAATAGAGGAGAAAGACCGAAAAGATGGCAATTAGAACAAGCAATCTGGTATCATAGCTAATCATGGCCGCCAATGATACGAGAATGAAAAAGAGGAGTTTCCCAGCTCCTGACAAGCGATGAATCACAGTATCTCTATGCTGGTAACCGATTAATTTAGCTTGCATCCTTCTCTCCTTTCTTTGTAAAATGCCGTTAAAGCAAGTGGATCCACGTCTAGTTTTTTAGCCAAGTTGAAGATTGAAGTTTCTTTTAGATTGGCTTTTATTAACAGCTCAGGATTGCTCAACAGACTAGCTGGATCGGTATCGGCAATCAGTTCCCCATCCACCATGACAAGGGCTCGGTCTGAATAATCCAGCATCAATTGCATATCATGCGTAATCATGACAATGGTATGACCTTTTTGATGCAACTCTTCGAGAAATTCCATAATCTCAGTATAGTTCTTCTGGTCTTGACCTGCTGTCGGTTCATCTAAGAGGATAATTTCAGCCCCTAAGACCAAAATCGATGCAATAGTCACACGTTTTTTCTGACCAAATGACAGGGCAGAAATAGGCCAATTACGGAATTCAAAAAGACCGCAGATTTTCAAGGTTTTATAGACTTTCGTTTCAATTTCCTTCTTATCCACACCTCGCAAACGGAGCCCCAGAGCCACCTCATCAAAAATCATATTGGTTGAAATCATTTGATTGGGATTTTGCAGCACATAGCCTACTCGTTCCGCCCGCTCTGCAACAGAATCTCCTTTGATATCCTGGTCTTCCCAAAGGTAAGAACCTTCTGTCTGGATAAATCTACTTAAGGCCTTGGCTAGAGTTGATTTCCCTGCTCCATTTTTCCCGACAATGGCAATCTTTTCGCCCTTTTTAATATCTAAATGTAGGGATTTTAAAATCGGTCTATCATCATAAGAAAAAGACACGTCCTCTAATTTAAAGAGTGACTGCAATTCTGGGGTTTCTTTTACCAGTTCCGTCCGCAACTGAATCTGGCCTTTTGAGATAGACAAATTATCCAGATTCGCTAATTGTTCTTCCTTGACTAAATC
Source organism: Streptococcus sp. 5346 (assembly GCF_013277455.1). Taxonomy (GTDB): domain Bacteria; phylum Bacillota; class Bacilli; order Lactobacillales; family Streptococcaceae; genus Streptococcus. The sequence continues at coordinate 137,896 of NZ_VMMY01000002.1, forward strand.
CACACCCAATTGACGGAGAGTGGTTAGATAAAGCGGTTCCCGGATTCCATTTTGAGTCAATAAATCAGTCGCCAGTAGTTGGTCAGGACTCCCATTAAAGAGGATACGGCCATCGTTTATCAAGACAATCCGATCCACAGGGCGATGCAGAACATCCTCCAAACGGTGCTCAATAATAAGGGTCGTCGTCCCCTCTTCCTTATGAATCTGGTCAATCAATTCGATAATATCCTGACCTGACTTGGGATCTAGATTGGCGAGTGGCTCATCAAACAAGAGAATCGGACTTTCATCAATCAAGACACCAGCCAGACTGACTCGCTGCTTTTGTCCACCAGACAAATCCTGAGGTCGCTGAGCTAGTAAATCAAGAAGGTCCAGCTTTTCAGCCCATTTATGAACACGATTTTTCATCTCATCTAGAGCTGTCACGTCATTTTCCAGAGCAAAAGCCAAATCCTCTGCCACGGACAGGCCGATAAACTGCCCATCTGTATCCTGCAAAACTGTACTGACCAGATGAGATTTATCGTAGATGCTCATATCAAAGGCTGCTTGCCCCTTGATCAAAAATTCTCCAGACATCTGACCCTTGTAAATATTGGGAATAATTCCATTCAAACATTGACCCAAGGTAGACTTACCTGACCCAGATGGCCCAACAATTAAGACTTTCTCTCCCTTATAAATGGTCAAGTCCACCCCTTGCAAGGTTGGTTCTTGTTGCGTTTCATACCGGAAAGAGAAATCCTTCCACTCAATTATAGCTTCTTTCATCTTACTCTCTTCATTCGCTTCTTAGACTTCTATTTTATCATAAATCGAACCCTTCTTGCAGACTCTTCTCTTAAAAACTTAGCGCCAAAAAGATTCCTATCCTAGCTTACTTGCCTAACTAATCAATAAACATTGAAAAAGACTGGTTGCCCAGCCTTCCCCATCATTTTAGTCCTTTTTCAAACTTCCTGCACGAGTTTGAGTTCCTGCATAGGCAAGCAAGAGAAGAGTTCCTGCAATAGCTACAGATACACCATTAGCAATTCCCGCAACAATCCCTTGGGCAAATACTTTTTCTGCCGCTTCTTGATAAATCACAACATCTCCAAGTGGTGCCAAAACACCCCAAACAAGAGCATTTGCAAGTAGTTGAATGAGGTTAAAAATAAGAATATCTTTCCAGTCAAAGACACCATTGATTACACGAACGTACTTTCTAAAAAGTCCCACAACTAGACCAAAGAGTCCGCTAGCGATAATCCAAGTCCACCACAGACCATATCCAGCAAGAGAGTCCTTGATTGCATGACCAATCAACCCGACAAGCAAACCGATAATCGGTCCAAAAATAATAGAAAGTAGCGCTTGTACCGCATACTGAAGCTGGATGCTTGTATTGGGAACAGGGGTCGGAATATTGATCATCCCGATGACGACAAAGAGGGCAGCGCCAATTCCGACAGCAACAACTTGTTTAATTGTAAATTTGATTTCCATACTATTTATTCTCCTATTTTATGATTCTATTTTCTTTATTTCAATGGTCCAAGATGAACCGACACCTACATTATAGGCCTTGGCAAAGGAACCTTGGTTGATAGCCAGACCTAAACGATAGAGGGAGTTGATGTAAAGGATGGGTTGCCCAATTCTCACATCTGCAAATGATTTGCCATAGACAACCTGATTTTGATAGACCAGCATATCTGCATGATAGATGGTCACTTCAAAACGATCACCGAATGCTGGTTCCAGCTTGTAAAATTCTTCTCGCGTGATAGAGGTCCAAAGCGAACCAAAACGCACATCTAGAATATCAATGGCTCCCTTCACCAGATGATCTTCAATAATGGTCTCTACGACTGGAAGCTCCACAATATGGTCCACACTGAGCTCTGGTCCCACTTCCTCAAAAGAAATGTGACCACTGGCCAGTTTAGCACCAGTATAGGCATAAACATCACGACCGTGGAAGGTATAAGAATGCTCTGTATTTTGACGTCTATTGGCCACTTCAGAAATTTCACGAATAGCTACAATGCCAACGTGTTTCTTGATAAAAGAAAGCGTCCCATTGTCTGGCGTGACAATGTATTGATTTTTTGCAGTCTTGGCAACCACACTCTTACGTTTCGAGCCGACACCTGGATCGACAACCGATACAAAAGTCGTTCCCTCAGGCCAGTAATTCACCGTCTGAAAGAGACGATAGCTCCCCTCAAAAATATTATATGGCGTGATATCGTGCGTCAAATGATGAATTTTTAAGGTTGGAGATTCTTCTAAAGCCACTCCAATCATAGCCGATACCGCACCATCAACCAGACCAAAGTCTGATTGTAATACCAGTAAATTATTATTCATTTTATCTCCTTGTATATCCTTTATCATACCATATTTCAGAGAAAGGTGCTAATAGCTATTTCAATTGATTAGGGTATAGTTTTACCTTATAGCAAATTTCCTACTAAAAGCACTTGTTATTAGCTAGTAGGTGCATTTTTTCTTGAAAAAAGGTATGATAGTTACATCATGAAAAAGTAGGTTTTAATATGAAAATTATCCTTGTCGGAGGGGGAAAAGTTGGTTTTGCCCTCTGTCGCTCCTTGGTTGCAGAAAAGCATGATGTTTTGCTGATTGAGCAAGACGAAGCTGTTCTCAATCATATTGTTAATCGCTTTGATATCATGGGTATCCTTGGTAACGGGGCCGATTTTACCATCCTTGAGCAAGCCAGTGTCCAGGATTGTGATATCTTTATCGCCCTGACTGAATACGATGAAGTGAACATGATTGCAGCCGTTCTAGCCAAGAAAATGGGAGCTAAAGAAACTATCGTTCGGGTGCGAAACCCTGAATATTCTAACTCTTATTTCAAGGAAAAGAATATTCTCGGTTTTTCTCTTATCGTTAACCCTGAGCTCTTGGCTGCCCGCGCTATCGCGAATATCATTGACTTCCCCAACGCCCTCTCTGTCGAACGTTTCTTTGGTGGACGGGTCAGCTTGATGGAATTCACTGTTAAATCCTCCAGTGGTCTTTGCCAAATGCCCATTTCTGATTTTCGGAAAAAATTTGGCAATGTTATTGTCTGCGCTATAGAGAGGGATCATCAAATTATCATTCCAAGTGGTGACATGACTGTACAGGATAAAGACAGAATCTTTGTCACTGGTAACCGTGTTGACATGATGCTCTTCCATAATTATTTCAAGTCTCGTGCCGTGAAGAGCCTTCTCATCGTCGGTGCAGGTAGAATTGCCTATTATCTACTAGGTATCCTCAAAGACAGTCGTATTGATACCAAGGTTATTGAAATCAATCCCGAAATCGCTAGCTTCTTTAGCGAGAAATTTCCAAATCTTCATATCGTTCAAGGAGATGGTACTGCAAAAGATATCCTGCTGGAAGAAAGTGCTCAACACTATGATGCCGTTGCAACTCTAACAGGAGTCGATGAGGAAAATCTGATTACCTCTATGTTCCTTGACAGGGTAGGTGTACAGAAAAATATTACCAAGGTCAATCGTACCAGTCTCCTCGAGATTATCAATGCGCCTGATTTTTCAAGTATCATCACACCTAAAAGTATCGCTGTAGATACGATTATGCACTTTATTCGTGGTCGGGTTAATGCCCAGTATTCAGACCTTCAAGCCATGCACCATCTAGCCAATGGCCAAATCGAAACCCTGCAATTCCATATCAAGGAAGCCAATAAAATGACTGCCAAACCTCTTTCTCAACTCAAACTGAAAAAAGGGGTTCTTATTGCGGCCATCATTCGAAAGGGCAAGACTATTTTCCCAACTGGAGAGGATATGCTGGAAGTTGGAGACAAGCTCCTTGTAACAACTTTGTTGCCAAACATCACTAAGATTTATGACTTGATCGCGAGGTAAGAAATGAATAAAAGTATGATTCGTTACCTCCTTTCAAAGTTACTTTTGATTGAAGCTGTTCTTCTTTTGGTTCCTGTAACTGTCGCTCTCTATTACCGTGAATCGAGCCAAGTCTTTACAGCCCTCTTTACAACGATTGGGATTCTCGTATTACTAGGCGGTTCAGGAATTTTGCAGAAACCAAAAAATCAACGGATTTATGCCAAGGAAGGAATCTTGATTGTGGCCCTCTGCTGGATTCTTTGGTCTTTCTTTGGCGGTCTCCCCTTTGTCTTTGCTAGACAAATTCCCAGCGTTATCGATGCCTTTTTTGAAATCAGTTCTGGCTTTACAACTACTGGAGCAACTATTCTGAACGACGTTTCGGTTCTCAGTCGTTCCCTCCTCTTCTGGCGAAGTTTTACCCACTTGATTGGAGGGATGGGGGTGCTTGTTTTTGCGCTTGCTATTATGGATAATGCCAAGAATAGCCACCTAGAGGTGATGAAGGCTGAGGTTCCTGGCCCTGTTTTTGGCAAGGTTGTATCCAAACTCAAAAATACTGCCCAGATTCTCTATCTCCTTTATCTAGCTCTCTTCTCCCTCTTTGTCATCATCTATTATCTAGCTGGCATGCCCCTATTTGATAGTTTTGTCATTGCCATGGGAACAGCAGGTACAGGAGGATTTACCGTCTATAACGACGGGATTGCTCACTATGGTAGCTCACTGATTACCTATCTGGTTAGTATCGGAGTTTTGGTTTTTGGGGTAAATTTCAATCTCTACTACTACCTTATGCTCCGTCGCGTCAAGGCCTTCTTTGGAGATGAAGAACTTCGTGCTTACTTGATCATCGTGCTGGTTTCTACAGGCTTGATTAGCCTCAATACCCTCTATCTCTATCCAGGATTTTCAAAGAGTTTTGAAATGGCCTTCTTCCAGGTTTCCAACATCATTACAACGACTGGTTTTGGTTACGGAGACATTACCAACTGGCCCCTCTTCTCCCAGTTTATCCTCCTCTTCCTCATGGCAATCGGTGGCTCTGCTGGTTCAACCGCAGGTGGACTCAAAGTTATTCGAGGCCTCATCCTTTCAAAAATTGCCAAAAATCAAATTTTGTCAATCCTATCGCCCCACCGTGTTTTGACCCTCCATGTTAATAAAACTGTGATTGACAAAGATACCCAGCATAAGATTCTCAAGTACTTTGTCATCTATTCTATGATTTTACTAGCACTTATCTTTATTGTCAGCCTAGATAGCAATGATTTTCTGGTTGTAACCAGTGCTGTCTTTAGCTGTTTCAATAATATCGGGCCTATTCTAGGAACCACTTCTAGTTTCTCAATCTTTAGTCCTATCTCAAAAATTCTCCTCTCCTTTGCAATGATTGCAGGGCGCTTGGAGATTTATCCAATCCTCCTTCTCTTTATGAAGAGAACTTGGTCTAAGAGATAAAATACAACCACACCTTGTTTCCTTACAAAGTGTGGTGTTTTTATTTCTGATGATCTCTCACCCCCAACTAACTCTCTTTTTAAACCAAGCGAGACACTTCAGATCCTGACTTAAAATATTTAAGAATCCAAAAACCCTCAGTCGACTGATCGAGGGTTCCTTATTTCATTATTCAAGAACTTGATTAGCTCAACGCATCCAAGGCATCATCCATTGAAAGAACTTCGTGGAAGACACGTTGTGTCAATTCAGTTTTTTGTTCTGGTGTGAGGTATTTAGTGTTTACACAGTATCCAGAGATACGTACGATAACATCTTCACCAGACATAATCTTTTCGTAAACATCGTTCAAGTCCATAACGTTCAAGTTAACGTGTTGTCCACCGTTTTCGAAGTAACCATCAAGGATTGTTACCAAGTTATCAACTTGTTCGTCACGAGTCTTACCAAGAGCGCGAGGTGATACTTGTGTAGTCAATGAGATACCATCAGCTGCATAACTAAAGTCAAGACTAGAAAGTGAGTTCAAGTTTTGCAACCATCCACCTTTAGCTTTATTAGATGGGTTAGCACCTGGTGAGAAGAATTCAAGTTTAGACAAGTTCACAGAACCATCTTCGTTGAGGTATACACCTTTGTGGACTGGTGAGTTACCAGTTTGTTTAGAGTAAGCAACGTTAGATGTGATAGTCAAAAGTGAAACTGTAGCTTCTGCGTCTTTGTAAAGTTTGTGGCTACGTAGACGAGTTGTGTAAGCTTCGATCAACCATTCTGCCAATTCGTTTGAACGTGGGTCATCTTCACCCCAACGTGGGTATTCACCGATTGTTTCGTAATCGTAGATGTAGCCATTTTCATCACGGATTGGTTTAACTGTAGCGTATTTGATGGCTGACAATGTATCAACAGTGTTGGCAAATCCACAGATACCGAATCCCATGTTGGCACGTTGTTTAGTTGGCAAGAAGGCCATTTGAACAGCTTCGTAGTTGTACTTATCAGTCATGTAGTGGATGATGTTCAAAGCATCTACGTAAGTGTCAGTCAACCAGTCAAGAGATTTTTCAAAGTTAGCTTTAACTGATTCAAATTCAAGAACTTCGTCACGGATTGGTTCGATGTCAAATACTTTGTAGTCTTTGTGAACATCGTCGTAACCACCGTTCAAACCAGTAAGAAGGGCTTTCAATACATTTACACGCGCACCGAAGTACTGGATGTTGTGGCGTTGTTCTTCATTTTCTGGGTCAAGTGGAGACACACAGCATGAGATACAGCTCATTTCACCATATCCGTCTTTAGCCATTGTTGTTACACCTTCGTATTGGATAGAAGAGTGTTTGTGGCTCATGTGCATACAGTAGCGACGGAAGTTGTATGGCAATTTGTCAGTCCAAAGAACTGTCAAGTTTGGTTCTGGAGAGTTACCGATGTTGTCAAGAGTGTTCAAGAAACGGTAGTCCATCTTAGTAACACGGTGACGACCGTCGTTACCCATACCAGCCATAGAAGTTGTGATGAAGGTTGGGTCACCTGAGTACAATTGGTCGTAAGCTTTTGTACGAGCAAATTTAACTGTACGAAGTTTCATAACGAAATCATCAACGAATTCTTGGATTTCTGATTCAGTAAATGTACCACGAGCAAGGTCACGTTCTGCAAAGATGTCCAATACGATTGGCACACGACCTAGAGATGTAGCAGCACCGTTGATAACACGGCAGACAGACATGAAGGCGATGTTAACCCATTGGATGGCTTCTTTAACGTTCATCGCTGGTTTGCGAACGTCAACTCCGTAAAGGTCACCCAAGCGAACAACTTGTTGCAATGCTTGGTATTGAAGGTTGATTTCTTCACGAAGACGGATTGTTTCTTCATCGATTTCTTCGATTGCATTCCAGTCGTTTACTTTTTCTTGCATTAAGTAGTCTGCACCGTAAAGAGCAAGACGTGCGTAAACACCGATGATACGTCCGCGTGAGTATGCATCTGGAAGACCAGTTACAGTGTGAGCGTGACGAGCGCGACGGATATTTGAAGTGTAGGCACGGAAAATACCGTCGTTAACTGTTGTTACATATTTAGTGAAGATTTCGTGAACAGCTGGGTCTGGTTCGTATCCATTTTCTTTCAAAGTAGTTTCAGCCATACGGATACCACCTTTTGGCATGAAGTTCAATTTGAAGAGTTCATCGTTTTGGATACCGAAGATAACTTCATTTTCTTTATCAATAAATCCTGCTGGAATGTCAGCAATAGATGTTGGACGAGTGTCCATTGGGAAACGAGTTTCTTCGTAGTGAGCCTTAGTTTCTTCTACAATTTTTTTGATGTGAAGTGAACGTTCTGTTGGTCCTGCGAGGAAGCTTTCGTCTCCATCGTAAGGTGTGTAGTTAGCTTGTACAAAGCGTGATACACTTGCTTTTTCTTTCCAATCTACGCCTTTGAAGCCTTCCCAAGCTTTGTCAAAAATATCTTGTGCTTCAACAACTGTTTTAACAACCATGTTAATGTCCTCTTTTTTCTTTCTAGTAACAACCATCTGTTACATTCATGAGTCAAGTATACCATACAGTAACCGATTTCAACAAGTGAAAATTCCCTATTTTTACACTTTCTTTTCTAAAACAGTCTACATTTTATTTCAAACTGTATTATATTTTTGAAAAAAGAAAGTCCTTTTTTCTTTTTTTCAGAAAAAAGGGTATAATAAAAGAAAATAAGCGGTAAAAAGGTGCTAGGCATGTTGATTTTTCCTTTGTTAAATGATTTGTCAAGAAAAATCATCCATATTGACATGGATGCCTTTTTTGCTGCGGTGGAAATCAGGGATAATCCTAAACTCAGAGGAAAACCTGTCATTATCGGCAGTGACCCTCGGCAAACAGGTGGGCGTGGTGTCGTTTCCACTTGTAGCTATGAGGCGCGAGCTTTTGGTGTCCATTCTGCTATGAGTTCTAAAGAAGCCTATGAACGTTGTCCCCAAGCCGTCTTCATCTCAGGGAATTATGAAAAATACAAGACTGTGGGACTCCAGATTCGAGCTATCTTTAAGCGCTATACAGATTTGATTGAACCCATGAGCATTGATGAAGCCTATTTGGATGTGACAGAAAATAAACTTGGGATTAAGTCAGCGGTCAAAATCGCTCGCCTCATTCAAGCGGATATCTGGCAAGAACTCCATCTAACTGCTTCCGCAGGTGTTTCCTACAACAAATTCTTAGCTAAGATGGCTAGTGATTATCAAAAACCACATGGTTTGACAGTAATTCTACCTGACCAGGCTGAGGACTTTCTCAAACAAATGGATATTTCCAAGTTTCATGGAGTAGGAAAAAAGACGGTGGAACGGCTTCATCACATGGGTGTTTTTACTGGCGCTGACCTACTTGAAGTTCCTGAAGTGACCCTAATAGACCGCTTTGGCAGACTGGGCTATGACCTGTATCGAAAGGCTCGTGGTATTCACAATTCCCCCGTCAAATCCAATCGCATCCGTAAATCAATCGGAAAGGAGAAAACCTATGGGAAGATTCTCCGTGCTGAGGAAGACATCAAAAAAGAGCTGACTCTTCTATCAGAAAGAGTCGCTCTCAATCTCAATCAGCAAGAAAAAGCTGGAAAAATTGTTATTTTGAAAATCCGCTACGAGGACTTTTCAACTCTTACCAAACGAAAAAGTCTTGCTCAAAAAACACAGGATGCTAGTCAGATAAGCCAAATAGCCCTGCAACTCTATGAAGAGTTAAGCGAGAAAGAAAGAGGTGTCCGCCTGCTGGGGATTACCGTGACTGGATTTTAAAACCTTGAAGAGTTGCCCCTTCAAGGTTTTTCTTATACAAATAAACGGACAAAGCTATAAAGTAGCAAAACACTACCAAGCACGATGCGGTATTTACCGAAAAGGGTAAAGTCGTGTTTTTTCACATAACTTGTCAAGAAACGAATAGCCACCATGCTGACCGCAAAAGCTACTCCCATCGCAACCAAGAGCAAGAACAATTGTCCAAAGCTCAAGAGCTGTCCTGCTTTCAAAAATTTGAAAATCTTTAATGCACTAGCTCCAAACATAACAGGAATCCCTAGATAGAAGGTAAATTCTGTCACAACTGAACGACTGGTTCCATTTAACAAACCACCGACAATCGTTGCACCTGAACGGCTAGTTCCTGGTAAAAGGGCAAGAACTTGGAAGAGACCGATATAGAAGGCTGTCGTATAAGGAAGCTTGTCCAACTCTGTTACACTTGGCTCGATAGCACGCGCTTTATTGCGCTTTTCCAAATAGATAAAGGCAATCCCGTAGATAATCAACATGAGAGCAACAGAAACCATGTTATGGAAGTGGGTATCAAACCAATCATCAAATTTAAAGACGCCAAGCAAAGGCAAGGTCGCAATCAAGACCTTCAACCATAGTCTCCAAGTCTTACGAACTTCCTGTTTGTCCTTAGTCGGTTTAAAGGGATTTAGTTTATTAAAGTAAATCACCATGACTGCTAAAATAGCACCAAGTTGAATCACGACATTAAACATGGACATAAAGGCTTCATTTTGATTTTGGTATTGGATAAATTCCTCTGCTAAAATCAAGTGACCTGTACTGGAAATCGGCAACCATTCTGTAATTCCTTCAACAATTCCGAAGAAGATAGATTTTAAAATTTCAATAAGATACATAGATTACTCCTTTTTTCTATCTTCCATTATAGCATACTTTTTCAGTCTATGGCAGTTCTCTTTAAAAGGCTCCGATACTGCCGCCACCTCCGCCTCCAGAGAAGCCACCGCCAGAACTTCCACTTCCAGAAGATACGGAGTAGGTACTTGCTGTATTTGCGATGCTGGCATAATGGCTCATTTGCGCGCTTGAATGATAAAACATACTATGCCAGCCATAAGCTACATAAAGATTGATATCTGGATTTTCCACTTGAATATGGTGAACCTTCATCAAATGACTAACCTTGTCCGCATAGCCAAATAGGGTCGCATAGACCAAGAGGCGATTCCAGACTACAATACTTTCCAACTCTGCCTGATCCAATCGTGCAATCTCACGCAACATATTTTCAAAACTGGTCCAGAGATAGTAGACTTCTGCTCCTGCTTCATTTAGAACGCCATCACGATTATTTAGTCGAAGCTTCCAATAATAGAAAACAGCCAACACCAAACCTAGAATACCAAGTATTGGCAAGAGGAGGTAAAGATAGCCATAAACATCCAAACTGTACAAGAACAAACCAAATCCGATAAATAGGGGCAAGATAGTCAAGACCCCCATACCCACTTGCAAGGCCTTTTCCCCACCAGTTAAAGGACGATAATAATCTGGGAGCCCCCAGAAGGAAACTCGACTTCTCACTCCTTCTTGCATCTGGTTCAATACTTCTTCAAAAGAAGATTTGAGCTGACGCCCCTTTGCTTGAATCCGTTTTTCATCAGAGACTTTTGCTCTACGATAAAGACTATCAGATACCTTGTAATCCGCAAACAAGTTGGAAAGAGTTTCTTCTTTTTTGCCTGAAAAGGCCAGATTTAGACAGTCTCTCTCAAAGCTTGACAAACCATCTTCTTTCACCAGCCTCAAGCCAACTGCATCTCCTTCTGAAATGATAGAGACATTCCCACGGTCTATCACATCTAGCAAGGTAGCTTGAATAAGTTGATCAAAGGTGAATTTTCCAGCTCCCTTGACCAAGGGACTCACCTCCTCCAAGGAAGTCGAGTAGACAGCCTCCGATAAAACCATAGGCTCTAATTCCATTGGTGGTTCATAGAGACGATGATTTTTGGCATATTTGACTGAAGGAGTGGTCTTTCTTCTATAAATAAAATAGAAGCAGACACTCAATAACAAGGAGATGGAAAGGATCGAAGGAAACACCCACGTAACGAGTTGTTTACTTTGCTCTTTTTCTTTAACAATCGAGTCTTCTACCTTATTAAATTCTTCTAAACGATTCCCTTTCAAGCCCTGATCCCTAGCGCTAGCAAAATCAGTTCGAGGCCAATAGGCATGCAACTCAACTCCACGCTTAGCCGGAAGATTGTCTAAACGGATAGTATAATTAAGGTTACTCTTTTCAACCGTTCCCTCTCTAAAAAGTTTCCCTGTATGGAAAAAGAGTTTTCCAGCCCCCTTGTCTCCCCTTACATGAAATTCAAACTTGCCAATAGCCCCTGAGCTATCTGTTAAAGGTTGCCAATTTAATTCAGCGATGTCATCATATAGGAAAAGCAAATTTTTTAAGTTCCATGTAAGGTCAACTTCAACTATGTCGCCCTCCTGACCTGGATTGTAGACTTTCACAGTATAACCATCTGCTCCTTCTGTCACTTCGCTCGTAACATCTGTCAGTTCTGCACCGTTTTTCGCAGCCTGAACCTTTGGGTGAGGATCAATGTCAAATCCACTAGGCATCTTGCCTGCACGTCCAAGTCCCACGATTTGGCCCTTAAAGTCCTCCTCAAACTGGTAAACTATCTTCTGTCTAAATTCTGCCGTATTATCTGCATGAATATACAAATCACCTTGATAAGAGTTTATCTTGAAATCAATGGCGAAAACAGAAAGTGGCAGAAGGCAAAACAAGCCAAACATCAGTAAGAAAAAAGTTTTTTTCATCAACTAAGCCCCCTTTTTATCTTTGCTATCATTATATCATTTTTTCTCAAGTAAGGGCTTACCTATATTGAAAAATAGAGTTTTTTTCGATAAAATAGGAGACAGTTATTTTTTAATAGATTAGAAATAGGAGAAATCATGAGAAAAATATACTTATCTATTTTCACAAGTCTCTTGCTGATGCTGGGACTTGTCAATGTTGCTCAAGCCGATGAATATTTACGCATCGGGATGGAAGCAGCATATGCTCCCTTTAACTGGACCCAGGACGATGATAGCAATGGGGCTGTCAAAATCGATGGGACTAACCAGTATGCTAACGGATACGATGTCCAAATTGCCAAGAAAATCGCTAAGGACTTAGGTAAAGAACCTTTGGTTGTTAAAACAAAGTGGGAAGGTCTAGTTCCTGCCCTTACTTCTGGTAAGATTGACATGATTATCGCAGGTATGAGTCCTACTGCCGAGCGTAAACAAGAAATTGCCTTTTCGAGCAGTTACTACACTAGCGAACCAGTTCTACTGGTCAAAAAAGATTCTGCCTACGCAAATGCTAAATCTTTAGATGACTTTAACGGTGCAAAAATCACTTCTCAACAAGGGGTCTACCTTTATGATTTGATTGCACAAATCCCAGGTGCTAAAAAAGAAACTGCCATGGGAGACTTCGCTCAAATGCGCCAAGCTCTTGAGGCTGGTGTCATTGATGCCTATGTTTCTGAACGCCCAGAAGCACTGACTGCCGAAGCTGCGAACTCTAAGTTTAAGATGGTCCAAGTAGAACCAGGTTTCAAAACTGGGGAAGAAGATACAGCTATCGCCATTGGACTTCGTAAAGATGACAATCGTATTAGCCAAATCAATGCCAGCATTGAAACCATTTCAAAAGACGACCAAGTTGCCTTGATGGATCGTATGATCAAGGAACAACCTGCCGAAGCTACAACAACTGAAGAGACTAGCAGTAGTTTCTTTAGCCAAGTCACTAAAATTCTTTCTGAAAACTGGCAACAACTCTTGCGTGGTGCTGGTATCACTCTTTTAATCTCTATCGTCGGAACCATCATAGGTCTCATTATCGGCCTTGCCATTGGTGTCTTCCGTACTGCTCCTCTATCTGAGAATAAAGCCATTTATGGCCTACAAAAACTAGTCGGCTGGATCCTCAATGTCTACATTGAAATTTTCCGTGGTACACCAATGATCGTTCAATCAATGGTTATCTACTATGGAACTGCCCAAGCTTTCGGTATCAACCTTGACCGCACACTGGCTGCTATCTTCATCGTTTCAATCAACACTGGTGCCTACATGACTGAAATAGTACGTGGTGGTATTCTGGCAGTTGACAAGGGACAATTTGAAGCTGCGACTGCTCTTGGTATGACTCATAACCAAACCATGCGTAAGATTGTCCTACCTCAGGTTGTTCGCAATATCCTACCAGCAACTGGTAATGAATTTGTCATCAATATCAAAGATACATCTGTATTGAACGTTATCTCTGTTGTCGAACTTTATTTCTCAGGAAATACCGTGGCAACACAAACCTATCAATACTTCCAGACATTTACAATCATCGCCGTGATTTACTTTGTCCTCACCTTCACCGTAACACGTATCCTACGCTTCATCGAACGCCGCATGGACATGGATACCTATACTACAGGTGCTAACCAAATGCAAACGGAGGATTTAAAATAATGACCCAAGCAATCCTTGAAATTAAACACCTCAAAAAATCCTATGGCCAAAACGAAGTGTTAAAAGATATTTCTCTCACTGTCCACAAGGGAGAAGTTATCTCTATCATCGGAAGCTCTGGAAGCGGAAAATCAACCTTCCTACGCTCCATTAACCTACTTGAAACGCCAACTGATGGACAAATCCTTTATCATGGACAAAACGTCCTCGAAAAAGGCTATGACCTCACGCAATACCGTGAAAAGTTGGGGATGGTGTTCCAATCCTTTAACCTCTTTGAAAATCTCAACGTGCTTGAAAACACAATTGTCGCTCAGACGACTGTCCTTAAACGCGAACGTACAGAAGCTGAAAAGATTGCCAAAGAAAACCTGGAAAAGGTCGGCATGGGAGAACGCTACTGGCAAGCGAAACCAAAACAACTCTCAGGTGGTCAAAAACAACGTGTGGCCATCGCTCGTGCCCTCTCCATGAATCCGGATGCCATTCTCTTTGATGAACCAACATCCGCTCTCGATCCAGAAATGGTTGGAGAAGTCCTCAAAATCATGCAGGACCTGGCTCAAGAAGGCTTGACCATGATTGTTGTAACTCACGAAATGGAATTCGCCCGTGATGTCTCTCACCGTGTTATCTTTATGGATAAAGGTGTGATTGCTGAAGAAGGCAAACCAGAAGACCTCTTCACCAATCCTAAAGAAGACCGTACAAAAGAATTCCTTCAACGCTATCTTAAATAAAAAGAAAAGGCTGCATCAACCGTGCAGTCTTTTTGCTGTCCAAAATGAAAAGGCAGATTCTCTATCTCTACTACTTGAGGGTCAAGAATCCGCCGTTATCCAAAGATTAATCTTCAAATTTTTCATGATTTTTTTCATAGAAATCAATTAGGCCTAGGGCTGTTTCAAATGAAATATTTTTTACTTTTGCACGACCCTGCGCCAGAGCAATGATAGACATTTCACGCGCATTCGTTTCTTTAGAGATACGGTAGCCTGTGATTTTCTTATCACGAACCCAGCCAACAACTGATTCTACTTTTTCAAAGTTTGACTTAGCCATGTTTTTCTCCTATTTTCTTCTTTACAATATTTAATTGTATACGTTTTTACTACTTTTGTCAATAAAAAAACATATATTCAACGAAAATAATTAGTTCAGAATTTTCTTACTTCCTTTTTAAAGCCGATAATATATAGGTTTTGCTAGCCTCTACACCATAAATATTTGCTAATAAAAATATTGTATTATTACCCTCTTGAGGTGCAAAATTATTCAAGCTTTTAAAAAAATGCTTCCCTATTTCCGTAAGATAGCTTATTTCTTCGATTTAATAACTGAATATGACAATCCTAACCTTTAGAAATCCAAGCATTCACTAGCTCAAAACTCCTATCTTTCTTCCTCAAGAAATCATCTGATAGATAGCCATTCCTTATATTCTTCAAATTCATCACTCATTTGGATATTGAGGTGCTAACCTAAAACCAAACACCCGATTCTCTAAACCATCCTTAATAAAGATGACAAGACAGATAAGCTCAGTCAGTTACTCATATATCCTTTTAATATGGTATATTTGTCAGCAAAAAGAAAGCAAATCACATCTTAAAGACCGTGTGAGTTTACTTTTCAAAATAGATGGGAAATCAAAATGAAGGATGGAAATCTGAGCCAAACATCATAAGTGCTATAATGAACAGAAGTAAGAATTGCACGATAAGCTTCCTAAAACCATAGGAATCGCCCCCTTTCTTCATCTTCATTATAGCACCTATACATCAGTTGTGCAAATAATATGATATTTTTTTATTAGTCCTCAGACAAGCATATTATAAAGGGTTTCATTACCATTTAAATTAATATAAGCCGGATCAAAACCTTCCATTCGACGAATCAATCCTGCATAATCATGCTTATCTGCCAAAGCGATTCCAATCAATACAGGCCCTGTCCCCTTGCTAGCTCGCTTGATATACTCAAAACGTGTGATATCATCATTTGGCCCCAGGATATCATTTACAAATTCACGCAATGCTCCTGGACGCTGTGGAAAATTGACCACAAAGTAATGCTTGATCCCATCATAAATCAAGGCACGCTCTTCCATTTCTGGCATACGGTTGATATCATTATTTCCTCCAGAAATGATACAACAAATGGTTTTCCCCTTGATATATTCAGCTAAAACTTCTAAAGAAGCAATACTAGCCGCTCCAGCAGGTTCTGCAACAATTCCTTGCTTAGAGTAGAGGTCAATCAAGGTTTCAGAAATCAATCCCTCATCAACACCTACTAAGGTTTGAACATGTTGACGAGTTGCTTCATAGGTCAACTGTCCTACCTTTTGCACAGCAATCCCATCCGCAAATTTGTCAATTTCCTTGAGCTTAACAGGTCCACCAGCTTCAAAGGCAGCTTTCATGGAACGTGCCCCATTCGCCTCTACTCCGATGACTTCAATTTCTGGACTTGTTTCCTTGATATAGGTAGAAACCCCGGCAATGAGACCGCCACCACCAACAGGAACCAAGACAGCATCAAAATCAATCGATTCTTTTCGAGCTTCTTCTAAAATCTCATAAGCAACGGTTCCTTGACCTGCCTGAACATGAGCATCATCAAAGGGATCAATAAAGGTACGATTTTCAGAGACTGTAAATTCTTGAGCTGCTTTGGCTGAGGCATCAAAGGTATCTCCAACTAGTTTAATAGTTACAAAATCCCCACCAAAAAAGCGAACCTGACCAATCTTTTGTTGCGGAGTGGTAATGGGCATAAAAATAGTAGCAGGAATTTTCATCTCATTACAAGTATAGGCTACTCCCTGCGCATGATTTCCCGCAGAGGCACAGACTACCCCACGTTCACGCTCTTCCTTGCTGAGCTGAGAAATAGCATAATAGGCACCACGAATTTTAAAGGAACGAACACGTTGGGCATTTTCCTTTTTCAAATAAATCTTAGCACCATACTTCTCCGATAAATAATGGTCATAATCAAGCGGTGTATTCACAACCACACCGTTCAAGACCTTGTGAGCCTTGATGATATCTTTTGAACTTAACATATAAAACCTCTTTTTCTATAAAAAACAGTCACTAATGACTGTTTTTTTAGTTATTCATCTCCAAAAACTTCAGCAACACTTTCATGATATTTATGAGCCATACGAATCGAAAACTCTTTAGGAAGTTCATAACGATTTGTGGAAATCCAATCATATAACCATTCTGCCAAACTTTCTTCACTATCATTACGATGGAAGATAAAATAGTTTAAAATTTCTTTATATTCTACATCATTTAAATCCAGCGTGTCTACAAATTGACTACGAGGAACAAAATTAGAATCTAATTTTCTTAGTTGATCTGTCAATTCTCCCAATTGTAAATCCAACTGAAAAAATAATTTTTGCAGTTGCCTATCAGTTTCATCACATCCTGTCTTGATAGAAAACAAATTGGTAATATTCATATGATTTCAACCCCTAAATAAGTACATCTAATATCCCACGAATAGCTGAAGCTAAAGTTTTCTCAAAATCCTTTGCTCTCTAATTAGTTATAGATTTTAAATGCATCATCGTCGTTTTTACCAACGAATGGCATTGCTTTACGCAATTCTGCTCCAACTTTTTCAATTTCAAGGTTAGCTGCTTGTTCACGGTAAGCAGTCAATTTTGGACGTCCAGCTTTATAGTCATTTACAAAGTCATTTGCAAATTTACCATTTTGGATGTCTGCCAAGACAGCCTTCATATTTTCTTTAACTTGTTCAGTGATTACACGTGGACCTGATACATAGTCACCATATTCAGCAGTGTTTGAAATTGATTGACGCATTTTCTTGAATCCACCTTCGTAAATCAAGTCAACGATCAATTTCATTTCGTGAAGAACTTCAAAGTAAGCCAATTCTGGAGCATATCCTGCTTCTGTCAAGACTTCGAAACCTGCTTCGATAAGGGCAGTCAAACCACCACAAAGTACAGCTTGTTCACCAAACAAATCTTCTTCAGTTTCTTCTTTGTATGTTGTTTCAAGAAGACCTACACGAGCTGCTCCAACACCTTTACACCAGTCCATAGCAATGTTTTTAGCATTTCCTGTTGCATCTTGATATACTGCATAAAGAGCTGGAACACCAAATCCTTCTTCATAAGTACGACGCACCAAGTGTCCTGGTCCTTTAGGAGCACACATAAAGACATCTACATCTGCAGGAACTTTGATAAACTCAAAGTGGATGTTGAAACCATGAGCAAATCCAACGGCATTTCCAGCTTCCAAGTTTGGAGCGATTTCTGCTTCGTACAATTCTTGTTGGATTTCGTCTGGTGCCAAAATCATGATAACATCAGCCAATTTAGTTGCTTCTGCTACTGTGTAAGTGTCAAATCCATCTTCTTTTGCTTTATCAAAAGATTTACCTGGACGTACACCGATGATGACATCGCGACCTGAGTCACGCAAGTTTTGAGCATGCGCATGTCCTTGTGAACCATAACCGATAACGGCGATTTTTTTACCGTCAAGTGCTGCTACTTTAACATCTTTTTCGTATTCCATTTGAACTGCCATAGTTTTTCTCTCTTTTCTATTATTTATTACCTTTTAGGCTGGTTTAACAAATTTAAGTTGGATTTTTAGTCACGGGTAAATCCAGTTGCACCCGTTCGAGCAATATTGCGAATACCGTATGGTCGAATGACTCGTAATAGAGCTTCACTCTTTTCAGCATTTCCTGTCATCTGAATGGTAATCGAGCTTGGCGCTACGTCTACCACTGTTGCACGGAAAGGTTGAATAATTGCTAGAATCTCAGCTCGCTTCTCAGCTGGCGCTGACATCTTAACCAAAATCACCTCGCGCTCCAAATGAGGCTTGTCTGTAATATCACGAATGCGAATCACATCAATTTGACGATTGAGCTGCTTGATGATTTGCTCCACTTCATCATGAGAAGCTACATCAATAATAATGGTGATACGCGATACATTCGGATCTTCTGTTGCTCCAACAGAGATGCTTTCGATATTAACCTGACGACGAGATAGGACACCTGTAAAGCGATTGAGGACTCCTGAACGATTTTGTAGTTTTGCTGTTAACATTCTACGCATGGAACTTCACCCCCAACATCTCATGATTGCTCTTACCAGCTGGCACCATTGGTAACACCTGCTCCTTACGAGAAATATCTACCTCGATTAGCATAGGAACATCCTCAGTGATCACTTCAAGGTCTTGAGCCAAGGTCTCAGGATTGTCAAACTTATAGTTTTTAATACCGTAAGCTTGTGCCATCAATTGGAAATCAGGAAGAGTATCAAAGACTGACTCAGATGTTCTGCCTTCATAGAAGGATTCCTGCCATTGGCGAACCATTCCAAGTGAGTGGTTGTTCAGCATAACCACCTTGATTGGCACCTTGTAAATGTTCAAAATAGCCAATTCCTGGTTAGTCATTTGGAAACCACCATCCCCAACAAACAAGACTACTTCCTTATCTGGGTTAGCAATTTTAGCTCCAATTGCTGCTGGAATTCCAAATCCCATGGTTCCTAAACCACCTGAAGTCACTAACTGACGTTCATTTTGGTAGGGATAATACTGGGCTGTCCACATTTGGTGTTGACCAACGTCTGTTACCACAATGGCATCTCCATTCGTCAATTCACCAATTCGTTCAATAACAGCCTGAGGTTGAACCACACGTTCTTTCTTGTCATAAGAACGAACGCGGTTCTTGTCCTTAGTGACTTTTTCAATCCATTTCTCAGTATTGTTATGAACGGTTGGTTCCGCCAACAACATTTGCAAGGCTTTCTTAGCATCTCCAACTACAGGAATATCTGCACTGATAATCTTGCCAATCTCGGCTGGATCAATATCAATGTGAGCAACCTTAGCATTCTTAGCGAAAGTCTTAGGATTCCCCGTCAAGCGGTCATCGAAACGACAACCAATACTAATCATAAAGTCCGCTTCCGTCATGGCAATATTAGCTGCGAATGACCCGTGCATGCCTCCCATTCCAAGGAAGAGTGGATGACTCGTTGCAATCGTACCTTGCCCTAAGAGACTAGTTACCACTGGAATTTGGTAACGTTCTGCAAATTCATTTAATTCTGCCGCAGCCTCAGCATAACTAATTCCACCACCAGCTAACAGGACTGGCTTTTTAGCCTTGGATAATTGCTTCAAGATTTTCTTGATTTGCATATCATTTGGCTCAAGAGTTGGCTGATAGCTTGGTAGATTCACTTCTGGTGAATAAATGAAGTCTGTTTCTAAAGCAGATACGTCTTTAGGTAGGTCAATGACAACTGGCCCTGGTCGACCTGTAGTTGCGATATGGACAGCTTCCGTAATGATTCGAGGGATATCAGCTGTCTCACGAACTTGGTAATTGTACTTAGTGATTGGCATGGTAATTCCCACAATGTCTGCCTCCTGAAAGGCATCCTTCCCAATCCCTGCTCGCGCCACCTGACCTGTAAAGACCAAAAGGGGAACGCTATCGCTCATGGCATCTGCAATCCCTGTAATGGCATTTGTTGCTCCTGGTCCGCTAGTGACGACAGCAACACCCAACTTTCCAGTTGATTTGGCATAACCTTCAGCTTCATGCAAACAACCTTGCTCATGGCGTCCTAGAATGTGGCGAATGCCTTTAAAATTATATATCGCATCATAAAAAGGCAAGACCGCACCACCAGGATAACCAAAGATGGTATCAATTCCTAAATCACGAAGTGTTTCCAAAACTAGGTCCGACCCCGTCTTAGGAGATTCTAAACTGATTTTCTCCATTGTTCCCCTTTCTCTTCTCTTAAAAATAACTTGTTACTATCATACCATTTTTTCAAAATTTTTCAAGAGAAAAGAAGAAATTTTCTGAATTTTCTATTTTAACGTTTATTTATGAATGTTATTTTTGTTTTTATTAAAAAGATACCGATTTCATTTACTAAAAAAGAAAAAAGAACCGATTTCTCAGTCCTTCATTAATCTTATTCTACACTAAATAGGTATGGGTAAACAGGTTGTCGGCCTTGGTGAATCTCGACTTCAACATCTTCGAATTCTTCTGCGATTTCTTGGGCAATTTCATTGGCAAGTTCTTCGCTTCCGTCTTCACCGACATAGAAGGTTACGATCTCACTGTCTTCATCCAACATATGTTTCAATGTTTCTGTCAAGGTTTGGTGCATATCAGGGTTTGACACGAGGATTTTCCCATCCACCATACCAAGATTATCGTTTTCATGGATTTCTAAGCCATCAATGGTTGTATCACGAACAGCTGTTGTGACGCTTCCGCTAACGACATCGCTGAGGGCTGCAGTCATACGTTCTTGGTTTTCTTCGATGGACTTGCTTGGATCAAAGGCAAGAAGACTTGTCAAACCTTGAGGAAGAGTACGAGCTTCCACCACGACTGCTGGTTGCTCCAAAACTTCTGCGGCAGATTGAGCTGCCATGAAGATGTTCTTGTTGTTTGGCAGGAAGATGATGTTACGAGCGTTGACCTGTTCAACAGCCTTGATAAAGTCTTCTGTTGAAGGGTTCATGGTTTGACCGCCTTCGATAACATAATCCACACCTTGAGAACGGAAGATATCTGCTAGACCTTTACCAGCCACTACAGCAATCAAAGCATACTCTTTTTCTTCAGCAGGCTTGCTAACTTGGGCAGCTTCTTTTTCAACCTGCGCTTCGTGTTGGTTACGCATATTGTCAACTTTTACCTTGACCAAGCTACCATATTTGAGACCTTCTTGCATAACAAGTCCTGGATCTTCTGTATGGACATGAACTTTAACAATTTCATCATCGTTAACAACGAGGAGAGAATCTCCAAGCTCATTCAAGTAGTTACGGAATTCATCGTAGTCAAAATCTTTAGCATAGGTTGGACCTTGCTTAAGAGCTACCATGATTTCAGTACAGTAACCAAAGGTAATGTCCTCAGTCGCTACATGACCAGCTACAGACTTGTGATGTTCTGCATTGATCATTTCACTCATGTTGGCCGGAGTCGCCACAAAGTCCTCGGATGCAATATATTCGCCAGTAAGGGCTGAAAGGAAACCTTCGTAGATAAAGACCAATCCTTGGCCACCTGAGTCCACAACGCCAACTTCCTTCAAGACTGGAAGCATGTCTGGCGTTTTAGCTAGAGCTGTTTTAGCACCTTCCAAGGCTGCGCGCATGACTTCAACAGCGTCATCAGTTTGCTCAGCTTTTTTCTTAGCACCGATAGCAGCTCCACGAGAAACTGTCAAAATCGTTCCTTCAACTGGTTTCATAACTGCTTTATAAGCAACTTCCACACCTGATTGGAAGGCAAGGGCCAAGTCTTGACCTGTTAACTCGTCTTTATCCTTGATAGCTTGTGAAAATCCACGGAAAAGCTGAGATGTAATAACTCCTGAGTTCCCACGCGCACCCATCAAAAGACCTTTGGCAAGAATGCTCGCTACCTCTCCAACTGTAGAAGCTGGCTTGTCTGCAACTTCTTTGGCTCCATTTTCAATGGTCATTCCCATGTTTGTTCCAGTATCTCCATCTGGAACTGGAAAGACGTTTAATGAATTGACATATTCAGCTTGCTTATTCAAGCGAGTTGATGCAGCCTGCACCATTTCTTGAAATAAGCTAGTAGTAATTTTTGACACGGTTATTCTCCTACAACTTTGATATTTTGAATGTAGACATTTACAGTCTGAGCAGTAATTCCAAGTTGGTTTTCCAAACTAAAACGAACACGCTCTTGAATGTTTTTTGACACTTCGCTAATCTTTGTTCCGTAGCTCAACACGGTATATACATCAACTGCAATACTGCCATCTTCGGCCGCCTTTACGACGACACCTTTAGAATAATTTTCCTTACCTAGAAGGGCTTGGAAATTATCTTTGAGGGCATTTTTACTAGCCATACCGACCACACCAAAAATCTCAGTTGCTGCTCCACCTACGACGGTTGCAATCACTTCATCTGTTAGTTCGATTTGACCATCTTTTGTATTAATTTTTACAGTCATCCTTTTTACCTCAACTAGTTGATACTCTATTTTATCATATTTCAGCCCAAGTGTAAAAGCAGAATACTGTATCAGCGGATATTTACTCTATTTTTCAAATGATTTTATATCTACAGTAAAAGAAAAAAGACCCTAAGGTCTCCTTACTTTTGTTATTAAACGCGTTCAACTTTACCTGATTTCAAAGCACGAGCTGAAGCCCAAACTTTTTTAGGTTTACCATCGATAAGTACAGTAACTTTTTGAAGATTTGGTTTTACGGCACGTTTTGTTTGGTTCATCGCGTGTGAACGGTTGTTTCCTGATACAGTCTTACGACCTGTAAAGTAACATACTTTAGCCATTTGTGTTTTCCTCCTATTAGATCTAATATAGCGGATGTGCTAGCACCACATACCGTACTATGTTATCACACTTTCTTCTTTTTTGCAAGGGAATTGGAAGATTTTTTTATTTGACGTAGACAATACCCAACTTCCCAAAGGCCACATCTCCACGGATAATCAATGTCTTGCTTGTTGGCGCTACAGGAGCGTCCGCCTTGGCTGCACCAAAGGATGTTTCTACTTTCAAATCGACACGCCAGTGTTGTGGAACATAGACGGTTGCATTTCCGAAAGCAACTTCGATATTTAAAGTTGCAAAATCACCTAACATCTCTGCATTGTCATAGTAGATTTTTGCATTTCCAAAAGCAACTTCTACTTGGTCGTCTACAAGATCTTGATCTTGTTTATAGAAAGTCCCACTTCCAAAAGCAACTTCCTTATCTGTTAGAATGGTCTTTTCACCGTCATACCACCATTTTTTTCCATTCCAAGTTCTGTTAGAATAAGTCAGCATGTTTACTCCGAGAACAATTAGAACTCCTGCCCAGATTAGCGTCTGATTTGGAATCGGTAAAATGCCATAAAAGTGGTTGGCAATCATTAAGGCCACTAGGGCTGTAAAAGAGGCTGATGTCAGATGACGACGAAGCAAAGCCTCAACTGATTGGTAGGCAAAAAATCCAATACCAATCAAAGGCCAAATGTGCCCTCCCAGAGAAGGGATTCCAAAATTCCCCTGCAATAACACTAAAGCTGCCAAAATAAGCAACACAATACCAAATGCTTTCTTTTTCATGTTCTTACCTCATGTTTCTTAGATTTTCTTTTAGGAGGGATTGGTAATGCCGTGAGACATGAACCTCCTTGTGGGTTTGATAAAAGGAAATGGTGCCCGTTCCTGAAAAGGACTTGTCCACCGAATAGATTTGCCGAATATTAGCGATAGTTGACTTGGATACCCGACTAAAATAGCGAGGAAGGATAGCCTCTAACTCATAGAGTTTGAGCCGAACTTCGTAGGCATCTTTATGGGTATGGGCATAAATCTTGCTACCTTCCGTCTCAAAGAAGAGAATTTCCGATAAGTCCAGATAATATTCACCCGTCCCCTTGTAAAAAATCAACCTAGGAGACTTGGACTCTTGCAAGAGACGCTGCAAATCCGCAATCTCATCTGTCAAAGCCGCTGCCTTGATGACAATTTCAGTTTCCTCTAAATTGCTGTCAATTTCGATTCGTAACTTCATTCCATCTCCTTTCTGACTCTACTATATCAAAGCTAAAATAAGAAAACAAGAGCAAAAAAGCAAGTGGTTACTTTAGACCCGTAAGTGGTTGTTGGACCCCCTTAACTTACAGGTCAAAATAGAAAGAAAAGCACTCCCCACGCAAGACCACAAATATAACCAACTACTACATCCTTGGGATAATGCACGCCACCTAAGACTCTCACTAGACCGAGGAGGGCTGAAAAGACCAACAAGATAACCCCTAGAGATAAACTAGCATGTAAGCAAGCCATGGAGATAATGGTTGCTGAAAAGACATGACGACTGGGCATAGACTGACCAGGACTATCTCTGTCTAGTAGCGGTACAATTTCCCAAACTTCATAAGGCCTAGGAGCATTGATTTTCTTACGGAGAAGGGACAAAATCACAAAACCTGATGCAGGGATAAACAAATAAATCCCGACCTGTTTCCCAAGTCCTTCTTGGAGATAGGTAGTAGTTAACAAGATTAAATAAACTATAGGCATAACTACCGTCATGAACCGATTGAAAGTTCTTAACAAGCTCAGAAAGATAGGCCTATTTCCAATCTTACCAGCAATGTGGTCATACCATTCTTGATAATTTTTCATATATTTTCTCATCATTTTCTCAAATTTTGCTTATAGGGAAGTACTTGTCTTCTAGTATAGTGTAGAAAAAGAAGGCCGTCAAGCCTTCTTTCGATTTATTCTTCTGCTTCGTCTTCTGTAAACTGACTGTTGTAGAGGTCAGCGTAGAAACCAGCTTGCGCCATTAGCTCCTCATGATTGCCTTGCTCGATGATATTGCCATCCTTCATAACCAGAATCAGATCAGCATTACGAATGGTTGACAAGCGGTGGGCGATGACAAAGGAAGTCCTTCCCTCCATCAAACGGTCCATGGCTTTCTGGATCAATTCCTCTGTACGGGTATCAACAGAAGAAGTCGCCTCATCTAGGATTAGGAGTGGCGCATCTTTCAGCAAAGCACGAGCGATAGTCAAGAGTTGTTTTTGCCCGACAGACAAGGTTACCGTGTCATCCAAGACTGTATCGTAACCATCTGGTAGGGTCATAATAAAGTGGTGAATCCCTACAGCCTTGCTAGCTTCAATCACGCGCTCATCACTAATCCCCTTTTGGTTATAGATGAGATTATCTCGGATAGTACCTTCAAAGAGCCAAGTATCCTGCAAGACCATTGAAAAGGCATCGTGTGCTTCCGAACGCTTCATATCCTTGGTATCCACACCATCAATACGGATGCTTCCCTTATCAATCTCATAAAACTTCATCAAAAGATTGACAATGGTTGTCTTACCAGCTCCGGTCGGTCCGACAATGGCAACCTTTTGACCTGCATGAGCTGTCGCAGAAAAGTCATGGATAATAGTTCGCTCTGGTGTGTAACCAAAGGAAACTCGATCAAAGACCACTTGACCTTTCATATCGCTCAATTGTCTTGCTTTATGGGATTCATCTTCCATCTCCTCTTCAGCTAGGAATTCGAAGACGCGTCCCATGGCCGCACTAGCCTGCTGAAGACTGGTAATCCCTTGGGCGATTTGAGAAAGGGGCTGAGAAAAGATACGAACATAGGCCATAAAGGCAACGATAATCCCGATACTGATGTGTCCATTTAAGGCCAAAGCTGCACCAACGATAATCACCAAGGCATAGCTAAAGTTCCCAATAAACATCATAATCGGCATCATAATCCCTGAAATAAACTGAGATTTCCAGATACTATCATACAGACGATTGTTTAATTTCGCAAACTCTTCTTTTGTACTTTCGATGGCATTGTAACTGGTCACCACATTATGGCCAGAGTACATTTCCTCCACATAGCCATTGACAGCTGCCAAATCCTGTTGCTGACTCTTAAAAAAGCCCTGTGATTTGCCCATAAAGACGGATACAAAAACAAAACCAATAAGGGTTGAAACAACCGTAACCAAGGCTAAAATCCAGTTCATCCCAAACATGGTAACCAAGACTGCCACGACCAGTAAAGTGGATGAAAGAACTGTTCCCAGACTTTGATTAAGGGACTGGGCTGCAGTGTCAACGTCATTGGTTACACGAGACAAAGTATCCCCCTGAGAGTGTCCATCAAAATATCCCAATGGTAGGCTATTGATTTTCTCTGTAATGGCTCTTCTCAAACGCTCTGAAAAACGTTGAATAGCTGTTGTAAACAGAAAGGCCTGTAAATAATTTGATAGAAGTCCGATCACATAGATGACGGCTACAAAACTACCAATAGCTGCAACCGCCGCGACATCCACACTTGTTTCCAAACCACTGGCAATAATATTAGTCATTTCCTTGATGCGGGTTGGCCCATAAACAGTAATGATATTGGATACGATTGTTGCTAGAAAGGCTATTAGAAGGGCAAACTGGAGACCTGCAAGATAGGGTTTACTCTGTTTCCAAAGAGACATTTTCTTATTTTCCATGTTCCAATTCCTCCTTCGATAGTTGTGAATAGGCAATTTCTTGGTAAACTTCGTTATTAGCTAGAAGTTCCTTGTGGGTGCCTTGCCCCACGACTTTTCCTTGATCCAAGACCAAAATCAAATCTGCATCCATAATCGTTGAAATACGCTGTGCAACAATAAGCTTGGTCATAGACTTGGTTTTCTCTGCTAGCTCTTGGCGTAGGACACGGTCTGTCTTGTAGTCCAAGGCTGAGAAGGAGTCATCAAAGATGAGGATTTCTGGCTTCCGAGCCAAGGCACGCGCAATTGCCAGACGTTGTCTTTGACCACCTGAGAAGTTGGTTCCTCCTTGGGCCACTTCTGACTCTAAGCCCGCTTCCTTGTCTTCGATAAAGTTCTTAGACTGGGCCAACTCCAAGGCTTGCCACATAGCCTGCTCACTAAGTGGTGTTTCTTGACTTTTTCCAAAGTCTAGATTAGCCTTAACATCACCTGAAAAGAGAACAGCTTTTTGTGGAATATAACCAACCTTGTTGCGCAAATCTTCTAGAGCATAGTTTTGAACATTAACACCGTCCACCAGAATTTCTCCGTCTGATACATCGTAGAAACGTGGAATCAGATTGACCAGAGTTGATTTACCAGAACCTGTTGACCCAATAAAGGCCACTGTTTGACCAGCTTCTGCTCTAAAGCTAACATTCTCAATAACCGCCTCCGAATTTGCCGCATAGCGGAAGGTCACATCCTTAAATTCGACCTGACCTTTGAGGTTTTCATCAGCCAGCTGCACTTGAGCAGGGTTTTTGATAGAAGAATGCAAATCTAAAACTTGATTAATCCGCTTAGCAGAGATCATAGTTCGGGGAAGAACGATGAAGAGTGCTCCCATGAGAAGGAATCCCATGACAACCTGCATGGCATAAGACATGAAAACAATCATGTCACTAAAGAGAGGCAGACGCGCTATCGGAGCAGCGTCGTTAATCACATAGGCTCCAATCCAGTAAATCGCCACACTCAAACCACTTGAAATCCCCATCATGATAGGGTTCAAAATAGCCATAAGACGGTTGACAAACAAATTCAAGCGTGTCAATTCATCATTTGCTGCTGCAAATTTTTCATTTTGGTATTCTTCAGCATTGTAGGCACGAACGACACGAATACCTGTTAAACTTTCACGAGTAATACTGTTCAGTTTATCCGTCAGCCCCTGAATCAAGGACTGTTTTGGAAAGGCTAGCGTCATCAAAACAGTCGTCATCAGGACGTTGACAATCACTGCCACAAGTACGGCCCAGAGCCAGTATTCTGAATGGCCTAAAATCTTCCCGATAGCCCAGATAGCCATAATCGGACCACGCGTAACTACTTGCAAGCCCATGGTAATCAACATCTGAACTTGAGTAATGTCATTGGTGGTACGAGTTAGGAGACTGGGAATAGAGAATTTCTTAATCTCTGTCTGCGAGTAATCCAAAACTCGGTTAAAAATATCACTTCTCAGCCTACTAGTATACGAAGCCGCCACTCGGGATGCAAAAAATCCAACTGCAACTACGGACAAGAAGGCAAGAAAGGACATTCCCACCATCATGCTTGCCGGCTGCCACAACTCATCTAAATTAGTTCCTTGACTACCTAGCAAATCCGTAATTTTCGAGATATAGGTCGGCACTTCCAACTCTAGATAGACCGAAAAGCAAGTAAAGAGAATGGCTAGTAAAATCATCCCCCATTCTTTTCTACTAATTCGTTTGGCTAATTTCTTCATTCTCTCCTCCTATTCTCTTGATATTTTCCTGTAGTTGACCGAGAACTTTCTCAAAAATCAGTAATTCATCTTCATCAATGTCTTCCATCAACTGCTTATCAATTCGTTCAAAAAAAGCCTTAACCTCTTGCATCTGAGAACGTGCTTTGTCCGTCAAACGAACAAATTTTGCCCGCTTATCGCTAGGACTCGCCTCCAATTCCACTAAACCATTTTGCACCATACGCTTGACCAAATTACTAGCAACAGACTTGGTAATATTGAGTTCCTGCTCGATATCTTTAATCAAGACCAAGTCTTGGTTTTTCTCACAATTATCCAAAAAACGCACAACCTGACCTTGAGGCCCACCCATAAATTCAATACCACAACGTTTGGCTTCCTTTTGCACCATCAGGTGAATCTGATGACCAAAACGCTTAAAGACTAACATCGGTTTATCCATACTAACCCCTTTCTAATCATTGCATTTAGTTCTCCTAGGAACTAAATAAGTTTCCATGGGAACTATTTTACCACTTTGAAAAGAGATGTCAAGAAAAAGTTTGCTAGAGAACTATTTTCTTGATTCAAAAAATCCCAAGTGATTTTTTCACTTAGGATCATGTTCTCTAGGTTAAATTAGAACCCGTCTACGTTTGTGTAGATTTTTTGTACGTCTTCGTCGTCTTCAAGGACGCTGTAAAGTTTTTCAAAGGTTTCAAGGTCATCGCCTGACAATTCCACTTCTGATTGAGGAATCATTTCCAATTCAGTCACTTGGAATTCTTCGATACCTGACTCACGAAGGGCAACGATAGCCTTATGAAGGTCAGTTGGAGCTGTGTAAACTGTGACTGTACCTTCTTCTGCTTCTACGTCATCCACATCCACATCTGCTTCTAGCAATTGCTCAAAGACCGCGTCCGCATCTTCTCCAGCAAATACGATAACACCCTTGTTGTCAAAGAGGTATGAAACCGAACCTGAAGCACCCATGTTTCCGCCGTTTTTACCAAAGGCTGCACGGACATTGGCCGCTGTACGGTTAACGTTTGAAGTCAAGGTATCAACAATCAACATAGAACCATTTGGTCCAAAACCTTCGTAACGTCCTTCTGTAAAGGTTTCGTCTGTGTTTCCCTTAGCCTTGTCCAAAGCCTTATCGATAACGTGTTTTGGCACTTGGGCTTGTTTAGCACGGTCGATAACGAATTTCAAAGCTGAGTTTGATTCTGGATCTGGATCACCTTTTTTAGCTGCTACATAGATTTCTACACCAAATTTTGCATATACTTTAGAGTTAGCTCCATCTTTAGCCGTTTTCTTGGCTACGATATTGGCCCATTTACGTCCCATTAGGAATCTCCTTTTTTCACATTTTAATCTTTCTTATTATAACACAAGTTTTTTCGATTTTCACTAAAGGAAATAGATTTTATTCAGTAAATCAAGCTAGGATGACACTTTTGTTGCCAAGATGGTCTTGCCTTTCTATCTTTATCAACATTCAAAAAACAAACTAGACCATTATCTGCAAATAGAAAGTTTCAGCCAAGTTTGACAAAGTCCGCTCAAGCTACTGTTTTGAGGTTGTAGATATAAGCGACAAAAACAATCATACTGCAGCTTTTGTTGACAGTCTACTCCAGACATATTATAGTTCAAGTAAATACTTTGAAATTCAACAGTTCTTATAGGCACTATTGTATTCTAAGAAATCAATAGAAGAGTTTCTAAACAAAACCATAATTTATATGTTCCCGAAACAGAAATTTATGTTCTTTTTGATTTCACATGATACTGAAATTAGACTAGTACACTGGCACTTCTAAAACAAGCAAAAGGTAGCTAATCCCCTGTATAGCAAGGAGTTTCACTACCCTTTTTACTTTTTTACACATCCTGTTTGATAGACTTATTTTAACATCACGAGCATACTCCAATGGAAATCGCTAGGCAAGAGATAAACTTTCAGATATTCGCAGAGAGATCATCGCCTCTTTTTGTCGCAAACATTCTTCTCTCCTAATCATTTTCTACCTTATCCTCTACCTGAGGATAAAGAGTCGTTCCCCAAATAGAAATCGTCCGCTTACGCACTAGTGGCAAGTCGGTTTTTTCATAAATCGTACGCCACCATTCCCAGGCAAGTCCGGTACACTCTCTAATTTTGACAGAGAGATTGCGAACATTCCCTTTCAAAGGAATACTAGTGGTAAAATGAGCCGTCAAATCCTGCCCATTTCTGTTCCAAGACTTAGGAGTCAAGACTTCCTTACCTTGATAATCATAGGATAATTCATCCCAAGTAATGTAATATTGGGCAACATAGGCACCACTATGATCCAAGAGTAAATCTCCGTTTCTGTAAGCTGTCACCTTAGTCTCAACATAGTCTGTACTGTTTTGAAAGGTCGCAACTACATTGTCCCGTAAAAAAGAAGTTGTATAAGAAATCGGCAAGCCTGGATGATTGGCTGTAAAGCGACTGCCTTCTTGAATCAAGTCCTCTACCATATCCACCTTGCCTGTTACAACTCGGGCACCCGAACTCGGATCCCCTCCTAAAATAACCGCCTTCACTTCTGTATTGTCCAAAATCTGTTTCCACTCTGTCTGAGGAGCTACCTTGACTCCTTTTATCAAAGCTTCAAAAGCAGCCTCTACTTCATCACTCTTACTCGTGGTCTCCAACTTGAGATAGACTTGGCGCCCATAAGCAACACTCGAAATATAGACCAAAGGACGATCGGCAGAAATTCCTCTCTGCCTTAAACCCTCTACCGTTACAGTATCTTGAAACACATCTCCTGGATTTTTA
Organism: Streptococcus sp. 5346; assembly: GCF_013277455.1. GTDB lineage: Bacteria > Bacillota > Bacilli > Lactobacillales > Streptococcaceae > Streptococcus. Next base: position 169,244 of record NZ_VMMY01000002.1, read on the forward strand.
ACAGCATCTACGCTGACTGTATAATAAATCTGCTTAAAATTAACAATCTGAATCTGCTTTTCGCCCGAATGGACGGAGTTAAAATCAATATCAAGAGAATTCCCTGTCTTTTCAAAGTCAGAACCAAACTTGACCTTGAGTTGTTCCATGCTATGAGCCGTGATTTTTTCATACTGCATTCTAGCTGGGACATTATTGACCTGACCATAATCTTGATGCCACTTGGCCAACAAATCGTTTACTGCTCCGCGAACACTTGAATTGCTGGGGTCTTCTACTTGGAGAAAGCTATCACTACTTGCCAAACCAGGCAAATCAATACTATAAGTCATCGGAGCACGATCGACCGCAAGAAGAGTGGGATTATTCTCTAACAAGGTCTCATCCACTACGAGAAGGGCTCCAGGATAGAGGCGACTATCGTTGGTAGCCGTCACGGAAATATCACTTGTGTTTGTCGACAGGCTCCGCTTCTTTCTTTCGATAACAACAAACTCATCGGGTAACTGATTCCCCTCTTTGATGAAACGATTTTCAATACTCTCTCCCTGATGGGTCAAAAGTTTCTTTTTATCGTAATCCATAGCTAGTATAAAGTCATTTACTGCTTTATTTGTCATCTTCTACCTCCTAATAAGTTCCTGGATTGAGTTGCATAAACTCAGACTTGTTCAGCGAAATCAGCCGTGGTTGGACTAAGTGATCCAAAATTTCCTCGTACAATTCTTCTGAGACATTGCGTCGCCGTCTGGCTAGATAAGAAGTCGGAATGACCGTATTATCCAACATAAATACCTTATCTAAGTCAATCAAGGTTGGTCTTGTAAAAGGATTACGAGCTAGATCCGGCTCTTCTATCATAAAGTTCTTGACCAAACGTCTGGTCAAGAGAGCTGGTTTGAAGGTCTGATTTTTAACCAACTCTTTGTTTTTAGTCATGCTGTTGTCGATACAGATATACATATGATTCTTCACAGCCAAATCGCTACTAATACTTGGAAAAGGCAAATAAAGAGCCACAACATCTCCTCTCTTAATCAAGCAAGAGCACCCCCTTTTCTCCTAATGTAACATAGACAGGATTGACCAAGTCTTCTAATTGACTCAGTGCTTCCAAAGTTTGAGTTTGGCGCCCTGTCAATTTAGTAACATCTTGTCTCTTCAATACAAAATGCTTGTCGCCAATTACCTTGACACTATAATCCTTCTCCAAAGCTGACTGGTAAATCCACATCAGATCTTGTCTGTCTTGAAAACTCAAGAGTAAGGGCGTTTCAAGCCTCCCGACAGCCTGATAAAAATCAAAAACAGGAGCTAACTCCTGCCAATCTGACTGGCTAGTTGTCAAGGCTAGAAAAAGGGCTTTGCGAGCTGATACTTCTTGATTAGCCTTGAGAGTCCCCTTGCCCTCCAAGTTTTTTAAAAAGTGGGAAACTCCAGAAAACAAATCTTTCTCTAACTGCGAGAAATAAAAACCTTGCCTTCCCAGACACAAGTCTCTCAAGTCGCTTTCTCTAGCAAATAAGAGTTCAAACATTTGATAGTAAAAGAAAAATATCTGGCACTGAGTTGCGCTCATCTCTTCTTTATCGGCTTCTTTTTTCAACCAGAGCAAGGGCGACAGGTAGCTGGATTGAGACATTTCCTCCACCTCCTATTCTTTTTTCTCTGGAGCATCTGCACTAGCTGCTACTTCTTTTGACTGGATACTTTCCCACTGGTTGATTTCCTCTGAGATAAGACCTTCGCATGTCTTGACAAATAGGGCAAAAGCCTTGGTCTTTCCTGCATATTTCTCCGTTTGGCATTGATAGAGGAATTTTTCTCTCTCCAGGAGTTGCGCAGTCTTTTGGTAAGAAATCCAGTGTTCCTTGGCATTATACAAATTGAGAATCCCCTCACACAGTAAACCGAGACTGGATAAGGCAACCGAAATCAAACGGTAGCGATCACCTGGCATAGGAATAGCACAAAAAACAGCTATGAGGAAACCTGCCACGATTTCTGTTATTTTTAATACCTTATAGCGTCTACGATGTTGAACACTTTTCTTTAAAAAATGAGCTATCTGTACATCCAACCGCTCTGTCAAATACATTTCTTCCGACGTCATGTTCGTAACCCCTTTCATTTACTTTGATAGTCATAGTATAACATGTTTGAATGTCAAAGTATAGTAAAAACTGGAAAGCTATATCTTATTATAAAACTCAAATATGAAATGTTTGTGAAATGAGAGAAAAATAGCACAAAGAGGAAAGATAAAAAGTTTCAAAATAAAAATCACCAGAAGGACAGTATTCCAACTAGCTTTTCTGGTGATTTTTGAATTGTTTAGTTCGTTAGTGTGAGATAGGAATAATTGAGGATTAATGCTTTTCAAGACCTAATAATATGCGCTTTTCTGCTTTGAAAGACATTCCATTATTATTTTACTGTTATCAAACCTTCAGGCTCGACTGTAAATTCTGGTTTCTCTGCTATCGTACCATCTTCTTTAAGGTAATACCAGCCATCATTTGATTTAACAAAGGCATTGGAAACCATATCCCCATTTTGGCTATCAAGATAATACCAGGTCTCCTTGTACTTGACCCAGCCTGTCTTCATAGCGCCCTCTGTGTCAAAATAATACCACTTCTCAGCGATTTTCTTCCAGCCTGTAGCCATTTCGCCTGACTGATCAAACCAGTACCAGTTGCCGTCTATGTGCTTCTTCCAGCGGTCTGCAAGCATATATCCTGAACCGTCAAAGTAATACCAGGTACCATTGACTTTCTCAAACTTATCTTTTGGATAAGAACCATCTGAGTGTACATACCAGGTGCCAGTATCGTTCTGTTGCCATCCTGCTTCAATCCTCAAGCCGTTTTCAATATCCTGCTTAAACTGCTCACGGCTAATACCCCATTTGGCAAGATAAGGATAGGGGTCAATGTGATCTGAGTTATTATCGGGTTGGTTATTGGTGCAATATTCGTGTGTCTTGATACCTGCTAAATCAGCAGTATCAAGCGTTTTAGGTATCCCAGCCTCGTCTGCTAGATTGCGCAAGAGTTCGATATAGAGGCGATAGTCAATCAGAAACTCTTCTTTTGATTCATGACTTTCAATCAGTTCAACTTGTGCATAACCTTCTGCATTCCAACCGCCCCCAACGTCCCAGGCACCATTATCAACAGGTCCTACCTGCATAACACGACCATTACCAACTACGTGAGAAAAGAAGCCCAATTCAGGATCTTTTCTGTAATGGTAGTCAGCCTCATTTTGAACCGTTGAATTGCGGTTGCCTGTGGAATGAGCATGGACTTGCCTGTATGGTTGCACGCCAACTTGAGGCAAATCTGTTCTTAATTTACTCACATCAATTTCCATATTCTACTCCTTATCAATTAAAACAACTTATTTTTTACAATCCAGAGCTAGAAACTCCTTTATTTATACCTTACAGAGAAGACAATCCTAGTCACGATTAGGCTTGTAGATAGAACTTCAAAACGAACTATTTTGACACTGTAAATAGGACTGATAAGGTCTGCATTCTATCTACAACAACACCCCAAACTAAAAAGCTTTTCAAAAGTATATTTTTACAGTTTCTATATGTCCTTTTCATAAATACTATACTTTATTATATCATATAAAAGAAGTCAAAAGTCTGTTAAACTATTTTCAAGACCAAACTAAAGATAACAGCACAAGTTTTTTCGATTTTCACTAGAGGAAAGAGATTTTATTCAGCAAATCAACCTATGATGACACTTTGGTTCCCAAGATGGCCTTGCCTTCTTTTATCAAGGGGTGACGAAACAGTGAGAAGTACAGTTGGATGGTCATGGCAACCCAGATAAGGGGTTCGCAGAGGATAACTCCCCTATAGCCTGCCCAAGGGATAATCAAGACCACAAAAGCAATTTTCCCGATTAGTTCGATAAAGCTAGATACCAGAGGAAGGACTTTTTGCCCCAAACCCTGCAAACAATTGCGATAAATCAATAAGAGACTCAAAATAGGATAAAAGGCTGAACTGATTTGCAGATAGAGACTACCATTTTCTATCAAGTAGCCATCTGTCGAACTAGCCAAGAAGGAAACCAAGGCCGGACTGGCAAAAAAGAGGAAGACACAAACAAAAATTGCCCAGAACATACTTAAACGACTGCCGATTCGAAGTCCTTGAACAATGCGGTCTGGTCGCTTAGCTCCTAGATTCTGAGAAGCAAAGGTCGTCATTGATGCAGAAATAGCGGTCATAGGAAGAAGGGCGAAGGCCATAATGCGTCGAGCTGCCGTCTGGGCACTAATAATCACTGCACCAAAGGTATTAACAGAAGACTGTAAAATCACACTGCCTATAGATACAATTGAACTCATCAAGCCCATAGCCAAACCTTGCTCCAAAAGATCCGCATACAAGGCCTTGTCCCATTTGAAATGCTTAAACTGAGGCAAAAGTTCTGGCACGCTCTTACGAATATAGTAAAAGCAGAGAACCGCTGATAAGCCTTGCGAAATAATGGTAGCTAGTCCCGCGGATTGAACTCCAAGATGCAATTGCGTAATAAAATAGAGATCCAGAACCACATTGACCAAGGCAGAGAAAATCAGAAAACCAAGCGCAGCCAGACTGTCTCCAATAGACCGCAACAAGCCTGCAAAGAGGTTATAAGCAAAACTGACACCTACACAGGTCACAATCATAGAAATATATTGATAGGACTGGGGAAGGATTTCTGCAGGGGTATCTAAATATTGCAAGAGTGGATACAGACCGACAAATCCCAGCAGCATAACTACAATACTCAAAAGAGCACCTAAAATCCAGGTAGCTGCTACTGCTTCCTCTATTTTAGTGAAATTCCGAGCTCCATAATAGCGGGCAATGACAATTCCCATGCCATTGCCAACACCAAGAGTAAAACCTACAATCAGGTCAAAAATCGCTGTCGTCGCCCCTACTGCAGCCAAGGAATCTTGACCAAGAAAACGCCCAACAATCAAGACATCAGCAGTATTATAGAGCTGTTGAAAAATATTTGATAGCAAGATTGGGAAGGCAAAACTCAAAAGCGAGGGAAGAATCGGACCATGTATCAGGTCCACTGTTCGTTTTTTATTCATAAGGCTATTATATCAGCTTTCTAGAGGAGCGACAAGAAACAGCAAACTATAGGCAATCTGAAATCTTGAACAAAGAATCGAAAAAGCAGTGGATTTCTCCACTACTTTGACAGCTTATTCTTCAATTTCGATTTCAAGCTCATCGCCTAGATCAAGAGTTACTTCTTCATTCACAGAGTCTACTTGAGCTACTTCATCTTTTTTGCTTTCAGCAGCTTCTTCTCCATCAATCAAACCAAATTGAACACGGACTTGATGGTCAATTTCATCAAAGATTTCTGGGTTATCTGCCAAGTATTTCTTAGCATTTTCAGAACCTTGCCCGATTTTCTCATCCTTATAAGAGTACCAAGCTCCTGCTTTTTTGATGATATCCAAATCGCTTGCGATTTTCAAGAGTTCACCAGTCTTAGAAATCCCTTCTCCGTACATGATTTCAACAAAGGCTTCCTTAAATGGTGGAGCCACCTTGTTTTTCACTACCTTGATCTTGGTTTCTTTACCGACATTGGTATCTTTTTGGTCACCAGTTCCCTTGATCTGTGTGCTTCCACGAACATCCAAACGGACTGATGCGTAGAATTTCAGAGCACGTCCACCAGGAGTTGTTTCTGGATTTCCAAACATGACCCCAACTTTTTCACGTAATTGATTGATAAAGATGGCTATTGTTTTGGTTTTATTGATAGAAGCACCAAGTTTACGCATAGCCTGGCTCATCATACGAGCCTGCAAACCAACGTGGCTATCTCCGATATCTCCATCAATTTCCGCACGAGGTACAAGGGCAGCAACTGAATCGACCACGACAAGGTCTACAGCACCTGAGTCAATCAATTTTCCTGCAATCTCAAGACCTTGCTCTCCTGAGTCTGGTTGCGACAAGAGCAATTCGTCAATGTTGACACCAAGGGCCGCAGCATAAGCTGGATCGAGGGCATGTTCCGCATCGATAAAGGCTGCAATACCACCTTCTTTTTGCGCTTGTGCAACTGCATGAAGGGCAACCGTTGTCTTACCAGATGACTCTGGCCCGTAGATTTCGATGATACGTCCCTTAGGATAACCACCTGAACCAAGGGCAATGTCAAGAGCCAAGGAACCTGAACTCATCACTTGCACCTTTTGCTCCGCACGTTCACCCAAACGCATGATTGAACCCTTACCAAAGTCTTTCTCAATCAATTTAAGAGCGTCATTCAAGGCTTTTTCGCGTTCAGCACCGAATTTTTTTGAAATTTCATCTAATTTTTTTGGTTTTTTCGCCATTCTATTCTCCTACATTCTAATGGTCCTCAGACCTATCTACTATTATATCAAAAGTTAGTCACTTAATAAAGCCTTGCGAACTAGATTAAAGGCATGCATAACCGCAATGTGACGTACATCTGCTCGACTTCTACCTCCAATATTCACCTTGACGACCTCAGTTCCATGCTCTTGGGCCAAGCCTATGAAGACTGTCCCAGCCGGGTGCCCTTCTAGGCTATCTGGACCTGCCACTCCAGTCAAACTAAGACCAAAATCAGACTGGGTCTTGATTCGTGCCTGCTCAGCCATCTTCTGAGCTGTAAATGCAGACACCACACCCTGTTCTTCCAAATCCTTGACAGGAATATCCAACATCTTTGATTTCTCCTCCAAGCTATAGGTTACAAAACCACCCTTAAATATACTTGAAGCACCCGAAAAATCCGCTACCCTAGCTTGGAAAAGACCAGCCGTCAGACTCTCTGCAGCCGTGATGGTTTTTCCTTGCTTTTTCAGTTCTCCTACTACGATACTGGCCAAGCTGGACTCTTCCCCATAACCATAACAAAGGTCTCGTAAAGAAAGTCCTTCAAAGGTCTGGCGATTCAAGATTTGATGTTCCAAAATATCCAGCACTTGATTCGCCTCTTCTTGACTGCTAGCCTTTGTTGACAGACGCAAGGTTACCTCTCCTGTCTTGGCATAAGGTGCCAAGGTAGGATCGGTCTGATTATCAATTAAATCAGCCAAAATCGTAACCAGCTGACTTTCGCCAATTCCAAAGAAACGAAGAACTCGGGAATACAGCTTGCTCCCTGTCATCAACTTGGGTAGAAGCTGATTTAAGACCATAGGTTTCAATTCACTTGGTGGACCTGGAAGGACAACGTAGGTCACTCCATCGACTTCCAATATTCCTCCCACAGCCAGTCCTGTTTCGTTTGGCAGTGGAGTCGCTCCATCTACAATTTGGGCTTGTCTTTCGTTATTCGGTGTTCGGGCATAGTCTGGTCGCTGGGCAAAAAAGACATCTAACTTCTCCTGCGCCTGAGGATCAAAGACTAATTCTTTCCCTAAAAATTTAGCCAGAGTTTGTTTGGTCAAATCGTCCTCAGTTGGCCCTAAACCACCTGTCAAAATCACCAGACTGCTACGTTGACTGGCAATTTCAAGCAAAGACAAGAGACGAGCTTCATTGTCTCCTACAGCCATCTGAAAATATACGTCTACCCCAATCTCTGCTAGTTTTTCCGACAAAAACTGAGCATTGGTATTGACAATCTGTCCTGTCAAAATCTCTGTTCCAACAGCAATGATTTCTGCTTTCATGTTTCCTCCTACCTATCTATTCGTATTTTTTTGAAAAAATCGCAGGAAATTTCCCACGATTGATTTTTTATTTATAGTAAGAAAGTTAATTGTCTTCGTCACTAACAGGCACCCGTCCAAACAAATCTTCAAATAAGACAACATTTGTTTCCAGCTGAGTGACTTCTTCTTGCCCCAAAGAACGTCGCAATATATTCTGCATTTCCAACATATGCTCTCTCGAAACAATCTGGTAAGAAATACCTTGCAACATCTCTCCTTCGCCCTTCAATTGTTGAGATTCAATGGTTTTAAATGAATCTTTATAGCCCAACAAGCTTGGAATGCTTGTCGCAGATAAGTCAATATTAGTCTGCATATTAGTACTTAGGGCTTTTAAGATAGACTGATAGTGACTGACACTATTCAAACTAAGAACTTTTTCAACAACTTTTTGAATGACTTCACGCTGGCGCTTTTGACGACCATAGTCTCCTTCTGGATCTTGATAACGCATGCGTGAATAAACAAGCGCTTCTTCTCCATTTATTGTCTGCTCTCCAACACCGATAGAAATGGTGTTAAATTCTTCTTGGTCACTGATAGAAATCGGGAAACCTAGTGTATTATTGACCGTAATACCCCCCACTGCATCGACCAATTGTTGCAATCCTTGCATATTAACCATAATGTAGCGATCGATGTGGATATTCATCATCTTTTGAATCGTTTCTATAGCAAGTTCTGCTCCACCACCAGCATAGGCAGCGTTTAGCTTCGCTTCTTCAATACTACCATCTTTATGTTGAATTTTAGTCAGGATATCACGTTCCAAACTCAACATCATGGTCTTCTTAGTATGTGGATTGACAGTCAAGAGAATCATGGAATCACTATTTCCAGCCCACTGATCTGTACGCTCTACATTCCCAGTATCAACCCCCATCAACAGAATGGTCAAAGGTTCTGTTGCTTCAATAACCTTGGTTTCTTCTCCGATTTTTTTATAGGTCTTTGATAAGGTTTGTGTGCCTTGCTGATAAATAGTATAAGCAAAAACACCGACACCCAAAACTGTCACAGCTAGAAAAGCTAATACCATTCCAATAATTTTTTTAACCATATTTCTACTAATCTATCAGTTTACCCATCAAGTAAACATCGATAAATTTCCCTTCTTCTATATATGCTCCACGCTCTTGGCGACCTTCAATTATAAAGCCATGCTTTTGATAAAGATGGACTGCAGCTTGATTACGAGTTTGGACAGTCAGTTGGAGACGACGCAGAATGCCACTTGCTTGTGCCCACTCTATCGCTTCCTCTAGCAAAATACTTCCCAATCCATTATTCCAATATCTTTTTCCAATCACAATGAAGAGATCTCCAATATGACGGACTCTCTTGCGCTGGTCAGCTGTAATATTTACAATACCAGTAATTTTATCATTTAAGAATGCAAGTAAGGTTATCTGATTGTCCGAACTAGCTTGCTTGTTGAGGAATATTTCCATCTCCTCACTGGTCAAGAGAATACCATCTCCGTCTAGACTGGTAAAATCTGTCTCCAAACTCACACAATTTAAAAAGGCCACTAATTCAGCTGCATCTTTAGGCTCTGCTTCTCTAATGAGCAATTCATACTCCATGTTGAAGCTCCTCTAAAAGCTTTTCTGCACGCAAACCCTTTGCTTGGAAATGTAATCTGCGACCGTCTTCTTCTTTTAGAATTTCCAACTCTAAATAAGTATCTGGCAAGGCATCTCCTAAGAGATTGCCCCACTCAATAACAGTCACTCCGCCACCAAAGAGAAACTCATCCAAGTCGATAGAATCCGCATCTCCTTCAATTCGATAAACATCTAGGTGATAAAGTGGCAGTCTGCCTTCATACTCTCTTACGATAGTATAGGTCGGACTTTTAATCATTTGAGAAATCTGTAAACCTTTAGCAAGTCCCTTAGTAAAGGTTGTTTTACCTGCACCCAGTTCTCCAGTTAAGATTAAAACATCATTCTTTTCTAATAGATGACCCAAGCGTTCCCCTAAGGCTTGTAGCTCTTCTTCATTTTTTGTGTACATACTCTTATTATACCAAAAACTTTTCTTTTGTGTCTATTTTCCTGCTAAACTTACCATCATAACATCCATAAAAACAGGCTTGCTCTAAAAGAAAATAAGCGTAGCAATGACCAATACAAGATCTCGGAAAATATGACCATAAAAGGAAACTTCCTTTTTAACAGAATTTGGGACAAGATAGGCTGCAAAAAACAAACCCAGTCCAATATAAATCAGAAGTGAGACAATAGTCATTGGATTTCTTAAGAAGAGAAGTGTTGCCATAATAGTCACCAACACTGTCTTTTTTCTGTCTAGCATAGCAAGCAAATCGCGCATGTATTTTTTCAAGGGTAAAAAAATCAGCAAATCTAGCCCAAATAGAAAGAAAAAGGATGGCAATAAAAAGTCAACTAATTCTTGCTGCAACGTATTTTTGATGAACAAATTATCTGACAAGACAAGAACAGCTCCTAACAAATTAATTAAGAGCAGGATACTGTAAAAAAGCTTCACTGACTGCTTACTGGCTAGGACACTATGAACTTCTTGCTTACGAGTATAAAGATAATTTACTCCAGCACAGATTCCTGAAACGAAGACCATACTTCCGATGAAAAAAGCTGTACTTTGTTTAAAGGACAAGATGCATTCCTTCCATAGGAAACAGCTGCTCAAACTGATTTGAATTAAAGCTAACAAAAATAAGATTCTCATTGATTTCATCTTTTCTCTCCCTTCCTACCAATCATTATACTAGGAGAAAAGAGGGAACTGTTTCCAATCTTCTCAAATGTCTCTTTAAGACGCTAAACAAACACCAGAGACTAATACTCAATGAAAATCAAAGAGCAACCTGCGGCTAGAGCTGACGTGGTTTGAAGAGATTTTAGAAGAATATAAATTTGAAATAAGGCTGATAGTATTCATTTCACTATCAGCCTTACAGGTTATTTAACGTTTCAGAAAAACTATAATGTCAAGATTAACTAAACAGCATCTAATTCCTTCAAATAATTTTCTATCTTCATCAACATTAAAGGATTGTTATAAATCTTACATAACTCTCTTGCTTCTATATAATAATTTTTGACTTGTTCTTTGTCTAGAAATTTGGCTCCAGCATTTCCTACAAGAATAAGTAGGGGAGCCAGTTGGTAGCTTGTCTGTCTTTGTTTACAGAGTTCAATCGTCTCAAGAGCTTCTTGAATGGCTTCGTTATATTTTTCCTTTGACACTAGGTAGTGAGTGTAGTTGTAACGAACTCTGATGTAGCCAAATAAAAACTCTTGATGCTCAAAATTTTTTGTCTGATATAACTCCATCAAATGAGAGTAGTTTGCCTCATATTCTTGTTCACGACCCACTAAGGAATAGAAATTAGATAAAGTATTCAACGCCTTTAAATAAATCAGAGTATTTGAAGAGACTTTTAATAATATAATTTCCAATGAAGAAATAGCCTCACACTTACTGTCATATTGATAAAAGTCAATAATAGCTTTAATCCATTCAAGGTAAGTTCGGTCTTCTAGTGTTAGAAAAGTACTTCGTTCAATCTCTATTCTATAAATATATTCCAAATCGTCATAATTTCTATCATCTAATAGGCGAGTAGATAATTGCTTGAAATTAGAGAGGTTAGATTTAATTTCAATTTGTTCATTGAAAAAGTAATCCAAAGGAACTTCAAGTCGTTGAGAGAGTTTGAATAACAAGTCTGCGGAGGGAATAAAATGACCTCTTTCAATTTTACTAATCTGACTTTGTTCACAAATTCCTTCTGCAAGAGTTTGTTGGGAGAGACCTAACTCTTTTCTCTTTACTCTGAATTTCTCAGCGAGTGTATTCATTAAAGATAATAATCCTTCCTATTTGCTTAATTTCATTATAAAATTTTTAGTTCAAAATACAATAAAAATATTTGAATAAATAATATATATATGTTAAAATAAAAACAAGGAAACAGAAAGGGGTTTCAGTGCAAGAGAAAAAAACGTGGAATTCAAAATTAGCTATATTAGCTTTACTAGGGGTTTTTACGTTTAGTAATACAATTCCTTACCAACAGTTTATTCAGAAGAATAAACGATCGGAGATTCGAGTGCAATCACAAAAAAAGTCCAATGGTCTTGATGTTGGGAAGGCTGATTGATTTCGTATTACTTTAAAATTCAACTATTTAGAGAAAGGTATTCTGATGAGAGCTTGTAACAATACCAGATAGATATAAGAATGGAGATGTTTGATAAAATGCTTTCATAGCTAACCAACTGTTGAAAATTATGAGTTACAAAATCTAAAGTATTTAAGATTGGTTTATAAAATTAGGTCTCTGTCTGTAGAAAGGAACGTGCAGTTAGAAAGGAGGAAAAAATAGGATACTATAATTCAGACTGAGATTTCTAATTAAAAATTGAAGAAGATTCTTTTATCAATAGTTTAGTAAGCTTGTTAGTTTATAGAGGGCAGGGGTATTTCTGTCCTCTATTTTAGAATAAGGAATGCACTATGAAAAAATTATTTATACTCATATCCAACCTGCTTGCTAGTTTGTTCTTTGTTTGGGTATTTACCATTTGGAATGATACATATGTCTCCTATTATTACCCCAACGTTGTTGTACGTGATTCTTCCCCTGAAACAACTTTTCAGCATGTTGCTACACGCTTGGAAAAACTAGCAGAAGAAACGGATAGCTTTATTGCGATTCAACACCAGGATCCTAACTCAGAAGGTACTCCAGTGTTTTCTTATACGACCTTTGGGAACGGAAAGTTGCCTGATGGGTTACAGGAAAAAAATCTAGAAGATGCTCAAAGTAGTAGTGTTGAAACAAACTATTTTGTATTTGATGGAAACCTAGATATTCACTTGCTAAGGGAGGAGCTAAGTCAACTTGGCTTGACTAACATGCACCTGATAATTCCATCCAAACTATCTACGTTAATGGCTATCTTTAGTAACGGATTTCAGTTAATCAGTCTATTGATTTTCATCTTAACCTTTGGAGCACTGACTTTAATTAGTCAAATTAGCCAATTACGGTCGTCGGGTATTCGCCTCATTTCAGGAGAGAAACGGTGGTCCATTTTTCTTAGACCAGTTGGTGAGGATTTGAAAGGGATAGCTGTTGGTTTCAGTTTAGCTGGCGTGCTCGCCATTCTTATGCAAAAAATTCTGTCGCTTCCAACGCAATCCCTAATGACCATAGGAGAAGGCTTGCTCAGTTATAATCTCATCTTGTTGTCGATCTCCCTGTTTTTCGCTCAACTCTTCGCAGTTGGGATAAAAAAGATACACCTGATGCAGATTATAAAAGGGCAAGTTCCTGTCAGAGGAATCATTAGTTTGATTTTAATCGGTCAACTATTAGCGATTATTATTGTAACGCTGGGAATAGGGAGTAGCTTAAAGTATTCCCAAGCCTGGCAACAGCATCGGATTGGACAAGAGGCTTGGAGCCAGGAAAGGCAACTGATTACCCTATCAATCAGCCGTGAAGGAACGAGTCCTGGTTTTGATGAACAAGCTCAAAGGAAACTCAGAACTTGGTATCAATTGATGGATCTGGCTGTTTCAGAACAAAAGGCTTTCTTATCTAGACACCAGTTAATTGACCGTACTTTGCAAAATGGCATGGCTTCCTCCAAAAACTTTATAACCTCTACAGAATGGCACGATTACAACCCGAATGGCAATGTCCTTATCGTCACACCGCAATACTTGGAGCGTCAAAACATTCCTGTAGATACAACTATTGAGCAAAAGATGAATCACCTTGATGTAGGGGAGTTTGTCTTATTGCTGCCTGAACACCTCCGTTCAGAGGAAGAACATTATAAATCTGTTTTTGAAGACGACTTAACCAGTCGCATATCTAGTCGAGATGAACGACAGCAAATGACTGCTACGGTAGGTTATTTGGAATCAGGTCAGGATCGTTTTGTGTATAATACGACCCCTATTTCTTACCAGCAGTTTTTGAAAGATCCAATCATCATTGTTATAACACCCCAATCAACTGGTCCACAGTCCATTTTGTTTTGGGTAGACGCAGTACAGAACTACGTTCTCTTTAATCAATTGTCTGATGCCCAGGAGCTTATCCAGAGACAAGGCATTGAAAATTGGGTCTCAGAAATGCAAACAGGTTACCACAACTACATCACATTATTGGATAATATCCAGAGGGAACGTTGGGTAATGCTAGCAGGAGCTGTGCTTGGGATTGCAACTTCAATCTTGTTGTTTAACACTATGAATAGGCTCTACTTTGAAGAATTTAGACGTGCCATTTTTATCAAACGCATTGCAGGTCTCAGGTTCTTAGAAATCCATCGCACTTATCTCTTTGCTCAACTGGGTGTGTTTTTCCTGGGATTTGTTGCGAGTGTATTTCTTATGGTAGAGATAGTAGTTGCTTTCTTAGTCTCATTACTCTTTACTTGTCTATCTCTTTTACAGTTACATGTCCAAATGCAGAAAGAAAACAAGATGTCCATGCTTGTTTTGAAGGGAGGTTAATATGATTGAACTTAAACAGGTGAGTAAATCTTTTGGAGAACGAGAGTTATTTTCGAATCTTTCAATGACATTTGAGGCTGGAAAAGTCTATGCCTTAATTGGTTCAAGTGGTAGCGGAAAAACAACCTTGATGAACATGATTGGGAAATTAGAATCTTATGATGGGACGATTTTTTACCGAGGTAAAGACTTGGCCAATTATAAATCGAGTGATTTTTTCCGTCACGAATTGGGCTACCTCTTCCAGAACTTTGGCTTAATTGAAAACCAAAGTATTGAAGAAAACCTTAAGCTAGGTCTCATTGGTCAAAAGTTGAGTCGGGCGGAACAGCGGTTGAGGCAGAAGCAGGCTTTAGAACAGGTCGGCCTGGCTTATCTTGACCTAGATAAGCGCATCTTTGAGTTATCGGGCGGAGAATCGCAACGGGTTGCCTTGGCAAAAATTATCTTAAAGAATCCACCCTTTATTCTGGCAGATGAGCCAACAGCTTCAATAGACCCAGCAACCTCTCAGTTGATTATGGAGATTTTGCTATCTCTTCGAGATGATAATAGGCTAATCATTATCGCAACACATAATCCGGCAATTTGGGAGATGGCTGATGAAGTGTTCACGATGGATCGTCTGAAATAAAAATCCTTGTTTTTAATTGCACGATGAGTTACTGAAATATTATCATGAATCAATAATTGGAGTTAATTTAGAATTGTACTTTATTAATATTGAGGTAACTTTTTCTTGATAAAGGAAGAAATAGTGGAGAGGAAGTTAGAATTTCAAAAATTTAGAGCATTTTTGGCTTAGTAATATGTGTTAAAGGCTCAAAATCTATGGTAAAAAGTAGCTTTGAAAACGTATTGCCTCCAAAGATTTAGTTAAATAATGATTTAACACAAAAAGAAATTATTGAAGTTCTGGAAAGATGTTGTTTCAGTATTGAGAAAAGGTGGGAAAAACTTGCGATATTCACAGAGAAAGGAAGAAAAAGTATAGAAATATAGTCAATTGAAACAAGAACAGGACAAAAGAACCTTTTGTGCCATATTTTCTCCTTTCGCTTTACAATTGGCTTGAACACCTTTATTGTATCGCGTTTGGAGTTTTTTTGGTATAACCTTCGACGCGCACCCGCATAGCGGGTGTTTTTTTCATCTCGCACCTAACGGAGCGAGATGAACTAATAGTCACTTAATCAAAAAACGCACCATATCAAAAACTAAAAAGTTTGATATCATGCGTCATGTCTTAAACTAATTGACTATACTTTCTATTCAAATGAGCTTTTAACCAATTGATTGAACCAATCCACTCTTAAAACCAAAGAGCAATTTCTCGCTTAGCTGACTCTTCTGAATCTGAACCATGTACAACATTTTGGATAACCTCATTTTCTCCAGCAGCTTTTGCAAAATCACCTCGAATCGTTCCTGGTAAAGCTTCTTCTGGACGAGTCGCACCCATCATAGTCCGCCAAGTTTCGATTACTTTGGGACCAGAAATGATACCTACAAGAACCGGTCCTGAAGTCATAAATTCACGAATCGGCGGGTAAAAACTTTGACCAACCAGGTCCTGATAGTGCTGGTCAATCAACTCTTCTGAAACCTGTGAACGCAACTCCAATTTTTCGATTGTAAATCCACGTTGTTCGATGCGTTTCAACACCTCACCCACTAGTCCTCTTTTTACACCATCTGGTTTAATGATAAAAAATGTTTGTTCCATACCCGTCTCCTTTGTCAGCCTCTTTCTTTTATTTTACCACATTTCATGGAAAAATGGAGAAAGTTTTCAGAAAACAGAAAGAGAACCCGAAGGTTCTCTCATTCTCTTTTATTCTACTGTTTCTTCCACAGTTTCAACGGCAGTATCCACAACTACTTCTGTTGTTTCTTCATTTCCTTCTTCCTCTACTGGAGGATTAAGGTATTCTTCTTCGTTGATAGCATGTGGTTCAAGGTTACGGTAACGGGCCATACCAGTACCTGCTGGGATGATCTTACCGATGATAACATTTTCCTTGAGTCCAAGGAGATGGTCTTTCTTACCACGGATAGCCGCGTCAGTAAGGACACGAGTTGTTTCCTGGAAGGAAGCCGCTGACAAGAAACTGTTGGTTTCAAGTGAGGCTTTGGTAATTCCCATAAGGACTGGGCGACCTGTCGCTGGAACTCCACCTGCGATAAGGACATCTTTGTTAGCATCTGTAAAATCATTGATATCCATGAGGGTACCCATGAGAAGATCTGTGTCACCTGGATCCATGACACGGACTTTACGGATCATTTGACGAACCATTACCTCGATGTGTTTGTCACCGATTTCTACCCCTTGGCTACGGTAAACTTTTTGTACTTCACCGAGAAGGTAAGTTTCAACTGACAAGACATCACGAACTGCAAGGAGACGTTTTGGTTGGATAGAACCTTCTGTAAGAGCAGCACCACGCGCTACTTGGTCTCCAACTTCAACACGCATACGAGCTGTAAATGGAACGACGTACTCACCTTCGCCAGTTTCACCCTTAACAAAGACTTTCTTAGTACGAGTTGAGGCATCTTCTTCGATAGCTGTAACTTGTCCTTTAACCTCTGTGATAACCGCTTCCCCTTTAGGATTGCGAGCTTCAAAGATTTCTTGGACACGAGGAAGACCCTGAGTGATATCGGTATTTGAGGCAACCCCACCCGTGTGGAAGGTACGCATTGTAAGCTGTGTACCAGGTTCCCCGATAGATTGGGCAGCGATTGTACCAACTGCTTCACCAACTTCAACCGCATCACCAGTCGCCAAGTTGATACCATAGCAGTGACGGCAGACACCATGACGAGTGTTACATGTAAATACAGAGCGGATAGTCACTTCTTCCACACCAGCATTGACAATTTCACGCGCTTTGTCTTCTGTAATCAACTCATTTGGACCGATAATCACTGCACCAGTTTCTGGATGTTTAACAGTTTTCTTAGTGTAACGACCATTGAGACGCTCCTCGAGAGACTCAATCATTTCTTTTCCTTCTGCGATAGAGCGGATCAAGAGACCACGGTCTGTTCCACAGTCGTCCTCACGGATGATAACGTCTTGGGCAACGTCAACCAAACGACGAGTCAAGTAACCTGAGTCGGCTGTCTTAAGGGCCGTATCGGTCATACCTTTACGGGCACCGTGAGTTGAGAAGAACATTTCCAATACCGACAAACCTTCACGGAAGTTTGAAAGGATTGGCAATTCCATGATACGTCCGTTCGGAGCAGCCATCAGACCACGCATCCCGGCAAGCTGTGAGAAGTTTGAGATGTTACCACGGGCTCCAGAGTCCATCATCATAACGATTGGGTTCTTCGGATCTTGGTTGGCAATCAAGCGTTTCTCTAGTTTTTCACGGGCAGCACGCCATTCGGCTGTAACAGCATTGTAACGCTCGTCGTCTGTAATCATACCACGACGGAATTGTTTTGTAATTTGTTCTACACGTTTGTGTGATTCTTCAATGATTTCAGCCTTGTCATCAACGACTGGGATATCGGCAATACCCACTGTCAATCCTGCAAGAGTTGAGTGGTGGTAACCGAGATTCTTCATGCGGTCAAGTAGGGCAGAAGTTTCTGTCGTACGGAAACGTTTGAAGATTTCAGCGATGATATTTCCAAGATTTTTCTTCTTGAATGGAGGGTTGAGTTCAAGATTGCTGATAGCTTCCTTGATATCTCCACCAAGTGGCAAGAAGTATTTAGCTGGAACGCCTTCTGTCAAGTTGGCATTGTTTGGTTCTTGCAAGTATGGTAGACCCTCTGGCATGATGTCGTTGAAGAGGATTTTACCAACTGTTGTAAGCAAGACCTTGTGTTTTTGCTCTTCTGTCCAAGGCTTGTTGAGGCTGTCTGTTGCGATACCAACACGTGAGTGGAGGTGAACATAACCATTACGGTAAGCCATAACCGCTTCATCACGATCTTTGAAGACCATTCCTTCACCTTCACGACCAGCTTCTTCCATGGTCAAGTAGTAGTTACCCAAAACCATGTCCTGAGATGGAGTAACAACTGGTTTACCATCTTTGGGGTTCAAGATGTGCTCAGCAGCGAGCATGAGGATACGAGCTTCTGCTTGGGCTTCTTCTGAAAGCGGTACGTGGATGGCCATTTGGTCCCCGTCAAAGTCGGCATTGTAGGCTTCACAGACAAGTGGGTGCAAGCGAAGGGCCTTACCATCAATCAAGACTGGCTCGAAGGCTTGGATACCCAAACGGTGAAGGGTCGGTGCGCGGTTCAAAAGCACTGGGTGTTCTTTGATCACTTCTTCAAGGATATCCCAGATACGCTCATCTCCGCGTTCCACCAAGCGTTTAGCTGCTTTGACGTTTTGCACGATATCACGTGCAACGATTTCACGCATCACGAATGGTTTAAAGAGCTCGATCGCCATTTCACGTGGCACACCACATTGGTACATCTTAAGAGTTGGACCAACAGCGATAACGGAACGTCCTGAGAAGTCAACACGTTTACCGAGCAAGTTTTGACGGAAGCGTCCTTGTTTACCTTTAAGCATGTGGCTCAATGATTTCAGTGGACGGCTACCTGGTCCTGTGATTGGACGACCACGACGACCATTGTCAATCAAAGCATCAACTGCTTCTTGAAGCATACGCTTCTCATTTTGAACGATGATACCTGGTGCATTCAACTCAAGCAAACGAGCCAAACGGTTGTTACGGTTGATAACACGGCGGTAAAGGTCGTTCAAGTCAGATGAGGCAAAACGGCCACCATCCAACTGCAACATTGGACGAAGATCTGGTGGAATAACCGGAAGGATGTTGAGAATCATCCATTCAGGTTTGTTTCCAGACTTGTAAAAGGCATCCAAAACATCCAAACGACGGATGGCTTTGACACGTTTTTGTCCAGTAGCTGTTTTCAACTCTTCTTTGAGTTCAGCAATTTCTTTTTCAAGATCTACTTGTTTTAAAAGGTCTTGGATAGCTTCGGCACCCATCTTGGCAACGAACGATCCATAACCATACTCACGCAAGCGCTCACGGTATTCGCGCTCTGTCATGATAGACTTGTGCTCAAGTGGTGTATCCTTAGGATCAATCACCACATAAGCCGCAAAGTAGATAACTTCCTCGAGGGCACGAGGGCTCATATCAAGGGTCAAGCCCATACGGCTTGGAATCCCCTTGAAGTACCAGATGTGAGATACAGGAGCTTTCAATTCGATATGTCCCATACGCTCACGACGAACTTTCGTACGCGTTACTTCAACCCCACAACGGTCACAAACAATCCCTCTGTAACGAATGCGTTTGTATTTACCACAAGCACATTCCCAGTCTTTTGTAGGACCAAAGATAACTTCATCAAAGAGTCCTTCACGTTCTGGTTTCAAGGTACGGTAATTGATTGTTTCAGGTTTTTTGACTTCTCCATAAGACCATGAACGGACTTTACTTGGAGAAGCTAGGGTGATTTGCATACTTTTAAAACGATTTACATCAACCACTATTTCTTCCCTTTCTATTCTAAGTGAACTGCTTATTCTTGTTCAGCAGCTTCTTCTGTTGCTTCCGCTTTTGTTGCTTTCTCAGCTTCTTCAGCTTCAAAGGCTGCTTTAGCCTCTTGGGCTGCTTTTTCGCGGGCTTTTTCAAGGTCATCTACGTGGATGACATCTTCGTCCATTCCTTCATCCAAGTCGCGAAGTTCCACTTCTTGGTCATCTTCGTCAAGGACACGCATATCAAGACCAAGAGATTGCAATTCTTTGACAAGAACTCGGAATGATTCTGGAACACCTGGTTTTGGAATTGGTTTTCCTTTTGTAATAGCTTCATAGGCTTTCAAACGTCCGTTGATATCGTCAGACTTGTAAGTCAAGATTTCTTGAAGGACATTTGACGCACCGTAGGCTTCAAGAGCCCAAACCTCCATCTCACCGAAACGTTGTCCACCAAACTGAGCTTTACCTCCGAGTGGTTGTTGGGTAACGGTTGAGTAAGGTCCGACTGAACGCGCGTGCAATTTATCGTCAACCATGTGATGGAGTTTGATCATGTACATGACACCAACTGACACACGGTTATCAAATGGTTCACCAGTACGGCCATCGTAAAGGATTGTCTTGGCATCGCTATCCATACCTGCTTCTTTAACAGTTGACCAAAGATCTTCAGAACTTGCTCCGTCAAAGACTGGTGTTGCGATATGAATACCCAGAGTACGAGCAGCCATACCAAGGTGGAGCTCCATAACCTGACCGATATTCATACGTGATGGCACCCCAAGTGGGTTCAACATGATATCGACTGGAGTTCCGTCTGGAAGGTAAGGCATGTCTTCTACAGGAACGATACGAGAGACAACCCCTTTGTTTCCGTGACGTCCGGCCATCTTATCTCCGACCTTGATCTTACGTTTTTGAGCGATGTAGACGCGAACCAGCATGTTAACACCTGATTGCAACTCATCTCCATTTGCACGTGTAAAGATTTTAACATCACGAACGACACCATCGGCACCGTGTGGTACACGAAGAGAAGTATCACGCACTTCACGAGATTTATCTCCGAAGATAGCGTGCAAGAGGCGTTCTTCAGCTGAAAGGTCTTTCTCACCCTTAGGTGTTACTTTACCTACAAGGATATCGCCTTCTTTAACCTCAGCACCGATACGGATAATACCCATTTCGTCAAGGTCTTTAAGAGCGTCTTCCCCAACATTTGGAATTTCACGAGTGATTTCTTCAGGCCCAAGCTTTGTATCGCGCGTTTCTGATTCGTATTCTTCAAGGTGAACAGAGGTATAGACATCGTCTTTAACCAAGCGTTCGCTCATGATAACGGCATCCTCGAAGTTGTAACCTTCCCAAGTCATGTAGGCAACGATTGGGTTTTGTCCAAGTGCCATTTCTCCATTTTCCATGGAAGGTCCGTCAGCGATGAAATCGCCTTTTTCAACAACATCGCCAACTTTAACAAGCGTGCGTTGGTTGTAAGCAGTACCTGAGTTTGAACGACGGAATTTTTGGATGTGGTAAACGTCCAATGAACCATCTTCACGACGAACTTCTACCTTGTCAGCATCTGCGTAAGTAACTTTACCATCATACTGAGCAATCACAGCCGCTCCAGAGTCGTGGGCTGCTTGGTATTCCATACCAGTACCAACGTAAGGTGCTTGAGGATTGATCAATGGCACAGCCTGACGTTGCATGTTGGCTCCCATGAGGGCACGGTTGGAGTCATCGTTTTCCAAGAAAGGAATACATGCTGTCGCAACGGCAACTACCTGTTTTGGTGATACGTCCATGTAGTCAACAACATTAGCTGGATACTCTTGGTTGACCCCTTGGTGACGTCCCATGACAACTTTCTCAGCAAAGGTTCCATCTTCATTCAGACGAGAATTAGCCTGTGCTACAGTAAATTCATCTTCTTCATCGGCTGTCAACCAAACGATTTCGTTGGTAACAACACCTGTTTCACGGTCAACTTTACGGTATGGTGTTTGAACAAAACCATATTTGTTCAAGTGTCCATATGATGACAAGTTATTGATCAAACCGATGTTAGGTCCTTCAGGTGTCTCGATTGGACACATACGACCGTAGTGAGTGTAGTGCACGTCACGTACTTCATATCCAGCACGGTCACGTGTCAAACCACCAGGTCCTAAGGCTGACAAGCGGCGTTTGTGAGACAACTCAGAAAGCGGATTGTGTTGGTCCATGAACTGTGACAACTGTGATGAACCAAAGAATTCTTTCACCGCAGCTGTTACAGGACGGATATTGATGATTTGTTGTGGTGTCAAGACTTCATTGTCCTGAACAGACATACGTTCACGGACATTACGTTCCATACGAGAAAGTCCAAGACGTACTTGGTTGGCAAGCAATTCCCCAACCGCACGAATACGACGGTTTCCAAGGTGGTCGATATCATCTACACGGCCAAGTCCTTCAGCCAAGTTGAGGAAGTAGCTCATCTCAGCAAGGATATCTGCAGGAGTCACCGTACGAACCTTGTCATCTGGATTAGCATTACCAATGATGGTTACAACACGGTCTGGATCAGTTGGAGCAACAACCTTGAATTTTTGAAGAACAACAGGCTCAGTCACAACGGCTGCATCATTTGGAATATAAACAATCTTGTTCAAGTCACCATCCAAATGGCTTTCAATACTTTCAATCACGCTACGAGTCATAACAGTTCCAGCTTCTACCAAGATTTCGCCTGTTTCAGGGTCTACCAATGGCTCCGCAATGGTTTGGTTGAGCAAACGTGTTTTAACATTGAGTTTTTTGTTAATCTTGTAACGACCAACGGCTGCTAAATCATAGCGACGTGGGTCAAAGAAACGAGCTACAAGCAAGCTACGTGAGCTTTCAGCTGTCTTAGGCTCACCTGGACGAAGGCGTTCGTAGATTTCTTTCAAAGCTTCGTCTGTACGAGAATCCATTGGGTTCTTGTGGATATCTTTTTCAACAGTGTTGCGAACCAATTCGCTATCACCAAAAATATCAAAGATTTCATCATCACCTGAGAAACCAAGCGCACGAACCAAGGTTGTAAATGGAATCTTACGAGTACGGTCGATACGAGTGTAGGCAATGTCTTTTGAGTCACTTTCAAGTTCCAACCAAGCTCCACGGTTAGGGATAACCGTTGAACCGTAGCCCACTTTACCGTTTTTATCAACTTTATCGTTAAAGTAAACACCTGGCGAGCGCACCAACTGAGATACGATGATACGTTCACCACCATTGATAATGAAAGTACCCATTTCTGTCATGATTGGGAAATCACCAAAGAAAACTTCTTGGGTCTTGATTTCGCCTGTTTCTTTATTGATTAAGCGGAAGGTTACAAAAATTGGTGCTGAGTAGCTAGCATCGTGGATACGAGCTTCTTCTAGCGTGTATTTTGGTTCCTTGATTTCATATCCAACAAATTCCAACTCCATTGTGTCTGTGAAGTTTGAAATTGGCAATACATCTTCAAACACTTCTTTAAGACCATGGTCTAGGAAATCTTTGAATGAGTCAGTTTGAATTTCAATCAAATTTGGTAAGTCAAGAACTTCTTTGATTCTTGAAAAACTACGACGGGTACGATGTTTCCCGTATTGAACGTCATGTCCTGCCAAGATGATTCTCCTTTGTAAATAAGTTCCAAGCCTTGTCAAACAGGCTTTTCTAATCGTCATATGGTTTTAAAAACCCCTATCACCGTGTCCCTTTGATGAATTTTCAGAATCTTTAAGTCTTTGTTACAAATGCTCGAATTCCTGAAAAAAAGCACAAAAAGAGCAGCTAAATCTGACTTTTTCAGAAGATTTAACTGCTGTGAGCCTTGTCTGGACAATATTTCAGACAAAACCTACGACAAATGATTACTCATATTATACCCTATTTAGCTAGATTTTTCAAGGGATTCTGTAGATTTTTGGTAATTTTTTCGTAGGTCGTAACTTCTTAAAGTAACTTCCACTTGCCTGACCAAAGTGGAAATTAGTCTAAAACGGATTTTTATGATGGAATTAAGTGTGAGACGTTTGAAAATGTTTTAATAGCAACAACGTACTATTCTAGTTTCAATCTGCTATAGAAGTTCCCCTTCTCATCTTTTCATTCTCTCAAAAGTCAATCATAAAAGAGGAGAAATCGAAGTTCCTCCTCTTCACTGTTTACTATCGAATCAAGTAAATCAAATCGTTACTCATTCACAATTTTTTCATCAACTTTAGGGTTTAAAGTTGTTCCCCAATGTGTAATTGTACGCTGTTGTACTAGTGGTAAGTCTGTGCGGTTGTAAACTGTACGCCATGGTTCCCATACAAGACCTGTCTTTTCTTGAACCTTGATGCGAAGATTACGGACATTTCCTCTAAATTGAATCTCTGTTTGGAAGCCTGAAGTTCTGTTTTTTCCGTTATCTTCCCATTGATGTGAACGGATTTCTGGATTTCCTTGTTCATCATATGTAATTTCATCCCAATAGATGTAGTAACGCGCAACATAAGCACCCTTATGATGAAGTTTCAAGAAGCCATTTTTATAAGAAGTAACCTTCGTTTCGATATAGTCTGTACTATTTTGTAAAGTTGCTTGGGCATTATCTTTTAGGAAGGCAGTCTTATATGAGATTGGCACAGCTGGACTTTGAGCGCTAAAGTTAGCTCCTTCTCTAATGAGTTCCTTCAAGTTTTCGACTGTTCCTGTGACAACTTTGGCGGCACCGCTAGCATTACCTCCTACAATTACCGCTGTTACAGAAGTATTCTTCAATAGACGGCTCCATTCAGAATTTGGAGCAATTGTTGCGCCTTTGATAACTGCATTAATAGCTGCTTTTAATTCAGTAGACTTACTTGCTGACTCAAACTTAACATAGATTTGACGTCCGTAAGAAACGTTTGATACATATACAGGTGGAGTTTGTGAATCAACACCTCTTTGTTTTAAATCTTCAGGTGTCACACTCTTGTCAAATACAGCCGCTGGATTGGTCGGTGCATCAAATGTTGCTGTATAGTAGATTTGTTTAAAGTTTACAACTTCAATTTGCTTTTCACCCTTTTGCACAGCCTCAAAGTCAATCTTGAGCGGTGCACCTGCTTTTTCAAAGTCTGCACCAAATTTTGCTTTCAATTGATTCATGCTATAGGCTGTAGTTGATTCATACTGAACACGGGCAGGAACGGAATGGCTAGATGAGTAATTCTTTGTCCATCTTTCAACCAAGGTATTCATCGCAGACTGCATACCACTAGTTGTAGGATCTGCTTCAATTCGGCTGTCAGACTGAATCATACCAGGTAAATCGACGCTGACTGTCCCCTTTGCACGGGCAAGACTAATCAATTCTGGCTGATTTTCTAGCAGATTTTGGTTTGCCTTATACAAGCCACCTAGAAAGACATTTTGATTTCCATTGATGGAAACATCTGCTGTGCCTGTAGAGAGGGTTTTCTTGATTTTTTCTACAACGACAAACTCTCCATTTTGTTCCTTAGCACTTGTGTTGTAGCGATTTTCTAAGGTTTCTCCCTTACGAGTTAAAATATCCAAAGGATTATAAGTTAAGCCAAAAAGGTAGTCTTTCAATGCTGATTTTTGATCTACTACTGGTGCAGTTCTATCCTGTCCAACTTGAGTTGTTGCTGAACGGAATACTTCCACTTCTGCCAAGCTCAATGGGGTATTTTTAGTTTTCAACTCCACTTTTACATAACGAGCGCCTTTGGCGGTGAAGAAAACTTCAAGTTCTGCCTTCCCATTCAAACTATCAAAGTGTTGACGAGCAACTTCTTGTTTTGCTTCATTTAACAAAACAACATCAAAATTGGAAAGACGATTAGCTACATTCCCATCTCCACGATTGTAAAGTTTAACTTTTCCAACATTCTCTGTTTTTCCAAGATCAACTTGCCACCAAGCATTGTCTTCAAAGTTTGTGTGCGTTACAGAATGGTGCCCATAGTCACTATCAACATTACCATCCACTGCTCGTGTAGCAGCTCCTCCATAAGCAGTAGAACTTTGACTAGCTTGTTTTCCACGGGCGATGTTTTCTGTCTCAACTGGACGATTCCCTTGCTCTGTAGCCAAAGCTACTCCCTGAGCGCTCAATAAAAAGGCCGCAACAACAGCACTACACACACCAAGTCCACACTTTTTGACAAAGCGATGCAAACGTTTTTCTTGATTCATTCCTTATTCCTCCGTTTTTAAATGAATACGTTTTCCTATTTGTCTATAGTTTATCAAATTTCAAGTAAAAGTCAAGCACAAATCAGCAAAAAAGTCAAGAAAATAAGAAGAAAACGTTTGCTGAATTTTTCTGATATTTTCTTTAGATTTCCAGTAAATACTATAGTTTGGAAACTAGATAAAACTTGAGAAGCGCTAGCTTTTTCTCTTCCTATTTATAGTTTCGCTAGATGAACTTTTTAAAGAAATATTAGAAATCAATTTCTGAATAAAAATAGCTGGGAACACATCATCTTCCTAATAATACGGCTTGGCTTATATGACATTTTTATACTCTTCGAAAATCTCTTCAAACCACGTCAACGTCGCCTTGCCGTACTCAAGTACAGCCTGCGGCTAGTTTCCTAGTTTGCTCTTTGATTTTCATTGAGTATTATTTCCATTATTTATACTGATATATAAAATAATACGGAAAACTTCTCAAAAGTAAGAATTTCTTTGATAAACCAAAGAAAACGCTTGCATATTGTTTTACTACATGCTATACTGATATAGAAATTTATTGATTGGAGAATCATTATGAGAAAAACCCCAGCTCAAACTGAGAAAAAAATGGTCTACAGCATCCGTTCCCTCAAGAATGGAACTGGTTCTGTCCTTATCGGCGCAAGCCTTGTCCTACTTGCTATGGCTACCCCAACTATCTCAGCCAACGAAAGTACACCAACCACTAACGCAAGTAATAGTGAAACCACTACTGCCCTTGCCCAACCTCTTACTGATGCAACAAACATCGCTGGCAAGAACGAAAGCGATTTTTCTTCACCTAACAATGCAAACGCTTCCCTAGAGAAAAAAGAAGAAAAACCTGCAACAGAGCCAACCACTCCTGTTGCAAGCCCCGCCGATTCAGCACCACAAACCGGACAAGATCGTTCAAATGAGCCAACTACTTCTACTAGTCCAGTAACGACTGAAACTAAGGCAGAAGAGCCAATCGAAGACAATTACTTCCGTATCCACGTCAAAAAACTTCCTGAAGAAAACAAGGATAGTCAAGGACTATGGACTTGGGATGATGTTGAAAAACCTTCTGAAAACTGGCCTAACGGAGCCCTGTCCTTTAAGGATGCCAAAAAAGATGACTACGGCTACTACCTAGATGTCAAATTAAAGGGAGAACAAGCCAAGAAAATTAGCTTCCTCATCAATAATACAGCTGGAAAAAATCTAACCGGCGATAAATCGACCGAAAAACTAGTTCCAAAAATGAACGAGGCTTGGTTAGACCAAGATTACAAGGTTTTCTCTTACGAGCCACGGCCTGCAGGAACTGTTCGCGTCAACTACTACCGCACTGACGGCAACTATGACAAGAAATCTCTCTGGTACTGGGGAGATGTGAAAAATCCAAGTAGCGCTCAATGGCCTGACGGAACAGACTTTACGGCTACAGGTAAATACGGTCGCTATATCGACATTCCTCTCAATGAAGCATCAAGAGAATTCGGCTTTTTATTACTAGATGAGAGCAAACAAGGAGACGACGTGAAAATCCGTAAAGAAGATTATAAGTTCACAGATTTGAAAAATCATAGCCAAATTTTCCTAAAAGACGATGACGAATCGATTTACACAAATCCATACTATGTCCATGATATCCGTATGACAGGAGCCCAACACGTAGGCACTTCTAGCATTGAAAGTAGTTTTTCAACACTAGTTGGTGCCAAAAAAGAAGATATCCTCAAACACTCCAACATCACTAATCACCTAGGAAACAAAGTAACTATTACCGATGTTGCAATCGATGAAGCTGGTAAAAAAGTGACCTACAGCGGAGATTTCTCTGACACAAAACATCCCTATACTGTTAGCTACAATTCCGACCAATTCACTACCAAAACAAGCTGGCGACTTAAAGATGAGACTTACAGTTATGATGGCAAACTGGGAGCTGACTTAAAAGAAGAAGGAAAACAAGTTGATTTGACCCTTTGGTCACCAAGTGCTGATAAGGTTTCTGTCGTTGTCTACGACAAGAATGACCCTGACAAAGTAGTTGGAACTGTCGCTCTTGAAAAAGGAGAAAGAGGAACTTGGAAACAAACTCTAGATAGCACAAACAAATTAGGAATCACCGATTTCACCGGATACTATTATCAATACCAAATCGAGCGTCAGGGTAAAACTGTTCTTGCACTCGATCCTTACGCTAAGTCCCTCGCTGCTTGGAATAGTGACGATGCCAAGATTGACGATGCCCATAAAGTGGCTAAAGCTGCCTTTGTAGATCCAGCCAAACTAGGACCGCAAGACTTAACTTATGGTAAGATTCACAACTTCAAGACTCGTGAAGATGCCGTTATCTACGAAGCTCATGTGCGTGACTTCACTTCAGATCCTGCCATTGCAAAAGACTTGACCAAACCATTTGGGACTTTTGAAGCCTTTATTGAAAAACTAGACTATCTCAAAGACTTAGGTGTGACCCACATCCAGCTCCTTCCAGTCTTGTCTTACTACTTTGTCAATGAATTGAAAAATCATGAACGCTTGTCTGACTATGCTTCAAGCAACAGCAACTACAACTGGGGATATGACCCTCAAAACTACTTCTCATTGACTGGTATGTATTCAAGCGATCCTAAAAATCCAGAAAAACGAATCGCAGAATTTAAAAACCTCATCAATGAAATCCACAAACGTGGCATGGGAGCTATCCTAGATGTCGTTTATAACCATACAGCCAAGGTCGATATCTTCGAAGACCTAGAGCCAAACTACTACCACTTTATGGATGCTGACGGAACACCTCGCACTAGCTTTGGTGGTGGACGCTTGGGGACAACTCACCATATGACCAAACGGATTCTAGTTGACTCTATCAAATATCTAGTTGATACCTACAAAGTGGATGGATTCCGCTTCGATATGATGGGAGACCACGATGCGGCTTCTATCGAAGAAGCTTACAAGGCTGCACGCGCCCTCAATCCAAACCTCATCATGCTGGGTGAAGGTTGGAGAACCTATGCTGGCGATGAAAATATGCCTACTAAAGCTGCTGACCAAGATTGGATGAAACATACCGATACTGTCGCTGTCTTTTCAGATGACATCCGTAACAACCTCAAGTCTGGTTATCCAAACGAAGGGCAACCTGCCTTTATCACAGGTGGCAAGCGTGATATCAACACTGTCTTCAAAAATCTCATTGCTCAACCAACCAACTTTGAAGCAGATAGTCCTGGAGATGTCATCCAATACATTGCAGCCCATGATAACTTGACCCTCTTTGACATCATTGCCCAGTCTATTAAAAAAGACCCAAGCAAGGCTGAGAACTATGCTGAAATCCATCGTCGTTTACGACTTGGAAATCTCATGGTATTGACTGCTCAAGGAACTCCATTTATCCACTCTGGTCAGGAATATGGACGCACCAAACAATTCCGTGACCCAGCCTACAAGACTCCAGTAGCAGAGGACAAACAACCAAACAAATCTCACTTGTTGCGTGATAAGGATGGCAATCCATTTGACTATCCTTACTTCATCCATGATTCTTATGACTCTAGTGATGCTGTCAACAAATTTGACTGGACTAAGGCTACAGATAGAAAAGCATATCCTGAAAATGTCAAGAGCCGTGACTATATGAAAGGGTTGATTGCCCTTCGTCAATCTACAGATGCCTTCCGACTTAAGAGTCTCCAAGATATCAAAGACCGTGTCCACCTCATCACTGTCCCAGGTCAAAATGGTGTAGAAAAAGAGGATGTAGTAATTGGCTACCAAATTACTGCTCCAAACGGTGATATCTACGCAATCTTTGTCAATGCGGATGAAAAAGCTCGCGAATTTAATTTGGGAACTGCCTTCGCCCACCTCAGAAATGCTGAAGTTTTGGCAGATGAGAACCAAGCAGGACCAGTAGGAATTACCAACCCGAAAGGACTTGAATGGACTGAAAAAGGCTTGAAATTGAATGCCCTTACAGCTACTGTTCTTCGAGTCTCTCAAAATGGAACCAGCCATGAGTCAACTGCAGAAGAGAAACCAGATTCAAGCCCTTCCAAGCCTGAACATCAAAATGAAGCTTCTCACCCTACACATCAAGATCCAGCTCCACAAGCTAAACCTGATTCTACTAAACCATCTGCAACAGTAGCTGATGCGGAAAATAAACCTAGCCAAGCTACAACTGATTCACAACCACATAAGGACAATAATACTCAATCACTTCCATCTACGCATACTCAAACTATTGTCACTTCCTATACTCCAGCTTATACAAATAAGAAATCGGAAACTCCAAATCAGACAACTAAAGCTAGTTGGAAACAAGAAAATGGCATCTGGTATTTCCATAAAGCAGACGGTTCTCTAGCTACTGGTTGGATAAAAGATGGAGATACTTGGTATTACCTAAAAGATGATGGTTCTATGGTTACTGGCTGGGTAAAAGATGGTAATGTTTGGTACTTCCTAAATAGTAACGGTTCTATGTCAACCGGTTGGGTTAAGGATGGAGATACTTGGTACTATCTTGAGCCATCAGGAGCTATGAAAGAAAATCAATGGTTTGAAGTTTCTGGCAAATGGTACTATGTTGATTCATCAGGTAAACTTGCAGTTAATACAAGAGTTGAAGACTATTTGGTCAATGAAAACGGTGAATGGGTTAGCTAAAACTGCTACTGTATAACCTGCATAGCTAGATATAACTAAGCACAACGATAACAAACTCCTGTTTGCAGGAATCAGCCTCCTGCCCTTCTAGGTCTCGAGTTCTTGCTAAAAAACAAAAAAGAGAACTAAACTAGCCCTCCTATAGAAAAATCCCCCAAGCATTATAGCTCGGGGGATTGATTTTTGTACAATATTTGTCGTCCTAATAAACCTGATTAGGATTTTTTATTAAGCCTCTTTCATGGCAAAGTATTCCCGTACTTTTGGAGCCACTTGCGTTCCGAAAAGTTCCATAGCTCTCAGAACCTGGTCATGAGGCATAGAACCAAGAGGTAAGTGCAACATAAAGCGGTCCAAACCTAAGTCTTCAATCATGCGAATCAATTTTTCGGCCACCTGATCTGGATTGCCCACAAACATAGCACCATTTGGCCCAACTTGCTCCAAATATTGCTCATAACGCAATTCCTGCCAGTGCGGACGGTCTTTGGAAATAGCATCCACCACTTGCTTGGTCGGATGGAAATAATCTTTTACCGCCTGCTCGCCATCCTCAGCAATCCAACCCCAAGAATGAGCTCCAACCCTTAGTTCCTGACTGGCATAACCCGCTTCGCTCCCAATCTCACGATAAGCCTGAATCAACTTTTTAAAATAACTCGGATTGCCACCAATAATGGCATAAACAATCGGTAGACCAGCCTGAGCAATCTTCACTGTTGATTCGGCATGACCACCTGTCGCTATCCATAAGGGTAATCGGTCCTGAACTGGACGAGGATAAACTTCTTTACCAGAGATTGTTTGGGTCAATCGACCTTGCCAGTCTAACTTGGTCTTTTCATTGACTAATTGAAGCAAGTCTAATTTCTCATCAAAAAGGGCTTCGTAGTCTTTCAAATCATAGCCAAACAAGGGAAAAGATTCCGTGAAAGAACCCCTTCCAGCCATAATCTCCGCTCGTCCATTTGACAAAGCATCGATAGTGGCATACTGTTGGAACAAACGAATGGGATCCATGCTTGACAGAATGCTGACTGCGCTGGTCAAACGGATTTTCTTGGTATTGACTGCCCCAGCTGCTAGTACAATCTCTGGAGCTGATACCGCAAAATCTGCTCGATGATGCTCACCAATCCCATACACATCCAAACCAACCTTATCAGCCAGCTCAATCTCCGCCACCAACTGGCGAATGCGTTCGGCATGACTGTAAGTCTGTCCAGTCCCTTCAAGCTCCGTTGTTTCCCCAAATGTTGAAATTCCCAATTCTACCACAGTGATTCTCCTTGTCTACCTCTGTCCTTCAATTTGAAAAATTATTCTAACACGAATCTTGAGTACAAGCAACCCATTTGCTCACAAGAAAAAGCCTAGATAACTAGACTTTTTTGGCTTATTCTACCGTTACTGACTTAGCAAGGTTACGTGGTTTATCCACATCAAGGCCACGGTGCAGAGTTGCAAAGTAAGCGACCAATTGCGTTGGCACAACCATTGAAATTGGTGAGAGGTAAGGGTGTACAGTCGTAAGCACGATGTCGTCTGTATCCTTGGCAACATTTTCTTCTGCAATAGTGAGAACCTTGGCACCACGGGCTGCGACCTCTTGGATATTTCCACGAGTATGGTTGGCAAGGACTGGATCTGACAAGAGTGCCAAGACAGGTGTTCCTTCTTCAATCAAGGCAATGGTTCCGTGCTTGAGTTCTCCTGCCGCAAAGCCTTCACACTGGATGTAAGAAATCTCTTTGAGTTTAAGGCTTGCTTCCATAGCTACGTAGTAATCTTGACCACGCCCAATATAAAAGGCATTGCGAGTTGTTTCAAGAAGATCACGAACCTTGGCTTCAATGTTTTCTTTCTCTGAAAGAGTTGATTCGATAGACTGAGCTACGATTGACAACTCATGAACCAAGTCAAAGTCTTGCGCTTTAGCATTGCCGTTCGCTTCTCCAACTGCTTTTGCAAGGAAGGCAAGGGCTGCAATTTGTGCTGTATAAGCCTTGGTTGAGGCTACGGCAATTTCAGGTCCTGCATGAAGGAGCATGGTATGGTTGGCTTCACGAGAAAGAGTTGAACCTGGGACGTTTGTCACTGTCAAGCTTGGGATTCCCATTTCATTAGCCTTGACCAAAACCTGACGGCTATCCGCTGTTTCACCAGACTGGCTGATAAAGATGAAAAGTGGTTTCTTGCTGAGAAGTGGCATACCGTAGCCCCACTCAGATGAGATTCCAAGTTCAACTGGTGTATCTGTCAATTCTTCCAACATTTTCTTAGAAGCAAATCCTGCATGGTAAGATGTTCCAGCTGCAAGGATGTAGATGCGATCTGCGTCTTGAACAGCCTTGATGATAGCTGGGTCTACGACAACTTGACCAGCCTCATCTGTGTAGGCTTGGATGAGTTTACGCATAACCGTTGGTTGCTCATCGATTTCCTTAAGCATGTAGTAAGGGTAAGTTCCCTTACCGATATCAGACAAGTCAAGTTCCGCAGTATAGCTAGCACGTTCACGACTGTTGCCATCATAGTCTTGAACTTCCACACTATCAGCCTTGACGATTACCAACTCTTGGTCATGAATTTCCATGTATTGGTTGGTCTCACGAATCATAGCCATAGCATCTGAGCAGACCATGTTGTAGCCTTCCCCAAGACCAATCAAAAGTGGTGATTTATTTTTAGCCACGTAGATAACTTCAGGATCTTGTGAGTCAACCAAGGCAAAGGCATAAGAACCACGGATGATATGAAGGGCTTTTTTGAAGGCTTCAAGAACTGACAAGCCATCTTCTTCCGCAAATTTTCCAATCAAATGAACGGCTATTTCCGTATCTGTTTGCCCTTTGAAGTGGTGACCTGCAAGGTATTCTTCCTTGATTTCAAGGTAGTTCTCAATCACCCCGTTATGCACCAAGACAAAACGTTCTGTCTCAGAGCGGTGTGGGTGAGCATTGTCCTCAGTTGGTTTCCCGTGAGTTGCCCAACGAGTATGTCCAATACCAGTTGTTCCCTCAACACCAGCTGTCTTAGCAGACAATTCTGCAATACGGCCAACCGCCTTAACCAGATGGTTTTCAGCACCACCTAGGACAAAAATCCCCGCAGAATCATAGCCACGGTATTCGAGCTTTTCAAGCCCTTGAATCAAAATATCAGTTGCATTTGTGTTTCCAACAACACCAACAATTCCACACATAGTATATACGACACAGGCAAGCTGTGCTTTCTCCTTAAAATTGGTATAGTCTAATTCCTCTTTTATAGAATCAGCAAAAACAGTATATACTTGTTTCTTTCACTTGTCAAGAGTAAAAATTGGTATAGTTCAAATTACGCTCCTGTTAGCAAAAGACTCTGACCAATTAGGATAATCAGTCAGAGTTCTTTTTTAAAATCCATTATTATCGCTTAGTTCCTTGAACCAGTGCCCTGATTTCTTCAGACGACGTTCTTGCGTTTCCAAGTCTAATTCGACCAAACCATAGCGATTTTTATAGCTGTTGAGCCATGACCAACAATCAATAAAGGTCCAAATTAAGTAGCCCTTACAATTGGCTCCGTCTTCAATGGCACGGTGAAGTTCACGAAGATGACCTTTTACAAAGTCAATACGGTAATCATCTTGAATCATTCCATCCTGACGGAATTTTTCTTCCCCTTCAACACCCATGCCATTCTCTGTCAACATCCACTCGATATTACCATAATTTTCCTTGATATTTTGGGCAATGTCATAAATTCCCTGCTCATAAATCTCCCAGCCACGGTGAGGATTGATTTTACGTCCAGGCATCACATAAGGCTCATAAAAATGTTCTGGTAAGAGTGGGCTCTCTGGATGCTTCGCAAATCGAGGAGCCATAACACGCAAAGGTTGATAGTAGTTGACACCAAGGAAGTCCACTGTATTGTCACGAATGAGTTCCAACTCCTCCTCCGTAGTATCAGGTAAAAGACCGTGTTCATGCAAGATTTCTACCAACTCCTGTGGATAAGTCCCCAAAACAGACGGGTCTAAGAAAGATTGGGCCTGAAAAAGGTCCGCAATGCGAGCTGCCTTGACATCCGCAGGATGCTGACTACGTGGATAAGCAGGTGTCAAGTTGAGGACAATCCCAATCTTGGAATCAGGCAAGAGTTCATGACAGGCCTTGACCGCACGACTGCTAGCTAATTGTGTGTGATAAGCTACTTTAACTGCTGCCTCTGCATCCACCTTATGTGGATAATGGGCATCGTAAAAATAGCCAAATTCTACAGGAACGATGGGCTCGTTAAAGGTAATCCATTGATCCACTAAATCTCCATAGGTCTCAAAACAAAAACGAGCATAGTCTTCATAGGCTGAGACAGTCGCCTTATTTTCCCAACCATCACCATCTTCTTGAAGAGCAAAAGGTAAATCAAAATGATAAAGATTCACTAAAAGACGAATCCCTTTGTCCTTAATAGCCTCAAAAACCTTACGATAGAAATCCACACCTTGAGCATTGACTTCCCCACGCCCTTGTGGAAAAATCCGTGACCACTGAATAGAAGTCCGAAAGGCCGTGTGACCAGTTTCTAACAAGAGGTCGATATCCTGTTCCCAATTTTCATAAAAGGTCGATGTTTTATCTGGACCAATCCCATTATAGTAGCGATTTGGCTCCACTTGGAACCAGTAATCCCAGAGATTATCTCCCTTACCGTCACCAGCTACACGTCCTTCTGTCTGTGGCCCAGAAGTAGAGGATCCCCAGACAAAATCCTTTGGAAATTTTAGCATACATTTACCTCTTTATCTACTCATTTTTCCTATTATACAGAAAAAACAAGGTAAAAACTAGTTACATTTTTCCCTTGTTTTTCTTCTGATTATAGTTTTTATTTCTTGCTGAGGATTTCAAGCGTTTCAAGCAAGTTATCTGCATGAACTTCGATGGTGTCACCAGTCGCTTTAATCTTCACTTCTACGATGCCATCGGTCGCTTTTTTACCAACAGTGATACGGATTGGCAATCCAATCAAGTCGCTATCGCTGAATTTGACTCCGACACGTTCGTTACGGTCATCTGTCAAGACTTCGTAACCAGCTCCCATCAAGCTTGCTTCAAGCTTTTCTGTCAAGGCTTGCGCTTCATCATCCTTGACATTGACAGTGATCAAGTGCACATCAAATGGTGCCAATTCTTTAGGGAAATTGATTCCCCAAGCGTAACGGTATTCACCTTTTGGCGTTTTGTTAACAAAGAGGCGAGCGTGTTGCTCCATCACTGCTGAAAGGAGACGACTGACACCGATACCGTAACATCCCATGATAATTGGCACAGCACGGCCATTTTCATCCAAGACATCTGCTCCCATGCTTGCTGAATAACGAGTACCGAGTTTGAAAATGTGACCAATTTCGATACCACGCGCAAAGTTAAGAACACCTTGTCCGTCTGGGGAAATTTCTCCCTCACGAACTTCACGGATATCCACATATTCTGCAGTAAAATCACGGCCTGGATTCACACCAGTCAAGTGGTAGCCATCTTCATTAGCACCCACAACTGCATTGCGAACATCTTGCACCTTACGGTCCGCGATGATTTTAACATTCTCTGGCAAACCAACTGGTCCAAGTGAACCAAATCCTGCTTGAACAACATTTGCCACTTCTTCTTCACTAGCAACGTCAAAGAAATCTGCTCCCAAGTAGTTTTTCAACTTGACTTCGTTGAGTTGGTCATTTCCAACTAGAAGGGCTGCAACAAGCTCACCATCTGCCATGTAGAAGAGGGTCTTGATTGTTTGTTCTTCTGGGACGTTTAGGAAGGCTGCCACTTCATCAATTGATTTAACATCTGGTGTTACAACCCGAGTCACTTCTTCTTCAGCGACAACACGGTTGCTTGGTTTGTACTCATTTGTTGCCATCTCCAAGTTAGCTGCATAGCTAGACTCACTTGAGTAGGCAATGGTATCTTCACCAGAAACCATCCATTTAAGCAATTCTGCCTTGATTTCTTCTTGCACTTCTGCAGGAATCTCATCAAATGAGGCAACTGACTTGTCCAAGACAACCCAGCGGTCAAGGTCTGTACGCGCAGGTGTAATGGCCATAAATTCTTGGCTGTCCTTACCACCCATGGCTCCACCGTCACCGATGATAGCCTTGAAATCTAAACCACTACGAGTGAAAATACGCTCATAAGCAGCCTTATACTCATCATAAACACTGTCCAAGCTATCATAGTTAGCGTGGAAACTGTATGCATCCTTCATGATAAACTCACGTGTACGGAGAAGTCCATTACGTGGGCGTTTTTCATCACGATACTTAGGCTGGATTTGGTAAAGGTTAAGTGGCAATTGCTTGTAAGACTTAACAGAATCACGGACAATAGCTGTAAAGGTTTCTTCGTGAGTTGGACCTAGAATGAAGTCTGATTTTTCACGGTTTTTTAGTTTGTAAAGGTCTTCACCATAAGTTTCGTAACGACCTGATTCGCGCCACAATTCTGCACTAAGAAGGGCAGGAGCCAACATCTCAACGGCACCAATCTTGTCGAATTCTTGGCGCATGATATTTTTAGCTTTCTCAATCACACGGTTGGCAAGTGGTAGATAAGAATAAACACCTGCAGATACTTGGCGAACATAACCAGCACGCAACATAAGAGCATGGCTGATAACTTGAGCATCGCTTGGCATTTCGCGAAGCGTTGGGATAGGCATTTTACTTTGTTTCATAATATTCCTCGATTATCTAAAAAAGAGTCGCATGATGTCATTCCAGGTCACAGCAATCATCAGAACAACCATGATGACCACTCCGGCCAAGGTGACATAGGTTTCAATTTCTTGTTTTAATGGTTTGCGGCGAATGGCTTCCAGGATATTGAGCACAATCTTACCACCATCCAGGGCTGGAATCGGAATAAGATTAAAAATCCCAATATTGATGGAAATCATTGCCAAGAAGTCCAAGACATTCTCAATTCCATTTTTAGCAGCATCACTACTTGCCTTAAAGATGGCAACAGGTCCACCTAGCTTGTTCAAATCCGGTTGGAAAATCAGATTTTTCAGAGCTGATAAAATTCGGAGGGCCGAGTCAGCAGCAGTTGTAAAACCACCTACAAACATGGATACAAAATCTGACTTAATCCCCGGTTGAACACCTAGAAGGTAACGGCCTTGACTTTCTTCCGGACTAACAGTGACCTGTTTGTCACTCCCCTTTTCAGAAATAGTCACATCCAAGGTCGGGGCCGTCTTATCTTTGGTTTCTGATTCCACAGCCTGAATCAAACTTTCCCAGTTGCTAATCTCATGTGAGCCAATCTTGGTAATCTGAGCCGTTTCTGGCACTCCTACCTTAGCCAAAGTCCCTTGGGGCATAATATGGAATTGGTTGGTATCGACATCTCTGACACCACCCTGCATGAAGATTAAAATCCAGAAAACAACGATACCTAAGATAAAGTTATTCATAGGACCTGCAAAATTAGTAATGAGTTTCCCCCAGATAGTCGCATTTTGATATTGAACATCTAAAGGTGCAATCCGAACTTCAGTACCATCTGCTTCCACAACCGTTGCATCGTGATCCACTGCAAATGTTTTTTCTTCTTCCAGAACCAATCCTTTGATAAAGAGCTTGTCTTCAAAATCAAACTGTGTCACCTGCATAGGGAGAGCTGTTTGATCTAATTTTTTACCTGAAAGATTGATGCGTTTAACCTTACCATCATCAGTAAGCGTCAAACTGACAGGAGTTCCTGTCTTGATTTCAGTTGTATCATCACCCCAACCGGCCATGCGAACATAGCCACCCAGAGGCAAGATTCGAATAGTATAGGCCGTTCCATCCTTGCCAATGTGAGCAAAGATTTTGGGTCCCATACCAATGGCAAATTCACGCACTAGAATCCCTGATTTCTTGGCAAAGTAG
This sequence comes from Streptococcus sp. 5346, assembly GCF_013277455.1. Taxonomy (GTDB): domain Bacteria; phylum Bacillota; class Bacilli; order Lactobacillales; family Streptococcaceae; genus Streptococcus. The sequence continues at coordinate 207,865 of NZ_VMMY01000002.1, forward strand.
AAGTGTCCGAACTCGTGCACTACTACAATAATCCCAAAAACCAGAATAAAGGTTAAAATTCCGAGCATAGTATTTCCTCCGTCTTTTGATTAAAAGAGTCCAAACAAGTGCATGATTGGAAATACAAGCAACATACTATCGAAACGATCCAAAACACCACCATGTCCAGGGATAAATTTCCCAGAATCCTTAACACCAAAGTGACGCTTAATCGAGCTTTCTAGTAAATCACCAAATTGTCCAGCCACACTAAAGAAAATAGCAAAGATTGACATCTTGTAAATTCCATACGGAAGAGCAACTGTACTGTCAACTATCATAAAGATGATGGTTACTAAAATTGCACCTAAAATACCCCCCAAGGCACCCTCAAAGGTTTTATTTGGAGAAACCGTCGGAGCTAATTTTCGTTTACCATAGTTCATCCCAACAAGATAGGCACCACTATCTGTCGCCCAGACAATGCACAAGGCTAATAGTGCCTTATCTAAACCTGCAATTCTAGCATCTAATAGAGCATTAAATCCAAAGCCTACATAGAAACTCATAGCAAGCGGAAAAACAGCATCCTCAATCGTATAAGACTTGCTAAAAACGGTCGTTCCTAACATAATTGAAATCAATACACTATAAGCGACCACATTCCCATCAACTGGCAAAAAAGTCAGGTAATTCTCCAAGGGAATGGTCAGGGCAAAGGTTGCAAAGAGGGTCAAGAGTCCCTCCATAGTCATGGTCTCTAGACCTCTCATCTTCAAAAGTTCATGCATAGCTAGCATGGATATGATTCCAATTGCTATCTGCAACAAGAGTCCCCCAATCATTAAAATCGGTAGGAAAATAGCCAGGGCAATCCCTGCAAACAAGGTTCTTTTCTGTAAATCCTGTGTCATATTTCCTCCTAAACTCCTCCAAATCGGCGATGGCGACGATTGTAGGCAAGAATGGCTTCCTGCAAGGCTACTTCGTCAAAATCAGGCCACAAGGTATCCGTAAAATAGAGCTCACTATAGGCTCCCTGCCATGGAAGGAAATTACTCAAACGTAATTCTCCACTAGTACGGATAATCAAGTCTGGGTCTCGTAAGTCCTTAGGCAAATGCTGGGTAAAGAGATAGTTGCCAATCAATTCCTCTGTGATGTCACCTGGGTTGATTTTGGCATCTAAAACATCCTGGGAAATCAACTTCAGCGCCTGCGTAATCTCAGCACGTCCACCATAGTTGAGGGCAAAATTAAGAATCAATCCTGTATTGTTCTTAGTCAATTCCTCAGCCTTTGTTAAAGCTTCAAAGGTTTGCTTAGGCAGGCGGTCCGTTTCCCCAATCATTTGAATCTTAACATTATTCGCATGCAATTCAGGGACATAATTATCATAAAACTCTACTGGCAAGTTCATGATAAACTTGACTTCCTGATCTGGACGGGTCCAATTTTCCGTAGAAAAAGCATAAACTGTAATAACCCTAACGCCTAGTTTGTTGGCTGCCTTGGTCACAGTTTGCAATGCTTCCATACCCGCCTTATGTCCAAAAACCCTCGGTTGCATACGTTTTTTAGCCCAACGGCCATTTCCATCCATGATGATGCCGATATGAGCAGGAACCTGTGTCGGAACCTCTACTTCCACAGCCTTATCTTTCTTAAAAAATCCAAACATGACCTTATTCCTATTCAAAAATCTATCGTTTCATTATACCATATTTTCCCATTTTCTTCTATCACTAAGCTATTTATTCTCAGGTACAAAGCCCATTTTTCAAAAAAATAAGCCGCCTGATTGGGCGACTCTATTTTTTATAGGGAGATTATTATGAAAAAGTTTTAGGAGTTTAAGTTAAGGTCTTCTTAACTTATGGAATTAGTATACACTTCCTAGCTTAAAGTTTCCTTAAGTATTTTTAAAAATCAAATTTTTCCATTTCTCCTGCCAATTTTTCTTGGATAAACGTGTTCGATAAAGTTCCATTCGGTCTTGATTCTCTAAAAAATAAGGAGTTGGATGAACTTGAAAATTCAAAATATCCTCCAAATCATAAGGTGCATAGAGTTCAAAATCTGATTCTTCATTCAAGCGTAGTCCAACAGCCGTACATCGTTCTGGATACTTACTCATAGCATCACGAGAACTGGTATAGGGAGCAGTGTGAGGACTGTGCTGGTGCATATAGACTTGATTTTTCAATTCCCACTGGTACTGAGGAAAGTCCTCTCTCAGCTTTTTCTCTAGGGACAAGGTTTCCTCATAAGAAATATCTGGATCAAAGAAAATTACATCTACATCTGTTTCACAGTCAAAAGGGAATTTGTCTGACAAGAGATTCCAAATAAAATTTCTGATAGAACCTGCTGCCAACCAGGAATCTGTCAACTCCAGGTTTTGGATGATAGTCAGAATAGCCATCATATCTGGATTTTTTCTAAAAGCCTCTAGAATTTCTTGTTCATTTTTCACTGTAATCATACCCTAAATGCTCATATGCCTTAGCTGTCGCCACTCGTCCAGAACGTGTTCGCATGATAAAGCCTTTTTGAATCAAGTAAGGCTCATACATGTCTTCTACAGTCTCACGCTCTTCGGCAATATTGACAGAGAGAGTTCCTAATCCGACAGGGCCACCACCGTACATCTCAATCATGGTGCGAAGGATTTTTTGATCCACATAGTCCAAACCTTCATGGTCAACATCCAGCATGGTCAAAGCCTTATCGGTAATAATATCATCAATCACCCCATTCCCCATTATCTGGGCAAAATCGCGCACGCGCTTGAGGAGACGATTGGCAATACGAGGGGTTCCACGACTACGTAGAGCCAACTCAGATGCTGCCTCATGAGTGATTTCCATCTCAAAAATATCTGCCGTCCGCTCAACAATTTCCGTCAAGTCAGCATGGGCATAATACTCCATGTGACCTGTAATTCCAAAACGTGCCCGTAGCGGATTTGAGAGCATACCTGCCCGAGTCGTCGCACCAATCAAGGTAAAAGGTGGCAACTCCAAATGAACACTGCGACTGCCTTCACCAGCACCAATCATGATATCGATGTAAAAGTCCTCCATGGCACTATAAAGCACCTCTTCCACCGACATAGGCAAGCGATGAATCTCGTCAATAAAGAGGACATCCCCAGGCTCTAAGTCATTCAAAATCGCTACCAGATCACCAGCCTTTTCAATGACAGGCCCAGACATCTGCTTGAGATTGACACCCAGTTCGTTAGCAATAACAAAGGCCATGGTCGTTTTTCCCAAGCCTGGAGGCCCGAATAAGAGGACATGATCCAGCGCTTCATCCCGCATTTTGGCAGCTTCGATAAAGATTTGGAGCTGATCCTTGACCTTGTCCTGCCCAATATATTCACGTAAATACTGAGGACGGAGTGTGCGTTCTACTAACTCCTCATCCCCCATTATCTCATTATCTAAAATTCTACTCATGGCTCTATTATATCAAAAATCCAAGCCACAAACAAAAAAGCCACTGGATTGGTGCCTCCCGAGTTTAGCACTTATGTGGTATAATATTCTACGGCACTTCTACACCGCCTGCGAAAGGAGGTGAGATAGCCCATGATGGATACAATACTTAAAACTATCATCGGACCAATTGTGGTCGGTGTCGTTCTTCGCTTAGTCGATAAATGGCTAAACAAGGACAAATAGTGTCAAAAAGACCCCAAGCTTATTTGGTCGTGAGCTTGGGGTCTTTTCTAGCCTATGATATAGACACAATACTTAATTCCCTTTTATTATCCCATAGTTCACAAAATTTGTCAAAGGTTTATATTCTCTTGAACCTCTGTACTACAAGACGTTCAAGATTGCGAAAATTATCGGAAAATGATGTTTAGAAAACTCCCCAAAAGCCTGAAATAGAGCCAAAAAACTCCACCAGATTGGGTTACTCCCAAGTTTAGCACTTATGTGGTATAATATTCTACAGCACTGCTACACCGCCTGCGAAAGGAGGTGAGATAGCCCATGATGGAATTAGTACTCAAAACTATCATCGGACCAATTGTGGTCGGTGTCGTTCTTCGCTTAGTCGATAAATGGCTAAACAAGGACAAATAGTGTCAAAAAAGACCCCAAGCTTATTTGGTCGTGAGCTTGGGGTCTTTTCTAGCCCATGATATAGAACTAGTACTCAATTCCTTTTTATTATCCCATAGTTCACAAATTTTGTCAAAGGTTTACATTCTCAGCTTCTCAAGCTTTAACCGCTTTACAACAAGACTTTCAAGATTAAGAGAAAGTTAGGGATTCTATCAATTTCATAGAAATTTTGATTTAGTAAACGAATAAACAAGCTTACATGTCACTCCTCATTTAATACGCCACTACTGGACAAGTAAAATCGTCATTACAATAGTTCCATTCCTTCAATTAACAGTCACCTACAATCAAATTAAGGTTGAATTCACTTAAATAGCAACAGACCTATTTCTTAGTCATATTCGCTAAAAAGATTCCCGCCAATTCCCCGACCAAAATCCGAAAAATACCTGAAAATATCGGAAAATGATTTTTAGAATAGTCTCCAAAAGCCTGAAATAGAGCCAAAAAACTCCACCTGATTGGGTGGAGTTAAGGGAGATTATTATGAAAAAGAAAAGTTTAGGATTTTATTAAATAAAGTTAGGAGGTCTTTATTTAATAACTACATGATACAAGACGAAGCTTAAAACTAGCTTAACTTTTCTCAAATTTTACTATTTTACAAAAAATTTCTATCACCATCACCTCACCACGCAAAAAAGCCACCTGATTGGGTGACTTCATTAGGAGATTATGATGAAAAAAAGTTTTAGGATTTCATTAAATAAAGTTAGGAGGTCTTTATTTAATGACTATATGATACTAGACCATCCTTAAACTTTACTTAAGAAAAAACAAGTTTTATTATTTTTCTCTGTTTATCCAAATCATTCCTGTACAGTCATAGGTAGATAAGATTTCAAAGCCCATAAAACGATAAAATCCCAAGTTTTTTTCTGTCTGTTCTGTCACTAGTTGGACTTGATAGGCATCTTTGTAATCCTCTAAAGCCTCTTTCATCAAGGATCTACCAATCCCTTGGCGCTGATAGCTAGGCAAAACAATTAAATCCTGAACCAATACTGATGAGAATCCATCTCCAACCAAACGAATCAAGCCCACCACAGCATCGCCATCAAGCGCCAGATAAATCACTAATGAATGAGATAAGGCCTGCTCCAGCATCTCTGGTTGATGGGTATAATTTGTCCAACCGACAGACTGATAGAGATGCAAAACACCCTCGAGCTTGACAATTTCTTGCTTTCTAATAGTTATCATGTCAACACCTCTTAGAATTCTCTCAAGCTCTTGTACTGCCGCCCATTTTTATCAAAATTTTCAGGATCCAACCATGTTTCCAATCGAGCTTTGACTTGAAGCCAGTCCTTATCAATCATAGACAACCAATCCGTATCCCTCGTACGCCCCTTATAAACCACTGCCTGACGGAAGGTTCCTTCATAAATAAAGCCCAAACGTTCCGCTGCTCGTCTTGATGGCAGGTTAAGAGCATCGCATTTCCATTCATAGCGACGATAGTTAAGCTCTTCAAAAACATAGCGAGCCAGTAAATACTGAGCTTCTGTCCCTATCCGTGTCCCCCTGAGTTTTGGAGAAAAAGTGACAGCTCCCACTTCTATTACTCGGTTATTCTGGTCAATACGCATGAGAGAAAAAGTTCCCAAAGCCTTACCAGTTGTCTTGTCTATGATTGCATAGTAAAAACGGTCCTTACGAGCCAACATCTGATTTAAAAGAGTAACCAGTTCCTCCATGTCTGCTACTGACTCCTGAAAGAGGTAGGTCCACATCTCCCGAGGAGTATCAGGACCATAAACAGCTAATAAATCCTCCGCATGCTTTTCCACTGAAAGAGCCTCTATTCGAGCATAACGGCCTTCTAAGAAATCAATAGAAGGCAATTCACCTGGTGTATAACCTTCCATTGACTCACCAATCATTTGACCATATTCATTTACTGGCATTTTTCTTCTCCTTGTTTTACGCTGAAAATACTATATCACAAATTGTTCTCTTTGGAAACTGGCACCGTCTTCAAACTTCATCCTCAACACTATATTAGTGACCCGTTTTCTGTCTTTTATCCTCTAAGGCTTGATTAATTCGTTGGGTGAGTTTGTGAGTTTGCCAGATTTGATACAACCATATCAATCCATAAATTAACAAGAAAAAGAACCAAAGCAAGGGACTCCACAAGGCTGAACCCCAACCAAAAAATAGAGAGGTCAATACTAAAATAGTAGCTGTCACTAATAAATGAACTCCTACACGTATACTAAAAGCAAGAAACTCTAGCTTTTCAAGTATTAAAGTCAATACTCCCATAATTCCACCCATTAAAAACAGAGCTAGAATATTTTTTATCATTGGTTCAGGATAGGTGATGCTTGGATAACACTGAGCTAATAACATCATACTCAAATAAAAGAAGGAAGCCGTGCGCATTCCCGATACAAAATAATCAATTAATCGTTTCATGATTTTCTCCTATAAACCTAGATAATTCATTAAGGACTTAACGTATTTCCGACTCACACTAGATTTGATGCCCCGAGTCATTTTAGCCATCATGTTCCCTGAAAAACTATCTGATAACGATTCTAAGTGGTCAATGTTTATAATTGAATGGCGTGATATCTGTATAAAGTTACGCCGATTAATCCGATTCTGAAAGTTTATCAATGTTTCCTTAGTTTTATAAATCCCATCTACCGTATAAATGGTTAATAAATTCTTGTCAATATCAGCTAGAATAAGATCCTCAATCTTCACCATGACCAGATGATCACCCGTTCGAATAGGAATGACCACCTGATTGGTCGTTGAAAATTGTTCTAAATACTCCATGACTTCCCTTGCTTGGTCGGTTAACTGAGCTGCCTGAATTACAATATGTGGGTCCTTTTCTGAAAACTCTGTCTTCATTTCAAAACGAATCTTCATTTTCTCTCCAATATACCTTTATTTTCTCCTGCTAAACACTTTAACAAATAAAAGCCAAAGAAGAATAGCGACGAGACTGATAATAACCACTATAAAGTATGTCTCTTCCTTTGTCAATAGTTCTTGCCAGTTGATTTGGATTCCCATTTTTTCTTGAAATTCCTTTAACAATCTGCTATTTCCTGTAAATGCGGTCTCTAATGGTTCTTTCATTAAAATTTGTCGATAAAGAGAAGCAATATAAGTTGCAGGGCTACCCTTCATGATAATCTGTGCAAAATCAGGTAAAACTCCAATAGGGACATAAGTTCCTACTAAAAATCCAGAAGCAGTTCCCACTATAGTTGCCAGTTTGCCAAGACTATCTACAGATTGAAAACGATAAATCAAGAGAATATTTATCAAACTTGAAAGCAGACTACTTAACAACATAATCAAAGCAATTTCCGGTAAATGACTGATAACTGGACTCTCTTTAAAATAAAACTCCATAACAGCAAACATAAACACCTGCATGACAAAAGAGATGGCAATACTACTGATTAGATAGGACACCTGTAAACCCCAGATCCCTAAATCTGTCAAGAAGAGATCTTGATCCACTTGATTTTCACGATCCTGTACCATTTGTGTAAGAGCCGTAAAACTAGTTGTAATCCCAGTCACAGCCAAGGTCCCACCCATCAGCCAATTATTTAAAAGGTTCGTATTATCAGGGAGTTGAGACCAAGCGTCCGTCAAGTTCTTCTGCAAAAAAATGATATAAAGGAGGAAGGAAATCAATGCCCCCAATAATGAGAAAAATACTCCTGAACGATTACGAAAATATAAGATAAAATTCCGTTTCAATAAAGCTAACATTAGCGAACCTCTCTTCCTGTAAGTGCAATAAAGGCATCATCCATGGTACCTGGACGAAACTCAAAAGAATCAATTTCTTCTCGTACTTTTGCCAAATATTCAATAGCTTCCAGTGATGTCCTTGGATAAAAAAGATATTCCAACTCATTTTCTTCCTTTACTGTCATTCCAGTCTGTAGCAACTTTTCTAAATCCTTCATTTCTTTAAAACGAATTTTTAGAATATTAGATGCATACTGACTTTTAATAGCCGTCGCAGAACCTTGCGCAATCACTTTCCCATGATCAACGATATAAATCTGATCCGCTTCATCCGCTTCATCCAGATAATGAGTCGTTAAGATAATAGTCATCCCTTCATCCTTTTGTAGTCGAGACAGTAAATCCCAAATGGCTTTGCGAGTCTGAATATCTAGACCTGTCGTTGGTTCATCTAAGAAAAGAATATCTGGCTGTGAAAGAAGAGCACGCGCAATATCAACCCTACGTTTTTGCCCACCTGACAAAGTCCCATATAGTTGCTTCTGGAAAGCAGTCAAACCCAGTTGATGGATCAAATCATCCACACGACTTGCTGCAATCTCCTTATACTGTTGAGCACGAATCGTAAGATTTTCCCTAACCGTCAACATCTCATCCAGTACACTAGCTTGAAAAACAACTCCGATTTTCGTATTTGGCGCATATCGAATCTGACCTTTTGTCGGCTTTTTCAAACCGATTAACATGGAAATGGTGGTTGATTTTCCTGCACCATTGGGACCCAAAATAGCATTAAAACTCCCTTTTTCAAACTCTAACTGAATATCGTCAACAGCCATATAATCGCCGTATCGTTTAGTCAAATGTTTAGCTTGTAAAATCATATTTAGTTCCTCCTCTTTACCTCACCAGTTTAACAAAAAGAATGAAAGAAAAATCGACTTTTGAGATAAGTGGTTAAAATGAGAGGTTAAGTGGTGAGATGATGAAAACAGAATTATATTTTTCATTCAAAAAATCCTCCAGATTCTACTCTGAAGGATTCCTATCTTATTTCACAACAATATTAACCAATTTATTCGGTACCGCAATCACTTTCACGATGTCCTTACCGTCAATTTCTGCTTTAACTTTTTCATCCGCTAGAGCAATCTCTTGCAATTCTTCGCGTGATAGGTCTTTAGCGACCATGAGTTTGGCACGGACTTTACCTTTGATTTGGACGACTATTTCGATTTCGTCTTCAACCAATTTGCTTTCATCCCATGTTGGCCAAGTCACGTAAGAGATTGACTCACCTGTTGCCGCAACAGTTTGCCAGAGTTCTTCTGCCAAGTGAGGCGCAAATGGGGCAATCAATTGGATAAAGCCTTTAGCGTAGTCCACATAGAGCTTGTCTTCCTTGTTAGCCGCATTAACAAAGACCATAAGTTGGGCAATGGCTGTGTTGAATTTCAATGATTCGATTTGCTCAGTGACAGATTTAACGGTTTCATTGTAAACCTTGTCAAGAGCGCCATTGTTTTCCTCAAGGATTTCTTTACTTGTAATCAAGCGGTAAACACGGTCAAGGAATTTACGGCTTCCTTCCAGACCTTCTTCTGACCAAGCAATCGAAGCATCAAGTGGTCCCATAAACATTTCATAAACACGAAGGGTGTCAGCACCGTATTGTTCCACAACATCATCTGGGTTAACAACGTTCTTGAGCGATTTAGACATCTTGGCTGGTGCTTGCTCCAACTCTTCCCCTGTTTCCACATGGAAGAAAGAACCGTCACGTTTTTCAACCTTGTCAGTCGCCACAAGAGCTCCACGGTGGTCACGGTAGCTTGTTCCCAAAATCATTCCTTGGTTAAAGAGTTTTTGGAATGGTTCCTTAGTTGGAACGACACCGAGGTCATAGAGGAATTTGTGCCAGAAACGAGCATAAAGCAAGTGAAGGACGGCATGCTCTGCCCCACCCACGTAGATATCTACTGGCAACCATTGTTTGAGGAGGTCCTCATCGGCCAATTTCTCAGTATTGTGTGGGTCAATATAGCGGAGGTAGTACCAGCTTGAACCTGCCCATTGTGGCATGGTGTTGGTTTCACGACGACCTTTGACACCATCTTCACGAGTCACTTCAAGCCAATCTGTCAAGTTAGCTAGTGGACTTTCACCAGTACCTGAAGGACGGATATCCTTGGTTACAGGCAAGACAAGTGGCAATTCACTTTCAGGGACAGCTGTTGAAGTTCCGTCTTCCCAATGAATGATAGGAATTGGTTCACCCCAGTAACGTTGACGGCTAAAGAGCCAGTCGCGGAGACGGTAGGTAACCTTCTCTTGTCCACAGCCTTTTTCTTCCAACCAAGCCACGATCTTAGCAATAGCGTCTTCTTTGTTGAGTCCATCTAGGAAGTCTGAATTAACGTGAAGGCCATCTTCTGTGTAGGCAGCTTCTTCAACGTTTCCACCTTCAAGTACTTCGACGATTGGAAGGTCAAATTGTTTGGCAAATTCCCAGTCACGTTGGTCGTGGGCAGGCACAGCCATGACAGCGCCTGTTCCATAACTAGCAAGGACGTAGTCTGCAATCCAGATTGGGATTTCCTTACCATTGACAGGGTTGATGGCATAAGCACCAGTCCAAACTCCTGTTTTTTCTTTGGCAAGATCTGTACGAGCCAAGTCAGACTTGAGGCTAGCTTGGTGTTTATAGTCAGCTACTGCCTCTGCTTGCTCTGAACTTACGATAGCGTCTACTAATTCATGCTCAGGAGCCAAAACAGTGAAAGTCGCACCGAAAAGGGTATCAGGACGAGTGGTGAAGACAGTGAATTCCTTATCAGTTCCCTTAACCTTGAAGGTTACATTAGCACCAGTAGATTTACCAATCCAGTTGCGTTGCATATCCTTGATAGACTCTGGCCAATCAAGTTCATCTAAGTCATTAAGCAAACGCTCCGCATAGGCAGTGATTTTAAGCATCCATTGACGCATTGGTTTGCGGACAACTGGATAGCCTCCACGCTCAGATGTTCCATCAGGAAGGACTTCTTCGTTGGCGATAGCTGTTCCCAGTTCCTCAACCCAGTTTACTGGCACTTCAGCTTCATAAGCCAAGCCTTTTTCATAAAGCTTGGTGAAAATCCATTGCGTCCATTTGTAGTAGTTTGGATCTGTCGTGTTGACTTCACGATCCCAGTCGTAAGAGAATCCAAGCGCATTGATTTGGCGTTTGAAGTTAGCAATGTTTTCCGCTGTGAATTCCGCTGGGTCATTACCAGTATCCATAGCGTATTGCTCTGCAGGCAAACCAAAAGCATCCCAGCCCATTGGGTGAAGGACATTGTAGCCTTGCGCACGTTTGTAACGGCTGAGGATATCGGTTGCGGTATAACCTTCTGGGTGTCCTACGTGCAGACCCGCTCCAGACGGATAAGGGAACATATCAAGAGCATAAAACTTCGGTTTTGATGCATCTGTTCCTGTCTTAAAGGTATGATGTTCTGCCCAGTAGCCCTGCCACTTAGACTCAATTTCTTTATGATTGTAAAAACTCATGGTCTCTCTCCAATTTTGTGATGTTACTATTATACCATTTTTGAGGGAATTTGAAATGTGTTAAAAGAAAAAACTGTATACTGTATTTCATTAATTTTGATGGCTCTGAATTGCTCTATCACCCACTTTTTTATCTTATATGCGGGAAATCAAAGAGCAAAACAAGAAGCTTATCTCTTATAACATAAAATACTAATTTTAGACCGAAGATACGACTGGAATGCTCATTAATGTATTTATAATAAATATCCGACACCCTATGTCGCTTTTTGATTTATGAAGAACGTCGGATTCAATACGAGGATCAATAAAAGACTACCATTTGGAAAACAGTAGTCCTTATTGTTTATTTTGAATTTACATAGGCGTCTACAGCGATGATAGCTTGAGCAACATCTGAAGGCGAAATCTTAAACGGCATCTGATGGATTGTCTCACCCTCCATGGTTGCTTGTTTACCAACTTTTATTAAATCATCATATCCAACTTGATCTAAATGCATTTCTTTTAGAGTTGTTGGCATACCAATTTTTTTGTAAAACTCAATATACTTATCAAGTTCTTCTTTAGGTCTATTTTCCAATAATAGTTGTACCAAAGTTCCATAAGCTACTTTTTCACCATGTGTTAAATGATGTATGTCACCTGTCAATGCAGTAAAACCATTATGAATTGCATGCGCCGCAGCCAATCCTCCACTTTCAAAACCTAGACCACTCAATAGAGTATTAGCTTCAACAATATTTTCTAATGCTGGTGTCACAACTTTAGCTTCACAAGCCGCCATGGCCTGTAAACCATCTGCGAACAGCGTTTCTTCACATTTTTTCGCAATTGCAACTCCAGCCAATGTTTGTTGTTGTCCTAACATAGTTTTTCCATTTGCCTGCATAACTGCACGCGCCTCAACCCAAGTTGCTAAACCATCTGCAATACCAGACGCTAATAAACGCTTAGGAGCTTGTGAAATAACTTTTGTATCAACCAAAACTAAATCTGGATTTTTAGAATAAAATAGATAATGATCAAATGCACCTTCATCTGTATAAATAACAGATAAAGCAGATACAGGTGCGTCTGTCGATGCAATTGTTGGAGCAATAATAACAGGCTTTTCAATCAAATCTGCAATAGCTTTTGCACTATCAATCGTCTTTCCACCACCAAGCCCGATAATACTATCACAATTTTCTTTCTCAGCTAAGGCAACAACTCGATTGATTTCATTGTCAGAAGCTTCACCATTAAACTGGGCTAGAACAATACGGAAACCATACCTATGTAGGTAATCTTCAAATCGTTTTCCAACAATATCATAAACCAACTGATCACATAATAGAATAGGACGATTCCCCAAATCCAATATTGATTTGGCATTTTCGAACAAGGCATTTTCCCCTTGAATATATCTCGAAGGACTAGCAAAAATTCTCATGTTTGTTTCCTTTCTACCTAAATGGAACGACTATGTTGAGTAACAAACCAGTCGTCAGAAAAATCATCAACCGCCTTTTGGATAGATGGCATGGCGAAAGCTGATTCAAAAACATCTGCTCCTGCTGTAACAGCATGCGCACCTGCAGCTAAAGCATTATTTACTTGTGCTACATTTTTAAAGGATGCAGCTAAAATCTTACTAGGAGAGTTCTGTCTATCAATAGCAAGAGCTAATTGACGAATGACAGAATTTGAATCAATGTTCAGATTTTCCATTCTATTATAATATGGAGCTAGGTAATCCGCTCCTGCTTCGATAGCTAATAATCCCTGAATAACTGTATAAATAGCTGTTGCAGTGATATGGTAGCCCTCTTTTTTTAGCACCTTTATTGCACGTAATCCAGCTGGAGTAACAGGTACTTTGATAAATATATCATCTCCTGCTTGTCTCCGAATTTCATGAGCATCCTTTAAGATGCCTTCAAAATCTTGAGAAATCACCTGAACATGAATAGAGGGTGCAGAGCCAATCAATTCTCTCACATCTTTGATTCGTTCAAAAAAATTAATAGAACCCTCTCTTTTTGTAATAGTGGGATTTGAAGTTACCCCAGCTAGCGGTAAAATTTCAGACCACTTTTTAATCTCATCTAAATTTAATGTGTCAAGCATAAATTCCATAAAAAGAACCTCTTTATTTTACAATGTATGCTCAGTACGTCCTATAATATCATCTTGGGTTGCCTTAGAAAGAACATTGAAGAATGCAGAGTATCCTGCAACACGAACAATTAAGTCTCTGTGTTTTTCAGGATGTTTCTGAGCGTCAATCAACGTCTCTCTGGAAACAACATTGTATTGAATATGGTACCCATGTAAACGATTAAAGAATGTTCGTAACAAAGCAATTAGTTTTAATTTATCTTCTTCTTTGGCTAACGTTTGAGGATTTACTTTCTGATTTAAGAGAACCCCACCTACGATTTCATCTGTTGGTAATTTTGAAACAGATTTTAAAACAGATGTAGGGCCGTGTTGATCCATATTATGTGATGGTGAACAACCCTCTGCTAACGGTGTACCCGCGTTGCGTCCATCTGGAGTTGCTAATGTTCCACGTCCCTGCCCTACGTTGGCTGAGATAGAAGATGTTCCTGAATAACGAATTCCTCCAATAGGACCTCTTCCATAACGTGTATTAGGATATTTAGCAATTTCATCAACATAAATGTCATAAGCAGCAGTAACCAATTTGTCAGCATAATCATCATCATTACCGTACTTAGGTGCATCATGAATCAACATTTCTTGAATGACCTTACCTTCTTCTCCGGCATAATCTGTTTCCAGTGCATACCAAAGCTGACTTGGGCTTATACGTTCTTCCTCAAATACCAATTTTTTAATTGCAGCTAATGAATCCGACAAATTTGCAATTCCAACTTGCAAACCTGATATATAATCATATACTGCTCCACCTTCTTTAAGGTGTTTTCCACGACCAATACAATCATCAGTCAATGCTGAACATAGAATATCAGGAACTTCTCGTTCCAATGATAAATCAATAGAATTTTCAACAATAACACTCATTCGTGTCAAATATCTTAGTGTTTTATCCCAAGCATTTTCTAATTCAGAAAAGTTCTTCATATCCTTAAAATGACCAAAGCTTGGTGCAAACCGTTTACCCGAAGCCGGATCAATTCCATCATTCATCGTGATAAGTAGAACCTTAGGGAAGTTCATATAACTCATACCTGTGCAACGATAGCCCCATTTCCCTGGAACTGCCGTTTCAACACATCCAATGGCACTGTAATCATAAGCATCATCTTCCAATACTCCTTTTGCAATAAAAGAAGGAATAATAATCTCATCATTATTAAATGCAGGCATACCAAAACCAAGTTTCATCACTTCAATACACTCATTCATGAAACGAGCATCTAAACCTGCATGGTAACGTACAGTTAGATTAGGTTGCGGTAGATGGGTTTGTGCAACTGATTTTAATACCAAATAAGATAATGGGTTAACAGCATCCTTCTTATCTCGAGTCTGTCCACCAATTGTAACATTTTGATATAAAGGACTTCCTGCTGAAGAAAATGTATGTGCTTGACTGCGGACCTTATTAATTGTAATTGTCTTAATCCAAAGATTTGTCAGACGTTCAACAATGCTATCTTCTGTTTCTTTACCACTTTCTAAATCAGCCTTCATATATGGATACATATATTGATCAAAACGACCATATGAAAGAGAGTGGCCATTAGATTCAATTTGTAAAATACATTGAATAAACCAAACTGATTGAATAGCTTCTGCAAAAGTAGTTGCCGGTTCATATGGGACTCGAGAACAAATATCTGCAATCTCAAGTAATTCTTTCTTACGTTTAGGATTTGCATTTTCGGCTAAACTTTTAGCAAGATCAACAAAGCGATTTGCATATACTTTAATAGCATCGATTACGATAAATATAGAGTCGTAAAAATGATATTTATCAATACTTGCTGGATCTGTTAAATCTAGTGCTGCTTTCGCTTTACGAGCCCGCTCTTCAAAACCTCTTAAACCAAATTGCAACAGTTTCTGATAGTTAACTGCTAAGTGAGCATCTCCAGAGTTCATCTTACCTTCCATACCGAAAAATCCTGTTTCCATATAAACAGACACTTCTTCAGGTAACAAGGCACCAGCTCTCGCACGTAAATTATTATTTTCCCAGAATGGAGCGATACTTCTAAGTTGTTCTTTTGTTTCTTCTGTAATATAGAAAACGTCTCCATCACGCTTTTCAAAAAGATCCAACTCATTAAGAACAAATTCTAGCGTATATTCTGGAAAAATAGGAGCATCTTTATTGGAAGAAGCTTGATTTCCCGCAATCATAGATTCTTCTTCGATATAGATAGTCATATTTTCCAAAATTTCTTTGAGCATATAGGCGCGTTTTAGGACATTAGGTTGTTCCTTATATCTATCATAAGCGCGTGTTGCTAGAACTGCTCTCTCAGCATCAATATAAGGTTTTTTATTTAAGACATCTTCTCGATATTTGTTCATCCTTTCAGTAAGGCTGCCAAAATATTCTGTCTTGATTGTTGTTCTTGCTACTTCTGTATTTACCATCGTAAGCACCTTTCTTTCGAAAATATTTTTGTTTCTTTCGAAAATATAATACCTAATTTTTTAGAGAATTTCAAGCTTTTAACTAGAAAAACTTTAACTCTCTAATTTTTAGCACAAATGTGTGTTTAGTGATAATACACAAATGTTTTTTACATTTATCAAACTTCATTCTGATAAGCTAAACGATCCTGCACTTTAAAGAATGGGAAATAAACCAATGTAGACATCGCTAATATCACCAGCTGAGTAATAACTCCTTGCCATCCACCAACCATAAATCCTGATATAATAGCTGGGGTACTCCAAGGTAATGTAACTCCTGAAAATGGTTGCATGAAACCTGTTGCAATAGCTCCATATACTATCACAGCTGCAAGTACAGGAACAAGAATGAAAGGTACAAACATAACTGGATTCATAACAATTGGAAATCCAAATACAACTGGCTCATTTACGTTAAATATTGCTGGAAAAGCTGCTACTTTCCCTAAGGCTTGGTACTGTTTCGATTTTGCTGCAAAAAGCATGGCAACTACAAGACCAAACGTAATCCCTGAACCAGATAGAATTAAAAATGAATCTAAAAACTGTTGAGTAACAATATGTGCTCCATTTTCTAATGATAGATTACCAGAGGCTAACATAGCTTTATTAGCATCAAGATTAGATAAAAGCAGAGCTGTCACTACTCCATTTACTACCGATTGCCCATGAACACCAAACCACCACAAAAATGATATAAAGAATGCAATTCCAATAGCACCATACAAAGATCCAGTTAAACCTTGCAACGGAACTTGAATAGCAGAATAAATCATTTCTATGAATGTTCCGCCATTAGTCAGTGATTTCGCTAAAATATATACAATCATAGAAAATAAGAAAATTACAAATGCTGGAATCATTGCTTCAAACTGTTTGGCAATAGCTTGTGGAACTTGTTCTGGCATCTTAATAACAATTTTTCTCTTTATAAAGAAGGTATAAATACTTCCTACTACCAAACCTATAATGATAGCACCGATAATTCCTTGACCTCCAAACCAAACTTTACTAATAGCGTCCCCAATCGCCTCACCTTGTTTAGGGATATAAGACGATCTTAGCAAAATAAAGAATGCAGATACAGAAAGAACCCCAGCTGGCAATGCCTCTACTCCGCTATTCTTAGCATAAGAATAGGCAATTGAAAAACAAGAAATTAGACCCATAATAGCAAAAGTTCCTGAATAGACTTGCATAAAAGGCTCTGTCCAATCTGCTCCAAATACACTAGCAATGCCCTTATTTAATCCTTCAAATGGCAATTGTCCCATAATCAAGAATAAACTACCAACTACTGTCAATGGCAAAATTGCTAACATACCATCTTTTAGAGCTATAATACCACGCATATTCACAAACTTCATCATAGGTGCAATGATTTTTTGAACATCCATCTTTGCCATAATAAATCTCCTTTTCTTACCCACTAATCAAAGATAGGGCCAAATCTAATACTTTTTTCCCATCTAACATACCATAGTCCATCATCGGAATAACAGCTATCGGAACATCACACTTATCACAAATTTCTTTTGATTTATCTAATGTATAAGCAACTTGAGGCCCCAACAGTGCAACATCTAGATTTGGGGCATAATCCGCTAATTTAGACTGAGAAAACGCCTCTATTTCTGCTTCAACTCCACTAGATTGCGCTGCAATTTTCATATTATTTACAAGCATACCAGTAGAAAATCCTGCTGCACAAAACAAACCAATCTTCACCATTATATTTTCCTCCTCTATGTTAATAACAATGACAATACTCTAGTATTATTTTTTATGAAGTTCTTTTCTCAAACTAATAATTTCTTTGATTAAATTAATCTCCGTCATACTAGTCATGAGATGATCTTGCGAATGGACAAAAAGTGCTGTAATCTCCGTTTTTGTACCAGACGCTTCTTGTGCCAAGAATTTTGTTTGTAGATTATGGGCTTCTAATAAGGCTGCATCAGCTAACTGTATTTCTTCTTCACATCGTTCACATGTACCGTTTTTTATGTAATCTAATGCTTTATAAATATGTTGTTTCGCATCGCCAGCATATAAAATTAAACCCATGATAATTTGATCTGGAACAATCATTTCCATAAATTCCTCCTCATTTCACTATGTAAAAAGCTTTTTTCATTTGAAATTTTAAAATTTTCTTTTGTAACTATAGAATACAACTACATAAGAAACTTGTCAATCCAAAAATCAACAAATAAACAATTTTTATTTATATAAGCACAAATGTGCAATCTACTAAAAAGAAAAACGATAAACTGAATCAGTCTATCATTTTCACTCACATAAAATATTTCGAAAAGAAAAATCACCATCTTCTTCTAAAACTTTTAAAATTGTATTTTTATCTGTAATCAGATGATTTACTAGATTAGCACGCAAGACAGAAAGAATCGCAGATACTTTCGTATCACCGTAAGCAACAGCTAAACTTTGAGGAATATTTTTTAAATCTTCTAAAGAGATTGCTATCGTTCTTTCCTGTAAATTTTCATAGACTTCTTTACCTTTTGAATCAAAAAATCGACAACAAATTTCTCCTACAGTTTTAACTTTGGTTAATTCTTTAAAGTCATCCTCTGTAAGCATGTCTAACCATTGATGTTTTCCTTTATTACTAAAATCACCAATCCCAACCACAGCTATATCTAAATCTTTCCAACTATTTTTCAAATCTTCAAAATATCTTGATTGCAAAATACCATCTGTTAACAATTTATTCTCTTGCACAATCGTTGCATTCATAAATGTACACTCTCCATGAAATTTTCTAGACATTTCATAGATCAGTGTATTCACATGGTATTTAGCGTGTATGTGACTAGGACCACCTGCTAGAGGATAGAAGTGAACATTTCGGACACTTTTGCTGTGGATTAGATCTACTAAATTACTTAAACTTTTCCCCCAAGAAAAGCCAATTTTCATATTATCATCAATTAGATTCCTAAGGACGCCTGCTGCAACTTGAGAAATTCTTTCAGATAAAATTGTTGGAGTGTCATCAAATTCATTTGGAATAATTTCTAAACTTTCCAGACCATATTTTTCTTTTACATAATTTTCCAACTTAAACATATTGGTATCAAAATTCTCTATTTCAATTTTAACAATTCCTGCATTCCTTGCTTCTGTTAACATTCTACTAATAGAGGTTCTATAAATTCCTAATTTTGCTGCTATTTGTGACTGATTTAAGTTTTCAATATAATACAGATAAGCAATTTTAGAGAGCAGTTTATTCCTATCTTGATTCATACACTTAACCTCTTACGAAACTACCTTAACCATTATCCCAGCATTTTCTAATGTAGCTATATTTTGTTTAGAAAGTTTTTCGTCTGTTATTACTTCATAGACTTGACTTAAAGCAAATCTTCTTACTGTACCCCTTTTATCAAATTTACTTGAGTCAGTTAGCACAATGACTTTATCCGACGCTGCTGAAATATATTGAACTACCTCACTGCGCATTAAATCTTTTCCTGTAAAGCCCATCTCTTTATCGTAGCCATCTGTCCCAACAAAAGCTTGACGCACATGAAAAGTCTGTATCATTTCTTTTAATAAAGGTCCTACGGTAACCTGTGAATCTTTCTGAAACTCTCCACCAAGAACAATAACACGACATGAATCATAACCTCTTACAAAATTTGCTATAAAAAATGAATTTGTTACAATAGTGACATTTCTTTTTTGCTTGCAAATTTCCTCAGCAAGTAAAGCACAGGTTGAACCAGATTCTATCATTATTGTTTCATTATCTGATACCAATTTTACTGCTTCTTGAACAATTTTTCTCTTAATTTCATAATTAATTGACAAGCGTACATTTAAGTCATCTCCACTATTTAACACAGCATATCCATGCTCTCTGTGTAATAAGCCTTTTGACTCTAATTTATCTAAATCTTTTCTAATCGTTACTTTCGATACATTTAATTTTTCCGATAATGTATTAACATCAATCTTTTCATATTCTGATACTAATTTAATAATTTGTTCCAATCTTTTCATTTTACACCTCCGTTTTATTCTACCAAAATAAAAAGCAAAAAACAACAAATTAAACTTTCGTTCGTAATTGTTTTTCTTTCGTTTTTGTGATAGGATAGAATTATAAAGAGGAGGAACTCTTATGGAAATATCTAAAGGAATTATTTTTAATATTCAACACTTTTCAATTCATGACGGTCCGGGTATTCGTACAACTGTTTTTTTAAAAGGATGTCCTCTGCGCTGTCCATGGTGTTCTAATCCCGAATCTCAAAGAATGAAACCTGAAAAAATGAAAGATGCTCAACGAGAAAAATTCACTTTAGTAGGTGAAGAAAAAACTGTAGAAGAAATTATTACAGAGGTATTAAAAGATAAAGAATTTTACGAAGAATCCGGTGGAGGTTTAACTTTATCAGGGGGTGAAATATTTGCTCAGTTTGAATTTGCTAAAGCCATCTTAAAGTCAGCTAAAGAACATCACATACACACTGCCATTGAAACTACTGCCTTTGTTGATCATGAAAAATTTGTTGATTTAATCCAATATGTGGATTTTATCTACACAGACCTAAAACATTATAATTCTATAAAACATAAAAAAGTGACTGGGGTTTTTAATCAAATGATTATTAAAAACATTCATTATGCTTTTTCTCAACATAAAACTATCGTTTTAAGAATCCCGGTTATTCCTGATTTTAACAATAGTTTAGAGGATGCAGAAGAATTCGCTACTCTATTTAACTCATTAAATATCGACCAAGTTCAACTACTCCCTTTTCATCAATTTGGTGAAAACAAATATCGTTTATTAAATCGGAAATATGAAATGGATGGAGTCAACGCACTTCATCCCGAAGATCTTATTGATTATCAAAAGGTATTTCTGAACCATCATATTAATTGTTATTTCTAGTTTATTTCCTTGAAATGCTTTAGCTATTTGCAGACAACAAGCATCTATAATACATACTTAACATTTCAAAAGGTTTAGCTAAAAAATTTTAGCCAAACCTTTTCTATTTTACCTTGCTCTAGAATTTTTAAACTGCTATACTTATAACAGAAAACCCTTCCAAGGAGGTAGCGGATGTCTCATTCCTTTAAAAAATCTCTCCAAAAAGAAATTCTCCATAGAAGCTCTATCGCAGCCTTTGTGACCTCACTCTTACTACTCATTTTACTTTTTGGTTTTTCCTATTTTTTACAAAAGCAACAACTCTCCAAAGACACGAGACAGATTGTCAAACAGGTTCAAGAAATGAAAGAAGCAAATAATGAGCTCCTGACTACTATGAACCATAAAATGATTCTTGGATTTTTGGACGGCAAACACACAGAGAGAGAAGTCTTTAGCTTATTTTATGAGACAAAAGCTAAATTAAAGCTTAGTTCTGACCTCATTATTCTAAGCGATACAGGTGAATTACTATTTAGTACCAATCGAAATCATCAAGAAAGTATTTTATCACCCTACTATCTAAAACTACTCATTCAAAATCCTTCTCAGGATAAAGTTACAGAAAAAATTGCACTCTCTTCAGATAAGCAACATTACACACTCTTTATCAAACCACTACTTCAAAACCAACGAGTTAAGGCCTATACTATTGCTTTCGTAAATGAGAATGATTTCATTTCAAGTTTCCCAATGATCAATTCCAAATACATCATTACCGATAGCTTTGGAAATATGTTTTCCAACAATACAAATCAGTTTACTCGTTCCACTCTTGAAAAATTGGATGAAAAACTCCTACACTCTCGCACCCACTGGTATGCGAATGAACCGCTTATTGTTCAAAAAGAAAAAGTCGGTACTATTTTTTCAATCTATACTTTTCAATCCTTCTTTCCCATTCCTAGCTTACTTGGTCTAGCCTCCGTCCTCACCTTATGTATATTCTTCCTCTACTTCTGGCAAGCGAGACGAATTGCTCATAAGATTGCTACACACAATGCTGTTCCTATTGAAAGTTTGGTTTATCAACTTCAAGAAATTCCCAAACAAGCAGAAAAAAGGCTTTCTCTACAAACAGGTGATGAGTTTGAGTTTATGGCAGAAAAAATCAACAATATGTTGTACGAATTAGATCAACTTCATCAAAAAATGTTGACCATAGAAAAAGAAAAGTGGATTTTTGAAAGAAAAATGCTGGAAGCTCAGTTCAATCCTCATTTTCTCTACAATACACTTGAGACGATTAAAATCACTTCTTTAATGGATGCCGCTCTCACACAAGACCTGATTCAAAATCTCACGCGCATTCTTCGCTACAGTATCACCGATTTAGAAAAAGAAACAACCATTTGCCAAGATTTAAAGATTATAGAGGATTACCTTATTATTCATAAGATTCGTTTCGAGCACTTTTCCTATGATATTGTCTGCCCAGAAACTGTTGATAATCAGCCTATTCCTAAACTTTTCTTGCTTCCTCTAGTAGAAAATGCTATAAAATATGGGATGCAATACCGTATTGATCTTCATATTGATATCCAAATTACCTTGGAATCAGATTCTCTAACTTTTTTAGTCAAGGATAATGCTGGAGGACTCACAAAACGAGAGCGACTCGCTATTTTAGACTCTTTAGAAAGCCCTCATACCCAGCATGGCATCGTTAACAGCTATAAACGATTGAGCAATTTCTTTTCTGATGTCCAGCTAGATTTAGGAGTCAATCGCCAAGGAGAAACTTGGGTCAAATTTATAACGAAAGGACTAACTCATGTTTAAGCTCATTATCGTAGAGGATGAACACCTCATCCGAAAATGGCTAGAAATTGCCGTAGACTACTCTGCCTTAGGTATCCAAGTCGTAGGAACTGCCAGTCACGGTCAAGAGGGAATGAAACTCATCCAAGAAAAAGAACCTCATATTGTCTTAACAGACATCACAATGCCAATTATGGATGCTTTTATGATGTTCGAAGCCACTCGTACCCTTTCTTATGAAAAAGTTATCTTATCAGGTTATAACGATTTTCAAAATGCCAAAAAAGCCATGCAATATGGAGCAGTTGATTTCTTATCCAAACCAATTGATATCAAGGAGTTGACAGAATGTCTTCAAAAAATTGTTTTGCGATTACGAGTTAGCACTCGTCAAGAAACTCCTTTTTTAGAAGAATATCAAACTTTACTCACCTCTATCCAACAAATTGATACACAAAACCAAATCATTCAGCAAATTCTTGAATTTGTTCATCAACACTACTGTATGCACTTTACCATTTCTACCATTGCAGAGAATCTAGGATATAGTGAAAGTTATCTATATAAGGTTATCAAAGAAGACTTCCCAATGACGCTAAATGAATATATCTTACGCTACCGCCTCAAGCAAGCTATAGATAAAATGGCTGAGTCCCCTAATTCTCCCTTAAGCGATATCTCTGAACAAGTTGGATTTTCAGACTATAAATATTTTGCCAAAGTTTTTAAAAAATATCTCCATATTTCTCCAAAAGAATTAAAACTTATGGATAAAAATCATTGATGTAAAAGGATTGCTCAACTCTAGCAATCTTTTTATTTTGTACTTTTACCCAATAAAAATCAAAGTGCTAACTACTCAAATCATAGCTTTGAGATCACAGATAAAGTGACGTGTTTTGAAGAGTATTACCATCAAAATCTCATCTACAATTCACCCATCCTTGCTCGAGATACCCATTTCCTATTTCCCGTTTTAGATTTCTTTAAGGTTTTTATTATATCCTGTAGAACTCTACAATTTAAAGACATTAACAATCTAGGTAGAGAAAATGTTCGTAAAAAAGGAGATACTTATGAAAAAAATACTATTCTTTCTCTCTTGTGGCTGGATATTCCTTTCTTTATCAGGATGTTCTTCACCTATAGAAGCGGAAACTAGCACTGAAAAAGATTCAGATAACACTTTGGTTGTCTACTCACCTAACCCTGAAGACCTTATCGAAGAAACAATCCCAGCCTTCGAAGAAAAATATGGTATTAAGGTTGATTTAGTACAAGCCAGCACTGGTGAATTGTTCAAAAAAGCTGAGGCCGAAAAAGAATCCCCTGTAGCTGATGTCATTTTCGGAGGCTCCTACGCCCTCTTCTCTTCTAACGAAAATCTTTTTGAACCTTATATTTCCCAAGAAAACGACCAGATAATCCCTGAATATCAAAATAAAACAGGATTCTACACACCTTACACACTGGATGTCAGTGTTATCATTGCCAATTCATCCCTTACAAAAGATATTAAAATTGAAGGCTACAATGATCTACTCAATCCTAAATTAAAAGGAAAAATTGCTACTGCTGATCCAAGTAATGCTTCTAGTGCCTTTGCTCAATTAACAAACATGCTTGTAGACCAAGGTGGATACGAAAATGAACAAGCTTGGACCTATGTAAAAAATCTATTTACCCTAGTAGATGGAAAGATTGCATCTAGTTCTTCAAATGTTTACAAAGCTGTCGCCGATGGGGAAATGGCTGTTGGACTCACCTATGAAGATCCTGCTTTAAAACTCTTAAATGATGGGGTTGATGTAAAAGTCATTTATCCAAAAGAAGGAACCGTCTTTTTACCTGGTAACGCAGCTATCGTCAAAAATGCCAAACACATGGAAAACGCTAAGAAATTTATCGATTTCCTCCTTTCTCAAGAAATCCAAGATAAGCTAGGAACTGAAACAACAATCAGACCCATTCGTAAAAATGCTAAAACCAATAAAAATATGAAGGCTATGACAGAAATCAATATTGCCACTGAAGATTCCGATTATGTCATTAAAAACAAATCCGCCATTCTTAAAAAGTACAATGACATTTTTACAGATATCCAATCTAAAAAATAAAATTTGACTTTCCAATGATTAACTGTCAAACCCTGCTATAAAATCAAAAAAATTACTTCCGTTTTGTAGAGAATTTTACTCTAATAGAATAGAATTATCGGTTTTAAAAACGCTTACATTGTTTTAAAATAAACTTAAATAACACAACGGAGGTATCCATCATGAAAAAGAAATGGATGTATTATGCTGCTTGCGGACTAGCTCTTTTTGGTCTTGCTGCTTGTTCTTCTAATGAATCTGCCGATGGCGGTTCATCTGATAAAGGAGACGGCGGTTCGCTAGTCGTTTATTCACCAAACTCAGAGGGCTTAATCGGAGCAACTATTCCTGCCTTTGAAGAAAAATATGGTATCAAAGTAGAACTGATTCAAGCTGGTACTGGAGAACTTTTCAAAAAACTAGAGTCAGAAAAAGAAGCTCCTGTAGCTGATGTCATCTTTGGTGGTTCTTATACACAATATGCTACCCACGGAGAACTCTTTGAAAACTATACTTCAAAAGAAAATGATAATGTTATCAAAGAATATCAAAACACAACTGGCTACTCTACTCCTTATACACTAGATGGTAGTGTTTTAATCGTCAATCCTGATTTAACGAAAGGCATGAACATCGAAGGATATAGCGACCTTCTCAAACCTGAACTAAAAGGAAAAATCGCAACTGCTGACCCAGCAAACTCTTCTAGTGCCTTTGCTCAATTAACTAATATGCTACAAGCACAAGGTGGCTACAAAGATGATAAAGCTTGGGGCTATGTAAAAGATCTCTTCACACTTATTGATGGTAAAATCGGTTCAAGCTCATCTGGTGTCTATAAAGCAGTCGCTGACGGAGAAATGGCTGTTGGTCTCTCTTATGAAGATCCAGCAGTTAAACTCTTAAATGACGGAGCTAATATCAAGGTAGTCTATCCAAAAGAAGGAACCGTCTTCCTACCTGCTAGTGCTGCTATCGTTAAAAAAGCTAAAAATATGGAAAATGCCAAGAAATTTATCGATTTTATTATCTCTCAAGAAGTACAAGATACACTTGGCACAACCACTACTAACCGTCCTGTTCGTAAAAATGCTAAAACAAGCGAAAACATGAAACCAATTGACAAAATCAAAACACTCACTGAAGATTATGATTATGTCATCAAGAATAAATCAGATATCGTTAAGAAATACAACGAAGTCTTTACAGATATCCAATCTAAACAGTAAAAGAGGTTCACTATGAGTGAGATCAAAATTATTAACGCCAAAAAAATCTACCACGATGTCCCTGTTATTGAGAATTTGAACATTACAATTCCAAAAGGAAGTCTCTTTACCCTTCTTGGACCTTCAGGATGTGGGAAAACGACCCTTCTTCGTATGATTGCAGGTTTCAACAGTATCGAAGGCGGAGAATTTTACTTCGATGATACAAAAATCAATAATATGGAACCCAGCAAACGCAATATCGGGATGGTTTTTCAAAACTACGCTATTTTCCCACATTTGACTGTTCGAGATAATGTTGCTTTTGGTCTTAAGCAAAAGAAGGTTCCAAAAGAAGAATTGATTCAACAGACCAACAAGTATCTTGAACTCATGCAAATTGCTCAATATGCGGATCGAAAGCCCGATAAACTCAGTGGTGGACAACAACAACGTGTCGCCTTGGCACGTGCCTTAGCTGTTAATCCAAGTGTTCTCCTCATGGACGAGCCACTTAGTAACCTAGATGCCAAACTTCGCTTGGATATGCGTCAAGCTATTCGAGAAATCCAACACGAAGTAGGAATTACAACCGTTTATGTGACCCACGACCAAGAAGAAGCTATGGCTATTTCAGATCAAATTGCTGTTATGAAAGATGGGGTCATTCAACAAATCGGTCGGCCAAAAGAACTCTATCATAAACCAGCTAATGAGTTTGTAGCAACCTTTATCGGACGCACAAATATTATCCCTGCTAATCTTGAAAAACGGAGCGACGGCGCTTATATCGTTTTTTCAGATGGCTATGCTCTTCGAATGCCAGCTCTTGATCAGGCTGAAGCACAAGCTATTCATGTAAGTATTCGTCCTGAAGAGTTTATCAAAGATGAATCTGGAGATATTGAAGGAATTATTAGCGATAGCGTCTATCTTGGACTGAATACGGAATATTTCATCGAGACAGGCTTTGCCTCAAAAATTCAAGTTAGCGAAGAATCAACTTTTGAAGAAGATCTACAAAAAGGCGATCGTATTCGTCTACGAATCAATACTCAAAAATTAAACGTCTTTTCTGCAGATGGTTCCCAAAACCTGATAAAAGGAGTCAACCATGGAACGTAAAAAACTAAATATTTGGACAGCCTCCTCTTTCTTCATCTTTCTTACCTATCTTGTCTTTCTCGTTTATCCTATCGTTACCGTGCTCAAGCAAGCACTCATACATGAAGGACAACTCTCACTAGCTAATTTTGTCACTTTCTTTAGTAAAGCCTACTACTCTGAGACACTTGTCAACAGTTTCAAGGTTTCCATTACCGCTACTGTCACTTCCTTAGTCGTAGGAACCTTATTAGCTTATCTCTTCTCTATGTATGATTTCAAAGGAAAGAAATTTCTACAAATATTGATTATCATTGCTTCCATGTCAGCTCCTTTCGTGGGAGCCTACTCCTGGATTCTCTTGCTGGGGCGAAATGGGGTCATCACTAAATTTCTGACAAATACCCTTCATCTTCCAGCTATCGATATTTATGGATTCAAAGGAATTGTACTTGTCTTTACACTGCAACTATTCCCACTGGTATTTCTATACGTTGCTGGGACAATGAAAAGTATTGACAATTCTCTACTTGAAGCCGCTGAAAGCATGGGATCCTTCGGATTTAAACGTATCGTAACGGTTGTTTTGCCTCTCCTAGTTCCAACCTTACTAGCAGCTGCCCTACTTGTATTTATGAGAGCATTCTCAGACTTTGGAACGCCTATGTTGATTGGTGAAGGATACCGGACTTTCCCTGTCCTGATTTATACCCAATTTATTAGCGAGGTTGGAGGAAATTCTGCTTTTGCATCTGCTTTAGCAATTATGGCGATTATCATTGCCTTGGCGATTTTCCTTATCCAAAAATACATCTCAAACCGCTACAGTTTCAGTATGAATTCGCTCCATCCAATTGAGCCTAAAAAAACCACAAAAGGAAAAATGGCTGCCATTTATGCAACAGTCTACGGAATTATCTTGTTCTCTGTTCTACCTCAAGTCTACTTGATTTATACTTCTTTCCTAAAAACATCAGGTATGGTATTTGTCAAAGGCTATTCTCTAAACAGTTACAAGGTAGCTTTCAATCGTATGGGGTCTGCTATTTTCAATACCATTCGTATCCCTTTGATTGCCTTAGTCCTAGTTGTCCTATTCGCAACATTTATCTCCTACCTAGCCGTTAGAAAACGGAATTTGTTTACAAACTTGATTGACAGCCTCAGTATGGTCCCTTATATTGTACCAGGAACCGTTCTAGGGATTGCCTTCATTTCTTCTTTCAATACTGGTCTATTTGGAAGTGGATTTCTTATGATTACAGGAACTGCTTTCATCTTGATCATGTCCCTATCTGTCAGAAGATTACCTTATACTATTCGCTCATCTGTTGCTAGCTTGCAACAAATAGCACCAAGTATTGAAGAAGCTGCTGAAAGCTTAGGAAGTAGCCGTCTCAATACCTTTGCCAAGATTACAACTCCAATGATGCTATCTGGTATTATTTCTGGAGCCATCCTATCTTGGGTCACAATGATTTCAGAACTCTCTACTTCTATCCTCCTCTACAATGTCAAAACAAGAACAATGACTGTAGCCATTTATACAGAAGTTCTCAGAGGAAATTACGGTGTAGCCGCAGCCTTGTCAACTATCCTGACTGTTCTAACAGTAGGTTCCTTGCTCTTGTTTATGAAAATCTCTAAAAGCAATAGCATTACACTTTAGTTTTCCCCATCAAAAACAGCCGAAAGGATTAACCTCGGCTGTTTTTTCTTATCTTGATATTCCTATCAAATCCCTATTTCATAGCAAGCAAGTCTAAACTGATTAAATAGAGGCATCCTCCATCTTCTCCCGTCCTAGTTCTCGGTAACTACGGTCACCAACAACCTCAACGCTAAACTGGCCATCCTCATATTCAAGGATCGTCACGCTGCCATTATCTAGACCATGCGGATGCATGCCATTAATCAGATAAACAATGGTTCCAATGGTCATTCCGTGGCTGACAACAAGGGCGTTGCCGCCGCCTTGTTCTTCCATTTCTTTGGCAATCGCTTCAAAACCTTCTTTGATGCGGCCACTGAGTTTTTCCCAGCCTTCAGCCCAACCAGCTGTATCGACCTCTACCAAACCCTCAGCCAGTTCAGCATAAGACAATTGATGAACATGGTCCACATTAAAGATACGAGGAATAATGCCCATGAAAAGATCGCCATCGTAGGCTCCATCAAAACTACCGAAACACCATTCTCTGATACGCTTGTCCATGCGATAAGGGATTTTCCCCTGCAAGCCAAGTTCTTCAAGGATAATTCCCATTGTCTGAATGGTGCGCCCTGAATCACTGGAATAAGCGCGATCAAACTGTAGACCAGATTCTCGCAAACCGATTCCTAATTCTTGAATCCCTCGTTCACCTTCAGCTGTTAAAGGAGTATCGCTCCAACCTTGCGCGCGACCAATCGTGTTAAACATGGTCTTGCCGTGACGTACCAAATACAATCGTACTTTTACCATTTTCCGTCCTCCGTTTGTCTCTATTATATCATGGATGATAAAACAAAAGCCACCCATACAGGCGACTTTTGCAGGAGATTATTATGAAAAAGTTTAGGAGTTCTATTAAATAAAGATATTAGATGAAAATCAAATTCAAACTAAATCAGAGTTATCTGTTTCAAATAATATTAGGAGGTCTTTATTTAATGATTATAGTATACACATCCAACCTTAAATAGAACTTAAAAAATTATACCCATTCACCTTTTTCGTTTACTTTATAGCCGTTAATTGTCATATTTTTTGCCAATTTCCCATCAGCTAACAAGTAATACCACTTATCTCCATCCTTAATCCATTGGTTACGAGCGTACTTGCCGTCTTGGTTCAGATAATACCAGCTATCATACTGAGAATCAAATACCCACTCGCTCTTAGCCATGTAACCGCCACGTTTTAGGTAGTATTCGCCCTGCCAAGCTTTCTCCACATAACTACCAGTTGAATCTACATAAAACCAGCTCTTATAATCTTCATCATAAATCCATTCACTAGCAGCCATTGAAGCATCTGCTTTTAGATAATAACGCCCTACCCAACGGTTTCTTACAAGATTACCAGAAAGGTCATTATAGTACCATTTGCCAGACTCTTTAAACCACTTACTTGCTTGATAATCCTTCTTAGTCTCTCCATTAGCAGTAACGGTAGCTTGAGATGAAGTTCCATTAGAAACTGCTTGAATAGCTTCCTCTTTCGTAACCTTAGGCTTAACTTTGCCTTGGTAAACATCTTCGATACGCTTAGTAAAGACAGATAACTCTTCAGGGGATAGCATATTAACAATATCGGTTCCATTGTCAGGAATATATCCCCCAGAGTGTGTCCCAATTTTTGCTAGTCCCTCTTCTAATATGTCCTCAACATTATTCAATAAAGCGATCTTCTCAGATTTAGAAAGAGAGTCATCACTACTAATAGCTGTTTTCTCCATAAAAGCAACTGCTTTAATTTCTCTAATATTTTTCTCTCTAGGAAGTACGATATAGATATGAAAATCATTTGATGCAACATGAATCAAGGTTTTTAAATATTGATTGACTGTCATACTTCCATCTCTATCACTCTCAGGATAATATTGTTTAAAATCAATTGGAGATTCGATACTTCTTAACACATTTTCTTTTTCTCTTGCTGTATAATATTGGTTTTCCTTTATTTTAGGAATTAGTTTTTCCTTTTTCTTTAATATAATTAGCTCTAGAGCCTCTCTTTTAATTCTATAACTAGAATCAAAATTTGTGTTAATACGGTAACTCATAGAATCATGCAATCTATTTACAGCACCTTGAAAATCCTTTGAAGTCTCTAATGCTTCTTTTTCCACTCCTTCTATCTCTTCTAAAAAAGATTGGTATTCTTTATTAAGTCTTTCTATAGCATTATTCTTAATTGTTTTTATATCATCCTGAGAAAAAGAAAGGATGCTCCAGTCTACTTGATCCGCTTCATTTAATAGTTTTTCTTTATTCTTACTTAAAAACTCTTTATAAGATTTCTTAGCTTGCTCTACTTCATTTTTAAAAAATTCTAAAGTTACCTGAGTTACAGTTTCATGGCTTTCTTCTTGCGCATAAACTACTTGATTGACAAAAGTTGGAACTAGTAAAGTCGACAGTCCCAAAGCTACTAAAGCATGTTTCATTTCTTTTTTCATCATTTTCTCCTATTTTCTTAATTTTTAAAACTATGGATTGGTGCTGGGATTTGTCCACCGCGAGAGATGAAATCGACAGACGAAGCCCCATTGACCTTCATAACGGGTGCAGTACCTAATAGACCACCAAACTCAATCATGTCTCCTTCTTTTCCTTTAGGAATGATACGAACAGCTGTTGTTTTCATATTAATGACACCAATTGCAGCCTCATCCGCAATCATAGCCGCAATGGTTTCAGCAGGTGTATCCTCCGGAATGGCAATCATATCCAAACCAACGGAACAGATAGCCGTCATAGCTTCTAGTTTTTCCAAATTAAGAGAGCCATTTTGCACTGCAGCAATCATCCCCTCATCCTCAGAAACAGGGATAAAGGCACCAGACAAACCACCGACTTGGTTGCAGGCCATAACTCCGCCCTTCTTAACTTGGTCGTTCAAGAGAGCCAAGGCAGCCGTCGTCCCGTGTGTTCCAACTGTTTCTAGCCCCATTTCTTCAAGGACACGTGCAACAGAATCTCCAACCGCAGGAGTTGGCGCCAAACTCAAGTCCACAATACCAAATTCCACACCCAGTCTCTCACTGGCCATTTGACCAACCAATTGACCGATACGAGTGATTTTAAAGGCAGTTTTCTTAACTGTTTCGGCTACTACATCAAAGCTCTGTCCACGAACTTTTTCCAAGGCACGTTTCACCACACCAGGACCAGAAACTCCGACATTGATGATAACATCCGCTTCCCCAACACCATGGAAGGCACCAGCCATAAATGGATTGTCCTCAACAGCATTAGCAAATACAACCAACTTGGCCGCTCCCATATCTGATAGAGTTGCCGTTTCCTTAATAACTCGTCCCATATCTGCGACAGCCGTCATATTAATACCAGACTTGGTTGAGCCGATATTAACTGACGAGCAAACCTTATCCGTTTCAGCCAAAGCACGAGGAATAGAATTGATGAGAATCTCATCTCCCTTTTGATAACCCTTTTGTACCAAGGCAGAAAAACCACCAATAAAGTCCACACCAATCTCTTTCGCAGCCTTATCAAGCGCTTTTGCCAGAACCACGTAGTCCGTCGCATCTGTCGCTGCCCCTATCAAAGAAATAGGAGTCACCGATACACGCTTATTAACGATTGGAATTCCCAACTCAGCTGCAATTTCGTCACCAACAGCCACTAAATTAGCCGCCTTGGTCGTAATCTTTTGATAAATTTTCTCCGCAGCACGTTTGATATCCGGATCGATACAGTCCAAAAGGGAAATCCCCATGGTAATAGTTCTGATATCGAAGTTTTGCTCCTCAATCATGGAGATGGTTTCAGTAACTTGTCTAATATCCATGATAACCTCCTAGATATTATACATAGCTTCGAAAATCGCTGCACTCTGAATATTGATTTTCACATTCAAAGTTTGCCCAAAAGCTTCAAATTCATTACGAAGATAGGTAAAATCTTGCTTTTTATCACTAGAGACGACAGCCATCATCGTAAAAAATTCATCCAAAACAGTTTGAGAGATATCATCAATATTCAAACCCAATTCTGCAATTTTACCAGAAACACCTGCAACAATTCCAGATTTATCTTTACCAACAACAGTTATAATCGCTTTCATAAGCAAACTCCAATTCTTCTTTTAATAGGAAACCTGAACATTAAACAGGATTCTTTTCAAATAGTATAGCATAATTCTAACTAAAATACTCAAAAACGCCTGCTTACGAAGTTGTTCTTAGGAAAAAAACAATTTCGTAAACAAGCGTCCACTATCCCAACTTATGATGAGTGTTCCCGCTAGGACCGAAATCCTAGCGGTAGACCAGAGCTAGACTAAGAGCACAAGACTCCATCATCATAACACTCAACAAAATTGATGATTTTATACTAATTCGATGATCGCCATTGGCGCTGCATCACCACGACGTGGTTCAGTTTTAAGGATACGAGTGTATCCACCGTTACGTTCAGCATAACGAGGTGCGATCTCTGAGAACAATTTTTGAAGTGCTGTAGTAGAAGTGTACTTATCAGTTGCTTCATCATAGTTTTCAGATGCGATTTCATTACGTACGAAAGCAGCTGCTTGACGACGTGCATGCAAATCACCACGTTTACCTAGAGTAATCATTTTTTCAACAGTTTTACGGATTTCTTTAGCACGAGCTTCAGTTGTCACGATTGATTCGTTGATCAAAAGGTCAGTTGTCAAATCGCGAAGCATTGCTTTACGTTGTGAGCTAGTGCGTCCTAGTTTACGGTAAGCCATGTATTCCTCCTTTATTTATCTTTTAATCCAAGACCCAAATCAATGAGTTTGAGTTTCACTTCTTCCAAACTCTTGCGTCCAAGATTTCGTACTTTCATCATCTCTGCTTCAGATTTTTCTGTCAAATCATGCACAGTATTGATACCGGCACGCTTCAAACAGTTGTATGAACGCACAGACAAATCCAGTTCCTCAATCGTACGATCCAAAATACGGTCGTCAGATTCAGTATCAGCTTCTTTCATCACTTCAGTTGACTTAGCAATCTCAGTAAGATTTGTAAACAAATCAAGATGTTCTGTCAAAATACGTGCTGAAAGCCCTAAAGCATCTTCTGGAATAATTGTTCCATTTGTCAAGATTTCAAGGGTTAGTTTGTCAAATCCATCATTGCTACCTACACGAGCAGGTTCCACTTGATAGTTGACTTTTGTAACTGGTGTATAAATAGAATCTACAGCAAGTGTTCCAACTGGTGCATTATCTTTTTTATTTTCATCAGCAGGTACATATCCACGACCACTGTTAACAGTCATAGTCGCTTTTAGAGAAGAACCTTCACCGATTGTAAAGAGATAATGATCTGGATTTACAATTTCAATATCGCTATCTGTCAAAATGTCACCAGCTGTTACTTCAGCAGGGCCTTCAACATCTAGTTCGATGATTTTTTCGTCTTCAACGTACGATTTCACTGCAATTCCTTTAATGTTCAGAATGATTTGCATCACGTCTTCACGAACACCTGGAACTGTGTCAAACTCATGTAACACACCATCAATATTGATAGATGTCACAGCTGCTCCTGGTAGAGAAGCTAGAAGTACACGACGAAGAGAGTTACCAAGAGTTGTACCGTAGCCACGTTCAAGTGGTTCAATTACAAACTTGCCATAATCTTTATTTTCATCAATTTTTGTTATATTTGGTTTTTCAAACTCGATCATTTAGTTACTCCCTCTTAAACGAAAAGCAGTGTAATGCGATGATTATACACGGCGACGTTTTGGAGGACGAGCACCATTGTGTGGCACTGGAGTCACATCACGAATTGCTGTTACTTCAAGACCAGCGGCAGCAAGCGCACGAATAGCTGACTCACGACCAGAACCTGGACCTTTTACAGTAACTTCAACTGATTTAAGACCGTGTTCTTGTGCAGATTTAGCAGCAGCTTCAGAAGCCATTTGAGCAGCGAATGGTGTAGATTTACGAGAACCTTTGAAACCAAGAGCACCAGCTGATGACCAAGCAATTGCATTACCATGCACATCAGTAATCATAACAATAGTGTTATTAAATGTAGCGTGAATATGAGCAATACCAGATTCGATATTCTTTTTCACACGACGTTTACGTGTTGGTTTAGCCAAGACTTTTACCTCCTATATTATTTTTTCTTACCAGCAATCGCAACAGCTTTACCTTTACGAGTGCGAGCGTTGTTTTTAGTGTTTTGTCCACGGACAGGAAGTCCACGACGGTGACGGATACCACGGTATGAACCGATTTCCATCAAACGTTTGATGTTCAAGTTTACTTCACGACGAAGGTCACCTTCAACTTTGATTGCATCCACTTCACGACGGATAGCATCTTCTTGATCTGATGTAAGATCACGTACACGAACATCTTCTGAGATTCCAGCAGCAGCCAAAATTTTCTTAGATGTTGCAAGTCCGATACCATAAACATAAGTCAATGAGATCACTACGCGTTTGTCATTTGGAATATCAACTCCAGCAATACGAGCCATGTTTTCTCCTTTCTATCTTATCCTTGACGTTGTTTGTGTTTTGGATTTGCTGGGCAAATTACCATAACACGACCATTACGACGAATAACTTTACAGTATTCGCAAATTGGTTTGACCGATGGTCTTACTTTCATTTCTTATCCCTCCAAGTTTTTCGATTATTTAAAGCGGTAAGTGATACGTCCACGTGTCAAGTCATATGGACTCATTTCGACAGTAACACGATCTCCCGCTAAAATACGAATATAGTTTTTACGAATTTTACCAGAAACTGTTGCTAAAATCTGATGTCCATTTTCAAGTTCAACCGTAAACATTGCATTCGGCATTGTATCAACTACTTTGCCTTCAACTTCAATCACATCGTCTTTTGCCACGCAAAAGCACCTCCATAAATTTCGATTCGATGCCTCTAGACACAGAGACAACAATTATAAGTCAGACTATCTCAGTATAACATTTGTAGCGGATTTTTGCAAGTGTGAAAAACGCTTTATTTCAAATTTGTCAATACTTTTTCAATATCTGAGAAGACATCATTGATATCTTGATTACCTTCGATGTCATGAACCAAACCTTTGGCACGGTAGTGAGCAATGATTGGTTCCCCTTGAGCAATATTCACATCCAAACGACGTTTGACTGTCTCAGGCTTATCATCTTCACGTTGGTAGTAATCTTCTTCTTTATAGTCAACTGGTGGGTTAAAGACCTTGTGGAAAGTTTCTCCAGTTACTCGGTGGATGATACGGCCACTCAAACGTTCCAAGAGGCTGTCAGGGTTCACTTCAATATTGATAACACCTTCTAGTTCAATTCCAAGTTCAGCCAATGTTTTGTCCAAGGCATGAGCTTGTTCAATTGTACGTGGGTAACCATCCAACAAGAATCCTGTTTCTTTAATATCATCTTGTGAAAGACGTTCTTTTACGATTCCATTTGTAACTTCATCAGGAACCAATTCACCCTTGTCAATGTATGACTTAGCAAGAACACCCATTTCAGTTTGATTTGCCATTGCAGCGCGGAACATATCACCAGTTGAGATATGTGCAACATGGAATTGTTCTACGATTTTTGCTGCTTGAGTTCCCTTACCTGCACCGGGTAAGCCCATAATCAAAAGATTCATGATTTGATCTCCTTATTTTATTTTTAAATAGAAGCAAAAAGTCTTTTCACCCCTATTTAAAAACAAAATAGAAGAGGGGAGACCAAACTCTCACTAATGTTAGAGTTAAACCTCCACTCCCTCAGCATTTACTGACTCAGTAAATACTTTTATTCTGTTCTGTCCATGAAACCAACATACTTACGTTTCAACAGGTAACCTTCCAATTGTTTGATTCCTTCAATACCTGTAGAGATAATGATCAAAAGACTAGTTCCTCCAAAAGCAACTGCTTCTGAAAGTCCGAAAACATCTTTTGCTACAATCGGTAAAATAGAAATCACACCAAGGAAGAGAGAACCAACAGTTGCAAGACGACGAAGAAGTTTAGACATATATTCTTCTGTACCTTTACCAGGACGAACTCCGTGGATATAGGCACCGCTCTTTTGTAGGTTCTCTGCCGCTTTTTCAGGATTAATCTGTACAAACGTATAGAAGAATGTAAAAAGAATAATCAACAAAGCATACATGGCAATACCAGTTGGTGAAGTTGTTGCCAGCATTTCTTGTGCTGTTCTTACCCAAGCCCAATCATGACCTGTAGCGCTCAAAAACTGAAGAATAGCCGCAGGCGCTGCAGTAATCGAACTTGCAAAGATAACAGGGATAACTCCAGCAGGGTTTACCTTCAAAGGAAGGTAAGAGCTAGATGGAGCACCTTGTGCAACCTTAGTATATTGGATTGGAATTTTGTATTCTGCTTGTTGAACATAGGTTGTAAAATAAATGATCAACAATACAGTAATAATCAAAATGATTACGAAAATGATAGATGAGTTGATACGGCTACTTGGGACGTTCACAAAGTAGTCCACATAGATGCCCTGAATCATCTCTGGAATTGAGGCAACAATCCCGGCAAAGATAATCATAGAAACACCATTTCCGTATCCCTTATCTGTAATTTGCTCTCCCAACCAAGTCACAATCATGCTACCAGCTGTTAAGATGATACCAATCATGATAAAGACTTGTGGAGTAAGAGCTGTTTTCAACAATTGAGCTCCAGCCAAAGTATTAAAACCAGCTGTAATCCCGATAGATTGCACAAAGGCTAGAACAAGAGCAATATAACGAGTAGCTTGATTTAATTTTCTTCGACCTACTTCCCCCTGTTTACCCCACTCTACAAACTTGGGTAAAATATCCATTTGCAAGAGTTGGACAACGATAGAGGCCGTAATGTAGGGACTAACACCAAGAGCAAAAACTGAGAAGTTTTTCATGGCATTCCCTGAGACCAAGCTCAACATGTTTAAGAAGGATAATCCACTTAAAGCATTCAAGCTATTGGCATTCACACCAGGAACTGTAATACTAGTTCCGATACGAAAGACCAAAACGATAAAAATTGTAAATAAAATTTTTGATCGAACCTGCTTGACTTTAAGAGCTTCTCTTAATAATTTAAAAAACATAGGTCACCTCTCTTAGATGACTTCTACTGAACCACCTTTAGCAGTGATAGCTTCTTCAGCTGATTTAGAGAATTTAGCTGCTTTCACAGTCAATTTCTTAGTCAACTCACCGTTACCAAGAATTTTAATACCAGATTTTTCAGCTTTAACAATTCCTGCTTCGATAAGAACAACTGGAGTAACTTCAGCACCATCTTCAAAGACGTTCAATTGGTCAAGGTTCACAATTGCGTATTCTTTAGCGTTGATGTTAGTGAATCCACGTTTTGGAAGACGACGGAACAATGGAGTTTGTCCACCTTCAAAACCAAGGCGAACTCCGCCACCGCTACGAGCTTTTTGACCTTTTTGACCACGACCAGATGTTTTACCGTTACCTGATGAAGTACCACGACCAACGCGGTTACGTACTTTACGAGAACCTTCTGCAGGTTTCAATTCATGAAGTTTCATTTTTATTTTCTCCTCTTTTGTAAAATGCTAGCGCCGATAAGGGAGAAAAGGTTGTCTCCCCCATCAACTCGCCTATACGACGTCATCATAGATGACTATATCTAGTTTTAGGGGATGGTATAGTGCACATCCCCTAAAAATTCATTAGTTTACTTCTTCAACTGTTACCAAGTGAGATACTGCTGTGATCATACCACGGATAGCAGCGTTATCTTCTTTAATAACAGAGCTGTTCAATTTGCCAAGTCCAAGTGCTACAACAGTTTTACGTTGTGATGGAATGCGTCCGATTGGAGACTTAGTCAAAGTAATTTTAATTTGAGCCATTTTATCCCCTTTCTTATGCCAAATCAGAAACTGAAATACCACGAAGGGCAGCAACTTCTTCAGCGCGTTTCAATTGTTTCAAACCTTCAACAGTTGCACGAACAAT
This sequence comes from Streptococcus sp. 5346, assembly GCF_013277455.1. Lineage (GTDB taxonomy): Bacteria > Bacillota > Bacilli > Lactobacillales > Streptococcaceae > Streptococcus. Next base: position 246,710 of record NZ_VMMY01000002.1, read on the forward strand.
GTTGATTGGAGTGTTAGAACCAAGTGATTTAGATGTAATATCTGCCACACCTGCCAATTCCACAACGGCACGAACTGCACCACCAGCGGCAACTCCAGAACCTTCTACAGCAGGTTTCAACAATACTTTAGCTCCACCGAATTCTGAAAGAACTTCGTGTGGGATTGTTGTTCCAACCATAGGAACTTCGATCAAGTTTTTCTTAGCATCATCTACTGCTTTACGGATTGCTTCTGGAACTTCTTGAGCTTTACCAGTACCAAATCCTACGCGACCGTTGTGGTCACCAACAACAACAAGAGCTGCGAAACGAAGACGACGTCCACCTTTAACAACTTTTGTAACACGGTTGACAGCAACTACGCGTTCTTCTAATTCAACTGCATTGTCTTTAAATGCCATTTTCTAGTGTCCTCCTATTAGAATTTCAATCCGTTTTCACGAGCTGCATCAGCCAAAGCTTTCACACGTCCGTGATATAGATATCCACCGCGGTCGAACACCACTTCTGAAATACCTTTAGCGTTTGCACGTTCTGCAACGAGTTTACCGACAGCAACGGCTTGTTCAGTTTTAGTTCCTTTTGAAACTTCTTTGTCAAGAGTTGAAGCACTTGCGAGCGTTACACCCGCTACGTCATCAATCACTTGAGCGTAGATGCCTGTATTAGAACGGAATACGTTCAAACGTGGGCGATCAGCAGTTCCAGAGAGTTTTCCGCGAACGCGACGGTGGCGTTTTTGGCGGAGTTTGTTTTTATCTGGTTTTGAAATCACAGTTTTCACCTCTTTAGTTTTAAATCGTGTGCTATGCACAAAGTTGGAAAATAGGTTGGTGGTTGAGACTCAACCACTCAACATTATTTACCTGTTTTACCTTCTTTACGGCGAACGAATTCACCAACGTAACGGATACCTTTACCTTTATATGGTTCTGGTGAACGAAGGCTACGTACGTAAGCAGCTGTTTGACCAACTACTTCTTTTGAAATTCCGCTAACAACGATTGTTGTTGGGTTTGGAAGTTCAAAAGTAATTCCTTCTGGAGCTTCAACTTCGTCTGGATGAGATTTACCAACAGCCAAAACAAGTTTAGATCCTTGAAGTTGTGCACGGTAACCAACCCCGCGCATTTCAAGTTCTTTCTTGAATCCTTCTGATACACCAACAACCATGTTGTTCAAAAGGGCACGAGTAGTTCCGTGGATAGTTTTCATTTCTTTTGAATCGTTTGGACGGTGAAGAGTTACTTCAGTACCTTCCACACGGATTTCAATATCTTTTGAGAACTCACGAGTAAGTTCTCCTTTAGGTCCTTTTACAGTTACAACGTTGTCATTGTTAGTGATTTCTACACCAGCAGGCAACACGATAACTTTATTACCAATACGTGACATGTTTATTTTCTCCTGTTAGATTGTCAGGCCAGAACGGCCAGTTTTCACGGGGTTCAGATACTTATTTAGTTCAAGAGCTGAACTGAACACGCTCTAAGAACTGTGCAAAATAGATAAGTTGGCTTGTTTGTAAACAAACTTCTCCAACTTCCTAATTTTGCTTTGTTCTTTACGAGCTTTGTATCTTGATTTTACCAAACGTAAGCGATAACTTCCCCACCAACATTCTTTTGGCGTGCTTCTTTATCAGTAAGCAAACCTTCAGAAGTTGAAAGGATAGCAATTCCAAGTCCGTTAAGAACTTTTGGAAGGTCTTCACGTTTTTTGTAGACACGAAGTCCTGGTTTAGAAACACGTTTCAAGTTAGTGATAACTTTTTCACCGTTTGGTCCGTATTTAAGGAATACACGGATGATGCCTTGTTTGTCATCTTCGATGATTTCAACGTTTTTTACAAAACCTTCGCGTTTAAGGATTTCAGCAATCCCTTTTTTGATGTTTGATGCAGGTACTTCAAGTACTTCGTGTTTAGCTTGGTTAGCGTTACGAATACGAGTTAGGAAGTCTGCGATTGGGTCAGTCATAACCATTTTGTTTTTCTCCTCTTACTAGTAGTTTGCAAGTTGCACTTGCTAGTTAATACATGATACAAAGAGCGTAACAGCAAGAGCAAAAATAGGCAATTTGATGCAGGAGCGATGCTCCAAAGAAAATTGGTCTTTTTTGCCAAAGCTGTAGCTCGTGTTCAAATTGGCAAGCCCAACTGAACCCGGGCTAAACTCTGTGCGAAAAAGACAAACTCTCCTAGAAACTTCAGTTTCTTCGTCCAGTTTCCTATTTTCACTTAGAGTTTTGACGCCCTTGATATCTTAAATTACCAAGATGCTTTTGTTACACCAGGAATTTGTCCTTTGTAAGCTAATTCACGGAAGCAAACACGGCAAAGTTTAAATTTGCGGTAAACTGAATGTGGACGACCACATTTTTCACAACGAGTATAAGCTTGAGTAGAGAACTTCGCTGGACGTTTGTTCTTAGCAATCATTGATTTTTTAGCCATTAGATTTACCTCCTATATTATTTTGCAAAAGGCATTCCAAGGCCTGTAAGCAATGCACGTGACTCTTCGTCAGTGTTAGCAGTTGTTACGATAACGATGTCAAGACCACGAGTTTTGTCAACGTCATCGAAGTTGATTTCTGGGAAAATCAATTGTTCTTTCACACCAAGTGTGTAGTTTCCGCGTCCATCAAATGATTTTGTTGGAACACCGTGGAAGTCACGTACACGTGGAAGTGAAACTGAAACCAATTTATCCAAGAATTCGTACATACGTTCACCACGAAGGGTAACTTTTGCACCGATCGCAACACCTTCACGAAGACGGAAGCCGGCGATTGATTTTTTAGCTTTAGTGATAAGTGGTTTTTGACCTGAGATAAGTGCCAATTCTTCAGCAGCTTTTTCAAGGCTTTTAGCGTTTGATACCGCTTCACCAACACCCATGTTCAAAACGATCTTATCTACTTTAGGCACAGCCATCACTGATGAGTAGTTGAATTGTTCTGTCAAAGCAGGAACTACTTCATTAAGATATTTTTCTTTTAAACGATTTGCCATTATACTTCTCCTTTCCTTCGTGATTAATCAAGCACTTCGCCTGATTTTTTGTTGTAGCGAACTTTTTTACCGTCTACAAATTTGTAACCAACACGGCCAGCTACACCATTTTTGTCCAAAACTTGAACGTTTGATACGTGGATAGCTGCTTCTTTTTCGATGATACCACCTTGAGGAAGCTCGTTAGTTGGACGTTGGTGTTTCTTAACGATGTTAACACCTTCAACGATAACTTTGTTTACTTTTGGAAGGGCAGTAAGGACAACAGCTTCTGTTCCCTTATCTTTACCAGCGATTACGCGAACTTTGTCGCCTTTTTTTACAAACATTAGGTTTCTCCTTGATTTTTCTTACGCCCATAAGGGCACCCTAGCTTGAAGCTAGGGGACTAGTTTGTTTCTAAAAATTAAAGTACTTCTGGAGCAAGTGACACGATCTTCATGAAGCCACCTTCACGCAATTCACGTGCAACTGGGCCAAAGATACGTGTTCCGCGAGGAGTTTTGTCTTCACGGATGATAACTGCTGCGTTTTCGTCAAATTTGATGTATGAACCATCAGCACGACGAGCACCTGATTTAGTACGAACGATAACTGCTTTAACAACGTCACCTTTTTTAACCGCACCACCAGGAGTAGCTTGTTTTACAGATGCCACGATAACATCACCGATGTTTGCAAATTTACGTCCTGAACCACCAAGAACTTTGATAGTCAAGATTTCGCGAGCACCGCTGTTGTCTGCGACTTTCAAACGAGTTTCTGTTTGAATCATTTCAGTTTTCTCCTTTCAGGTTTGATTAGATGATGACCGCTTCTTCAACAACTTCTACAAGACGGAAACGTTTTGTAGCTGAAAGCGGGCGAGTTTCCATGATACGTACGATATCGCCTTCTTTGGCAACATTGTTTTCATCATGAGCTTTGTATTTTTTAGAGTAGTTAATACGTTTACCATAGACTGGGTGGTTACGTTTTGTTTCAACTACAACTGTGATTGTCTTGTCCATTTTGTCAGATACAACACGTCCAACAAGAACTTTACGATTATTGCGTTCCATTGAAATTTCTCCTTCCCTAGTCTATTATTTCGCTTCAGATTGAACTGTTTTGATACGAGCGATTTGTTTTTTAACTTCTTTCAAGCGAGCTGTTTGTTCCAATTGACCAGTAGCAGCTTGGAAACGAAGTTCAAACAATTCTTTTTTCAATTCGTTTTCGCGCTTCGCGAGTTCTTCTTGAGAAAGACCACGAAGTTCTTTAACAAATTCTTTTACTTCATTAAGTTTCATGCCTTCTCCTTATTCTGCTTCACGTTTTACGAATTTACATTTAACTGGCAATTTGTGGCTAGCAAGACGAAGCGCTTCGCGAGCGATCTCTTCAGATACACCAGCGATTTCGAACATCACTTTACCACGTTTAACTGGTGCTACCCAACCTTCAGGTGCCCCTTTACCAGATCCCATACGCACACCGATAGCTTTAGCAGTGTATGATTTGTGTGGGAAGATTTTAATCCAAACTTTACCACCACGTTTCATGTAACGAGTCATGGCGATACGAGCAGCTTCGATTTGGCGGTTAGTGATCCAGTGGCTAGTTGTAGCTTGAAGACCGTATTCACCGAATGCTACTTCTTTTCCACCTTTTGCTTCACCGCGCATTTTTCCACGGAATTCACGACGGTGTTTAACACGTTTAGGTACTAACATTGGTTATTTACCTCCTTTAGTGTTTTTGCGAGCTGGAAGAACTTCACCACGGTAGATCCATACTTTAACACCAAGTTTACCGTATGTAGTATCTGCTTCTTCCCAAGCATAATCGATATCTGCACGAAGTGTGTGAAGCGGAACAGTTCCTTCAGAGTATCCTTCAGCACGGGCGATATCTGCACCGTTCAAACGACCTGATACTTGAGTTTTGATTCCTTTAGCTCCAGCACGCATTGCACGTTGGATTGCTTGTTTTTGTGCACGACGGAAAGCAACACGTTGCTCCAATTGACGAGCAATTCCTTCACCTACAAGGTGAGCATCCAAATCAGGTTGTTTGATTTCGATGATGTTGATGTGTACTTGTTTTCCTGTCAATTTGTTAAGTTTTGCACGGAGTGCATCAACGTTAGCACCACCTTTACCGATAACCATACCTGGTTTAGCAGTGTGAAGTGAAACGTTAACTTTGTTTACTGCACGTTCGATTTCAATAGTTGAAACTGCTGCGTCAGCAAGTTCTTTTTGAACGAATTTACGGATTGCAAGATCTTCATGAAGGTAATCCGCGTATTCTTTTTCAGCATACCATTTGGCATCCCAATCACGGATGATGCCGACACGCATACCAATTGGATGTACTTTTTGACCCACGATTTTACCTCCTTATTTTTCTGCAACAGCTACAGTGATGTGAGCTGTACGTTTGTTGATTGGTGAAGCTGAACCTTTCGCACGTGGACGGAAACGTTTCATAGTTGGTCCTTCGTTTGCGAATGCTTCAGATACTACCAAGTTAGCTTTATCCAAACCAAAGTTGTTTTCAGCGTTAGCTACAGCTGAGTTCAAAACTTTCAAGATGATTTCAGCAGCTTTGTTTGGAGTGAATGTCAAGATTGCGATTGCATCGGCTACGCTTTTACCACGGATGTTATCAAGAACAAGACGTGATTTACGAGGTGAAACACGTACTGTACGAGCCATTGCTTTAGCTGAAGTAATTTCTGCCATTTATGTTCTCCTTATTTTCTACGTGTTTTCTTGTCGTCTGCAGCGTGACCTTTGTAAGTACGAGTTGGTGCAAATTCACCAAGTTTGTGACCTACCATGTCTTCTTGGATGTAAACAGGTACGTGTTTACGTCCGTCATAAACTGCAATAGTGTAACCAATGAAACTTGGGAAGATCGTTGAACGACGTGACCAAGTTTTAATAACTTTTTTCTTTTCGTCGTTAGCTTGAGCTTCAACTTTTTTCATCAAATGCTCATCGACGAAAGGTCCTTTTTTAAGACTGCGTCCCATTTTTATATTTTCTCCTTTAAATGTTGTACCACAGCGGCTTGCGCTCACAAGGAGCGCTACCGAGCTGGCGGATTTACTAGTTACTTAAGCGACTAGTTTAATATTATTTCTCGTTGCGACGACGAACGATAAGTTTGTCAGATTTCGCTTTCTTGTTACGAGTTTTAAGACCAAGAGCAGGTTTGCCCCATGGAGTAGATGGTGCTTTACGACCAACTGGTGCTTTACCTTCACCACCACCGTGCGGGTGATCGTTAGGGTTCATTACAGAACCACGAACTGTTGGGCGGATACCTTTCCAACGGCTACGTCCTGCTTTACCAAGGTTTACAAGTCCATGTTGTTCGTTTCCGACAACACCAACTGTAGCACGACAAGTTCCAAGGATCATACGTACTTCGCCAGATTGAAGACGAACAAGAACGTATTTACCTTCTTGACCCAATACTTGAGCAGAAGCTCCAGCAGCACGTACCAATTCACCACCACGACCTGGTTTCAACTCAATATTGTGGATCAAAGTACCAACTGGGATGTTAGCAAGTGGAAGAGCGTTTCCGACTTTGATATCTGCTTCTGGACCTGAAACGATACGTTGACCTACTTCAAGACCTTTTGGAGCGATGATGTATGCTTTCACACCGTCAGTGTAGTGTACAAGAGCGATGTTTGCAGAACGGTTTGGATCGTACTCGATTGTTTTAACAACTGCTTCAACGTTGTCTTTGTTACGTTTGAAGTCAACCAAACGGTAGAAACGTTTGTGTCCACCACCTTGGTGACGAACTGTGATACGACCGTTGTTGTTACGACCAGCCTTGCTCTTCAATGCAACAAGCAATGATTTTTCAGGAGTGCTTGTTGTGATTTCAGCGAAATCCAAAGAAGTCATATTACGGCGACCGTTTGTTGTTGGTTTATAAACACGAATTCCCACGATATTTCCTCCTTAGATTATTCAGCTTCAGCAGCAAACAACTCGATTGCTTTAGAATCAGCTGTAAGTGTGATGATAGCTTTTTTAGTTTTGTTAGTAAAACCAGTGTAACGTCCAACACGTTTAGCTTTTGGTTTTACGTTGATTGTGTTAACGTTGGCAACTTTAACACCTTCGAAAGCAGCTTCAACAGCTTGCTTGATCAAAAGTTTGTGTGCACGAGTGTCAACTTCAAATACATATTTTCCTGCTTCAAGTTGAGCCATTGAGCTTTCAGTGATGACAGGTTTTTTGATAACATCATACAAATTCATTATGCAAGAACCTCCTCGATTTTAGAGATAGCTGCTTGTGTGACAAGAAGTTTGTCGCTATTTGCGATGTCAAGAACACTTGCAGTTGTAGCAGTCGCAACTTTCACGTTTTGAAGGTTACGAGCTGAAAGAGCTGCGAATTCATTTCCTTCTTCAAGGATAACAAGAACTTTAGAATCGATGCTCAATGCTGCAAGAACTTTTGCAAATTCAGCAGTTTTTGGAGCTGTAAATTCAAGAGAATCAACGGCTACAAATTTGTTTTCAGCAACTTTTTCAGAATAAACTGATTTAAGAGCTAGGCGACGAACTTTTTGTGGAAGTTTGTAGCCGTATGAACGTGGAGTTGGTCCGAAGACGATTCCACCACCACGCCATTGTGGAGAGCGGATAGAACCTTGACGAGCACGTCCAGTTCCTTTTTGACGCCATGGTTTGCGTCCACCACCTGAAACAGCTGAGCGGTTTTTAACTGCGTGAGTTCCTTGACGAAGGCTAGCACGTTGGCTGATGATCACATCAAACACAACAGATTGGTTTGGTTCGATACCAAAGATTGCATCGTTAAGAACAACTTCGCCCGCTTGTTTACCAGTTTGGTCGAATAATGTTACATTTGCCATTTTGACTGTATTCCCCTTTCCTTATTATTTACCAGCTTTAACTGCTGACTTGATAGTGATAAGAGATTTCTTAGCACCTGGTACGTTACCTTTGATAAGGATAACGTTCTTTTCTGGAACAACTTGTACAACTTCAAGGTTTTGAATTGTTACGCGGTCGCCACCCATACGTCCTGCAAGGTTTTTACCTTTGAATACACGGTTAGGTGCAACAGGTCCCATAGAACCTGGACGACGGTGGTAACGAGAACCGTGAGCCATTGGTCCACGTGATTGTCCGTGGCGTTTGATAACACCTTGGAAACCTTTACCTTTAGAAGTACCAGTTACGTCAACAACGTCTCCAGCTGCGAATGTTTCAACTGTGATTTCAGCACCAACTTCCAAGCCTTCAACGTTTTTGAATTCACGAATGAAGCGCTTAGGAGCCGTGTTAGCTTTTGCTACATGTCCTTTAGCAGGTTTGTTGCTCAACACTTCGCGTTTGTCATCGAAACCAACTTGGATAGCGTTGTATCCGTCTGTTTCAACAGTTTTAACTTGAAGAACAACGTTTGGAGTTGCTTCAATAACTGTTACAGGGATCAATTCGCCAGCTTCAGTGAAGATTTGAGTCATTCCCACTTTTTTCCCTAAGATTCCTTTTGTCATGAGAAAATAGTTCCTTTTCTATATTTTTTATTCAAAAAGTTTTTAACGAGCGTTTTTTATGCTCAAGTCTAAGATACAAAGGGCGTCAAACTCAAAGTGAAAATAGGAAACTGACGCAGTGTCTAGCAGACACTAGGAAGTTTATCTTTTTCACACCGAGTTTAGCCCGTGTTCAATTAAATTGAAACACCAGCCTCTGCTCTTTTATATTTTAGATTAAAGTTTGATTTCTACGTTTACACCACTTGGAAGATCCAATTTCATCAAAGCATCAACTGTTTTTTGAGTTGGGTTAACGATATCGATCAAACGTTTGTGTGTACGCATTTCAAATTGTTCGCGAGAGTCTTTGTATTTGTGAGTCGCACGAATGATTGTGTAGAGGCTACGTTCAGTTGGAAGTGGGATTGGACCCGCAACTTGTGCACCTGTACGAGTAGCTGATTCTACGATTTTTGCAGCCGCTGTGTCAAGCGTACGGTGTTCGTAAGCTTTCAAACGGATACGGATTTTTTTGTTTGCCATCTTTTTCTCCTTTTCGTCTATTTAAGATAATAGGCTAGCTCCACAAGAAAACCGACGCGGTGTTGCGTGGCAATGCAACCGAGCGTGTCGCAACCTCTTGCATCAAAGCTAAGGCTGTAATTTACAGCACCATAATAGAATAACACAAAGCCCCTGCGATTGCAAGGGATTTGTTAGGTTTTTTTCGTTTTTTTACGATGAAACTGTTTTCCTATTTTTCTTTTTAAAATTAGGGATTTTCTTCTATATAAACTGACTCCTCTTGACCTCAAATTTACCTTCTGATTGGTCCACTAAGACATCCGCCTTAGACTCAGTTTCTTTATAGTATCGCAGATACTGCTCCCGTCTCATCTGATGGCTAGCCAATATAAAGGATGCATCGCGATTTCTCACAGTCGTATCTCTAGCAAGGCGTCGCTTTAATTCGGTCTCCTCATCCGTGTAGAAACAGATGGTTTTGTCAAAGAGTTCTTTGGGTAAAAAACCAACAGACATCCCTTCGACAATCAGAATTGGCTTTTCTCCAGACAAGACCTCACTAGCTTTCCAAGGTTCTTCAATTGTTAAGATATCCATGCCAGCCTTTAAAGCGAGAATGTCTCTTTCTAAACTTACCAGTTCATGAGCCACAGGTAAACAAGCGGTCACTTTTTGGTCTGGAGTCTCCTTTGGCACCACTAAATGACGATTTGAAGCAATGTAAGGATCGGTTTCCAATAAGTTTACCTTTGCAAAATCTAGGGTTTGGTACAATTCCTGTGCAAAAGTTGATTTACCCGAAGCCCCATGACCGTATATTCCCAGTGTCCTGACTTTCCCCGTCTCGATCTCTGAGACTAGTTGGTCTACTAAGTCTTTTTTCTTCATTCTCTCTTCACCTGTTCATAGCTTTCTTTTCCGTCATTAAGCTTATCCCAAATCACTACTTGCCCACTTTGGAGCGATTTTTGCACATCGATAATTCGTTGGTTGGACGACCCTCGAAACTGGAGCATGAGATTTCTCTTAGTTCGGTCATACCGTCCATCTACAAGGATGTCAATTAGCGATAAGAGTTCCAATTTGTCTGGAGTCTCCAGCATCATTTCTTCCCAAGTATAGCCCGTCCAGGACCAGATGTCTTTTTCTGGCAATTCCTTTCGGATGCGTTTAACGAGTGGCAAGAGAATGCCCGTATTGAGAAAGGGCTCCCCTCCCAGCAAAGTCAAGCCTTGAACATAGGGTTGAGCAAGATCTTCCATGATCTGTTCTTCTAGCTCTGCTGTATAGGGAATGCCAGCATTAAAAGACCAAGTAGCAACATTATAACATCCCTCGCAGTGAAACATGCAGCCTGATACATAGAGAGAGTTACGCACACCTTCTCCATCTACAAAGTTAAAGGCCTTGTAGTCGATGATACGCCCTTGACTGAGTTCCTCGCTTTTCCATTCTTGTGGTTTTGGATTATTCATTTGCTACCTCTATCCAATAACGCTCGACTCCATCACGAACATCCTCAAGGAGCCCACCATTTGCTAAAATGACTGCTCTGCTAGCAGGATTATTCACACTACAGGTCACAAGAGTTCTCTTGATGTTCTTTTCCTTAGCAACTTGCAAGCCCTGACGGAGAGTTTCCTTAGCATAACCCTTGCCTCTTTCTGATGGACGAATGGAGTAGCCAATGTGGCCAGCATAATTCAGTAAACCCTCATTCAGTCTCAATCGCAGATTCAAAAATCCTAGAGCACGACCTATATCATCAAATGATACAAATTGAATAGAAGGAACACGATTTTCAGGCAAGTTTATTCCCATCTCTTTTTGCATATTTGTTTCCAACCACTCTTCATACACAAAGTTCTCTGTATCCCAAAATCCACCATCATGGGCTGATTGGCTCTTTTCAAACTCTGCCATCATGTCTAAAACTGTTTCTTTATCTGCTAATCTTGATCTGCGTAGTTCCATCCTTACCTCCCACTATGAGAAAAGCGAGAGTTGACTCTCACTTTTATTTTTTCTTGTTCTTGTTTAAAAATTGTTCTCTGAGGCTGAGCAAACGTTCTTTCTTACCAGCTCCACCTTTAGAGTGTTTCTCGTGATAACGGGTCACTTGTGCGCGCCCCTTATCGTCTAATTGATATTTTCCCATTTCATTTCTTTCTAATTTGTTACTTGGTGACCAGCCATTTTAATCGTTGAGCCATTCATGTGTTTGACACGAGCAGCGATTTCCTTGTGACGCCCATTGACCATCGGTCTCGCTTGAGGATTGCCTAGATAGCCACAAGTCCGTTTAACAACGTCTACTGTTTTAGGGTCACTATTGCCACAGTTTGGACAAGCAAATCCTCTCTCAGTTGGTTCAAAATCCCCTTCAAAGTCACACTTATAGCAACGGTCAATTGGTGTATTGGTCCCTAGATAGCCGACACGGTCATAGGCATAATCCCAAACAGCTTCCAGAGCCTTAGGATTTTGCTGAAGGACTGGATACTCACAATAATGGATGAAACCACCTGACGCACCTGCTTCTGGATAAACTTTCTCAAAGTCTAATTTTTCAAACGGTGTTGGATTTTTACGAACATCGTAGTGGAAAGAATTGGTGTAGTATTCCTTGTCTGTGATATCAGGAATAGAACCAAACTTGTCTGTATCTAGTCGGCAGAAACGGTCTGTCAAACTTTCAGATGGTGTTGAGTAGATAGAGAAATGATAGCCATATTGGTCAGACCACTCCTCTACACGGCGTTTCATATCACGAATGATATCCAGCGTGAATTCCTTGGCTTCTGGATTGTGTTCCCAGCTATTTCCAAAGAAGACTGTCGCTACCTCGTACAAACCGATATAGCCTAGTGAAACTGTCGCACGACGATTCTTAAAGAGCTGGTCAACACTTTCTTCTTTACCTAGACGATGGCCAAAAGCACCGTATTGATAGAGGATAGGAGCATTTGCTGGCGTCGCTTCTTTAGTACGTTCGACACGATAAACCAAAGCATCTTCTGCGATATTCATACGCTCATTGAAGATTTCCCAGAACTTGTTCATGTCACCCTCAGACTCGAGGGCGATGCGAGGAAGATTGACCGTCACAACGCCTAGATTCATCCGACCTGAATTGACTTCTACGCCATTCTCGTCTTTCCAACCTTGAAGGAAAGAACGACAACCCATAGGAACTTTGAAAGAACCTGTCAACTCAACAATTTTATCATAGGACAAAACATCTGGGTACATCCGTTTGGTTGCGCACTCTAGAGCCAACTGCTTGATGTCGTAGTTGGGTGTCCCTTCCTCTAAGTTGAGTCCTCTTTTAAGCGTGAAGATAAGTTTAGGGAAGATAGCTGTGCGGTGTTCTGAACCAAGTCCCTTGATTCGGATGTTCAAGATAGCTTTTTGAATTTCCCGCTCAAAACGATTGGTTCCCAGGCCAAAACCTAGCGAAGTGAAAGGTGTTTGCCCATTTGAAGTGAAGAGGGTGTTGATTTCATACTCAAGAGATTGCATGGCATCATAGATATCTTTTTGAGTTTTCTTCCAAGCGTAATCTTCCCGTTTTTCAGGCAAAACCCATTCTTCTGCATCTTTGAGATGTTTTTGGTAATTTTTCTCTGCATAAGGCGCCAAGACCTCATCGATACGGTCAGCTGAACAGCCTCCATACTGGCTAGAAGCAACGTTGGCAATGATTTGGGAAATCTGAGCTGTTGCAGTCTGGATAGACTTAGGACTTTCCACCTCCGCATTTCCAATCTTAAAACCATTTTCCAACATCCCCTTGAAATCAATCAAACAGCAGTTGGTCATAGGTGTGTAGGGGCTATAATCCAAATCATGATAGTGGATATCCCCCTTTTGGTGGGCATTGGCTACGTGCTTAGGAAGCATTTGCAGTCCGATTGATTTCCCAACAATCCCTGCTGTCAAATCACGCTGGGTATTGAAGACATCGCTGTCTTTATTGGCATTTTCATTGACAACTGCCTGGTCTTTGTTGAGTAGTTTATGGATACTAAAGTTAATATCTGTCGCTTTTGAGCGCTCAAAATCCCTCTGCGTCCGATAAGTAATATACTCCTCAGCCAGCGCATATTCTTTGGCTTCAAGGAGTTCATGTTCTACAATATTTTGAATTTCGTAAATCTTAACCCCCTGTGGAAAGCGACTATGAATTTCTGTGACAATTCGCTCGGTCAGAGCATTGAGGCGTTTTTCGACCAAGGGTGTCACATCCATAACCTTGTCTGCCGCCTTGTGGAGAGCCTTGTCAATCTTGTCCACATCAAATACAACACGTCTCCCATCTCGTTTCTCGACGAAGAGAGTTGGCAAAATTGTAATTTTTTCTTCTAGTGCAATCATATGCATGCTCTTTTCTAAAATGTTCTTTCTAAAAAGTATTATACCACTCTAAAAAGAAAAATCAATATCTTGTGTTAAAAATCCTAAAATTTTTAAAAATACACAAGATATTGATTTGGTTATTTAATTTTATAGACTTTAAACTCTGAGTAATCCGTCTTTACTGGTTGGTAATTTTCTTTTAAGAGTGTTTCCACTTCAGACCAGACTGGCACCTTGTCATTCACCACAATCACCTTAGGTTGTTTTTCTTTCAAGTCATTGAGTAGCTTATTCCGGTTTTCCTCAGTTGCTGTATAGTGCACGGGAGACAAAATCGCCGATGGCGACAAGCGCTCACTCTTACGATAAAGAGTCGCAGTATCATCCCATGCATAGATAGCATCTTCCGTATTTGTCTCCTCTTTTACCAAATCAGCAAGACGATTACGTTCTTGATAAGGTACCGGATAAAGGACAAACTTCATCAAAAAAGGAACAGTCAAAAGATAGACAAGCCCTAAAACTGGCAGATATAGATTTCCTTTAAAAAAACGACTCCATAGGCTAACTGGCGTTTCTCTTCGTCTTCTTCTAACACTACGCCCCCTCTGTTGACTCTTAATATTGGTTACCAATAAAAGTAGGAAAACAGGGAAGACGACCATCAAATAAGAAGCGTGCAGAGGCTCTTGTGAAAAGAAAAGCAAAATCAAACCTAAAATTGTCACAAGACTTGCAGGAACCGAAATGACGTATAGTTTAGAGGGCTTGGATTGAAAGAGACCTAAAAAGATACAAACCACAAATCCCAAACCAAGGGACAACAAGCCATAAAAAGCCATATTCTCTAAAATTTTAGAAGTGAAATCAAAGCTAATACTGTCAATAGGATAACGAATACCACTAATGGCATCCCCAAAACTTCCTGTTGCAACACTATAGTAGGCAGTTGGATAAAAGATAAGTGAAAAACCTAAAGCCACTGCAAGAAACTGATAAAACCCATGCGCAAAGCGTCTATGCCCAAGGTTAAAGACCAACAAGCCTAAACTCACTACAGCAATAAACAGGAGCGATGATAAGGGAGCAAAGAAAAATCCTCCTGCCAAAGCCAGCCCAATCCGTACAAATCCCTTATCATGGCTTGGATTGCTTAGATAAGTCGCAACTAAACTAAAGGCTGCTAATAAGAAAGGAAGCGCTAAAAGAGTCGCATAACCTCCACCAAAAGCAAGACCTGTAACTAGCATGTAAAAAATAGTCACCACTTGTCCAGCTTGGTCTCCTTGCTCTGTCAAGGTGTCTGCCGATCGAAAGAGGAAAAATCCTCCTGCTACCAAGGCTAACCACTCAAAGATGGCAAAGAAAAATCCGCCCTGAGTCACGTAAGTCAGCAAATAATAAAGCAAACCTTGACTTCCATAATAATCGCTGTAAATCTTCCCTGCCTGATGAAGGGCCCAACCTGTATAAAAATCCTGCACTTCCTGTGCACTCATTAAATCGAGTAATAGCGGTACTCCTAGAGTTATCCCCGTTACAAGCGTACTCCATAGTAAAATTTTCACCAAAGGAAGACGACTTGATTCACGATGATGCGATTCTTGTTCGATTTGGTATTCTAGAGGTTCACGATTCTCCTGATGAACTTCTTCTACTCTACCATACACACTCATATCGTTTCTCCTATTCAATTTATCTGTCTTAGTATATCAAAAAGTCCTAGGATTGTCAGCTTGCGATGGCTGTTTGAGTGATTTTTTGCATAGTTTCACAAAGGTTTCAATTTCCCGAAAACGGTGTAAATGTGTCTGTTTAAATGTTATGATATAATCCAATTCTTTCTGAGTCAGCATCGTTCCTCCTATATCTTTCTATTCGTAAAAGGCAAGAAAAATAGGACTGGTTTGTGTCCTCAGTCCTAGATTTCTTATAAGATTGGAGCGAATAACTGGGCGATTTCTTTTACAAGTTTTTGATACCAGCTTGTTTTGATAGAATGAGGATAGACTTCCTGAGAATCTGCAAATATATTTTGAAAATCTCGGGCTATTTCCATTATAGAAGGAGTTTTATAGAGTAAGACTGCATTTTCATAATGGTGTACCAAGCTTCGGTAGTCGAGATTGATTGTCCCCACCACCGCAAAATCTTCGTCTACCAACATCTGCTTACTATGAATAAAACCTGGACTATACTCATAAATCCGAACTCCAGCAGAAAGAAGGTCTGGATAAGCCCCTCTTGTGACTAACTGAATGAATTTCTTATCTGGTATGTAAGGGGTGATAATTCGAACATCGACCCCTCTCATAGCTGCATTTTTGATTGTCTCCGTTAAATCATAGTCTATGATCAAATAAGGTGTCGTAATATAGACCGATTCCGTTGCTTGATTGATCAAACTCTGATAAACCTTTTTCCCTACCTGCGTTCGAAAAATTGGCTTGGGTCCACTCCCGTATGGAATGGTTAAACCGTCACTTGGGATAGAATGATTTTCTAAATGATATTGATCAAAATCACTAATCTCTCCTCGATTGATGTACCAAGTGGTTAAAAACAAGCGTGTCAGGGCTTTTACTGCTAGTCCGTCCAAGCGAATTCCACTATCCTTCCAATAACCAAATCTCTTGACGTGGTTAATGTACTCATCTGCCAGATTGACCCCACCAGTATAGGCTATCTGACCATCAATAATCAATATTTTTCTATGATCTCTGTTATTATAGGCCACTGTCAAACGAGGAATAACTTTATTGAATTTATGGGCCTCGATGCCCAGCTGACGAAGTCGATGTGCATAATCTCCTGTTAAAGTAGCCATACAGCCAATATCATCATAGAGCAGTTTAACTTCAATGCCTTGAGCGACCTTTTGCTTCAAGATTTCTAGAATACGATTCCACATCAAACCTTCTTCTATAATGTAATATTCCAAGAAGATAAATTTCTCAGCCTTTTTGAGATCTTCTACCATCTTTTTCCACATAGCTTCTCCGTTAGAAAAAAATGTAGAGGCAGTTTGATCATAGACATCAGCATTGGTATCCATACTCAATAAGGACTTGATGACACCATATGCCGCCTTGTCACTTTCTTTTAATTCCTCTTTTAGTAGCTGGCTATTTGCTTCTTGGAAATGCATGGAGCCTAGCTTCTTCAGTTGTTTGATTTCTTTTTTGGACAATCGCCTCTCACCAAACATCAGATAGAGCAAGGGGCCAAATACTGGCACAAAGGCTACTAACAACCAGGTTACCTTATTCTCAGGAGTCGTATTACGGTTGACTATCGAAATGATTGTGATGATACTCAGTAGAATGAGGACAGTAATCCATAAAATGGGAGCCATGCGTCCTAAATAAAGAAAGAGACCAAAAACCAGACAAAGTTCAAGTAGCATAATCGAAAGACTAAAGCCATACTTGGACATCAATAATTGAAATTTTCTATATTTCATATCCCCTCCTTGATATTTTGATACTCAATGAAAATCAAAGAGCAAACTAGGAAACTAGCCGCAGGCTGTACTTGAGTACGGCAAGGCGACGTTGACGCGGTTTGAATTTGATTTTCGAAGAGTATGAATGCTAAAAACAGGTAATTGATACTAGTATAACTCAGGTATTCGACAGAAGGCAAGTATTTATGATTATTTTCTAGGTAAAAGTAAAAAGGCTGAAAAATCCAGCCCTTTCTACTTGCATAGTCTTATTTAGTTAAAATGATTTGGTCCGATGGGTCTCTATCCATATCATCTACGATGATTTGATTACCGTTTACAGTGTAAATTTTGACATCATCGCCAATAATCATGCGTTGATTTGCTGCATCAAATGTAACCTGTTTGACTTTCTGATCCCCGTCAGATTCGAGCTCAGTCCATGTACCAGTCGTTCCAGTGACCACTAAAGTGATACGGTCTCCGTCATCTTGGCCTGTATAAGTCCCATCAATATTAGTTGGTTGGGCTGTAACTGTATTTTGTGAAGAACTTGTTGCTGCCTGGTTTGTATTTTCTGTAGACGATGAAGCAGCAGGTTGTGATTGCTGAGTTTGTTGTGTTTGCGCTTGAGCTGCTGGTTGTTGAATCTGTTGAGCTCTTTGTGAACAAGCTACTAAGAGACTAAGACTTGCTAGAGAAGCAAGAGAAAGTGTGAATCTTTTTAATTTCATGATGGATTTCCTTTCTGCTACCAATTTAGAGAAGTTTTCTCTAACCAGCAGTTCCCCTAGTATAACAAGTTCAAAAAAGGTGGTCAATTTATCTGCTCATACCCCAGTATGTGGCTCCGTACTTCTGAGATAAAATAGAGAGACCCTGTAATGAATAACAAGTCCTGCGTATCTGCTTTTTCTTCGAAACTGCTGATAAATTCTCGGTAAGAGGGAATTACATGGTAACCTGTTACATCTGTCTCGTCCAGAGAACCTTGATAGTCAAAACCAGTCACCTTGAGTTCCACCTGAGGTAAATTTTCAGTCAGATAAGCCAACATCCCTTGATAATTCTTGCGTTTCAAGGCCCCAAAGAGGATTTGAGGACGATATCCTTCCTGCTCTTTTTCTTTGATAAATTCAACCAAGCGAGTCAAGGCAGGGAGATTATGAGCACCATCCAAGTAAATCTGCGGACGAATACGCTCCAAACGCCCAGCCCAATGGGTCTGTTCCAATGCCTGTCTTACAGCTTGCTCATCAACAGCTTCCTTTTCTTCCCTCATAAAAAGAAGAAACGTTTGCAACGCCAAGGCCGCATTTTCCTGCTGATAAGCTCCTTCTAAACCTATTTTCAACTGTGAAAAAGTTCCCAAAGAACTTGAAAAATCACCATCCTGCATTGAAAAATCCTGACCTGCCTGATAAAGGTCAACAGCTAAAGAGTCTGCTTTTTTCTGACAAACAATCCTAGCTTCTGAAGGCAACTTAGCAATTACTGCCTTTTTACCAGCCTTAAAAATACCAGCTTTCTGCTCTGCGATTGCTGCTATACTGTCACCCAGAGTCTCCTGATGGTCAAGTCCGATGGAGGTGATGACAGCAATCTCTCCAGTTACCACATTAGTCGTGTCAAGTAAGCCACCAATTCCCACTTCTAATAAAACCAAATCCACCTCTTGATCCCTAAAATAAAGAAAAGCAATCAAGGTCAGTAGCTCAAAAAAAGACAACTGGTCATGAGTTTGCAAAAGCGTCTTTTCCATCTCCTTGACCTGATCAGCCAAACGGATGAAGTCTGCGTCAGCTATTGGTTGCCCATTAATGCAGATTCGGTCATTGATGGATACGATATGAGGGGAGGTAAAGGTCGCAACTTTTTTGCCATGTCCCATAAATAACTCCCTCATAAAAGCAATGGTAGATCCTTTCCCATTAGTCCCTGTTACGTGGATAATAGGGTAAGACCGCTCAGGATTTCCTAACAAATCCACCGCTTGCTGCATTCGGCCCAAGCCTGATCGAAAATTCAAACCAATCCGACTATGAAGCCATTCTTCTACTTCAAACATATACATCTCCTTGACAAAAGTCTAATCAATTATCTAGCAAAATTCCGTAGATAACAAAAAATGAGGTCAGGATTTTCGTCCCGACCTCTCACCTGGTTAGCTAATCACTAGCAACTATGAATATTAACTTGGACTAAAAACATCCCCTGGATGTTCCAACTCTTCCCGATTTTTGGGAGTTGGGCTGATACAGTCTCCCAGACTTACCAGTTCTCTCTTATTTAAAGGAACTGGGGTAAAAATGTTCACTGAACATTTTTACTCCTCCATAAAACTATTGAAGACTTCTTCAATCATGTTCCATTCGTCTTCTGAGTCTTCTGGGATTGGTTGCAATTCGCCTTCTGTTCCATCTTCGTTTTCGATGAATGAGTAAGCTTGGATTTCAACTTGTCCGTCTTCATCTTCTTCTGCGTTAACTGGTACTAGAAGAACATAGTTTTTACCAAATTCTTCTTTTCCGTCAATCGTCAAAAGGATTTCAAACAAGGTTTCGTTTCCTTGCTCATCTACTAGTGTGATTAGTTCACGTTCTTCGTGGTCGTGGTTATGATCGTGTGACATAGCCTCTCCTTTATATTAAAATTTTCTATCTAAATAATTTTGTAAAATCAGCTGAGCTGCTAACTTATCAATGACTTTCTTGCGCTTATTGCGACTGATATCTGCTTGTTCAATCAACATGCGCTCAGCAGCCACTGTTGTCAAGCGTTCATCTTGATAGTCTACTGGTAAACCAAAAAGTTCTTCTAGCTTCGCTCCGTAGGCTTGACTAGCTTCCACGCGCGGGCCACTTGTATTGTTCATGTTTTTAGGCAAGCCCACTACAAATCGTTCCACCTTATAAGTATCAACCAACTCCTTAACGCGGTCAAAACCAAATTGGCCTTGCTCCTCATTGATTTGGATGATTTCAAGTCCTTGAGCTGTAAAACCGAGCGGATCGCTAATTGCCACCCCTACCGTTTTTGAACCGACGTCCAATCCCATAATTCTCATAGGTTATAGATCGACTCCTTGTCCTTTAAGGTAGTAGCGGACCAATTCCTCAACGATTTCATCACGCTCATACTTACGGATTTGATTTCGTGCATTATTATAACGAGGAACGTAGGCAGGGTCTCCACTCAATACGTAACCTACGATTTGGTTAATTGGGTTGTAGCCCTTATCGTTCAACGAAGCATAGACATCAGTCAAAGTTTCACTAATTTCTTTTTTATTGGAATCGTCCAATTTAAAACGTACTGTTTCTTCAGTAAATCCCATTCTAACACCCTCTTTCCTTAGAATAGTACCATTATAGCATAATTCCTTACGTTCTACAATTCAGGCAGTCTATTTATTTGGATTTTCTACTGTTCTGTCGCGCCATTTGCCAATCTGTCTGAAATATATTTGCTTGGTTCATTTTTCAAAAGATTTTCCAAGCCAATATTCTTCAAATATTCCAACTGGGAAGCCTTTTTGACGTCCAAAACTTGAAAATCAAAACTAGTCGTTGTTTGAAGTTCTGTTGCGCTTAATAGTTTTGTTTCAAGCTTAAAGCCTGCTAATTTACGAGCTTCTATGATGGACTCATCCTTCTCCTCCGCCTCAAGGAGAGCTTTTTGGGTTTCTTCCACTCCATGTTGGTCAATATAAGTCTTCAACTCATCAGAAACTGGACGTTTTTGTTGAATCGTTAAGCTCAAAAAAGTCTTGTCCTTGTATGTAATGGTTTGGGTTTGCTGGCTACCATCATCTGATTTCGGCAAGACCAAAGTCTTGGTGACAACTGTATTCTTCTCAGCATTCTCAATAACTGGCAATGCCGACTGAAGCGTATCCTTTTCTGTTTTTGTAGCTGGTCCAGTTTCTTTTTTCTGTCCGCAACCAACCAGGATAAAAAGGAAAGCTAGACTAACAAGAACTATTTTTTTCATTTCTTTCTTCTTTCTTTTTGAAATTAAAATAGAATAAGACTGGGAATTGCTCCCAGCCTTGATGTTTATAGAGCTGCACGCAAACGTGCTTCTGCATTTTCTACATTACGGACAGAGCGTGGTAGGAAGGCACGAATATCGTCTTCCTTATAGCCAACTTGCAGGCGTTTTTCATCTACAAGGATTGGGCTCTTTAAAATTCTCGGCGTTTCCATAATCAGATTGAGGACTTCATTGACACTCAAATCTTCAATATCCACTCCAAGGGCTTTGGCATAGCGATTTTTAGATGAAACGATGCTGGCTATTCCGTTATCTGTTTTGGTTAGAATATCCAGTAATTCTTCTCTCGTAATTCCTTCTTTACCAAGGTTTTGTTCTTTATAACTTAACTGGTGGGCATTGAGCCAGGTTTTTGCTTTTTTACAGCTAGTACAACTTGAGACTGTATAAATTTTAATCATGTACCTACCCCTTTCGCTACATGTTACTATCAGTTTAGTCTATTATACCATAAAAAACATCCGACTTGCGACCTATTTTTAAATTTTTTTGACTTTTTTCGTCATTTTCGTACTTTTTTCTTGACAAATAACTAAATGACTATCAACTCTTTTGGAGCTAGGGTCAATAATTCACAACCTGTCTCTGTAATCAGAATGTCATCCTCGATACGAACGCCATATTTGCCTTCGATATAGATACCTGGTTCATCTGTCAAGGCCATACCTGCCTTAATAGTTTCTGTAGAAGTCTGGCTAAAGTATGGTTCCTCATGGATATCCAGGCCAATACCGTGGCCAATACCGTGAGTAAAGTAGTCGCCATAGCCTGCCTCGATGATAATATCACGAGGGATTTTATCAAAGTCACGGAAGCCTAAGCCTGCCTTGGCTTGATCGATTAAGGCTTGGTTGGCTTTTAGAACTGTATTGTAAATCTCTGCCTGCTCGTCGCTGACATGCCCCAAATAGATAGTCCGTGTCATATCACTGACATAGTGGTCATAAAGGCAACCGAAGTCCATTGTAATGGCTTCTCCTAGCTCCACTGGTTTGTGCATAGGATGGGCATGGGGTTTGGAAGAGTTGATGCCACTTGCTAAAATAGTATCAAATGATAGGCCTGAAGCTCCCAACTCACGCATACGGAAGTCAAGGAAGTTGGCAATCTCAATTTCAGTCTTTCCTGGCTTAATAAAGTCAAGCGCATCGCGGAAAGCTTGGTCTGAGATAGAACAAGCCTTGCGAATAGCTGCAATCTCCGCCTCATCCTTAATCATTCGAAGACCTTCAACAAACTGAGTTTGTGGAAGCAAGTCAATTCCTTCAAAGGTTGCCTGCATACGGTGGTAATAAGAGACTGAAATCTCATCTTCAAAACCGATACGAGACAAGCCCATGTCCTTGACAATGCCTGCAATGACAGCCAATTCATCACGGTCAGCCACAATCTCAAAGCCACTGGTTTCTTGCTTGGCTGCAATGATATAGCGAGAGTCTGTCACCAAGACCTGACGGTCACGGCTGATAAAGACTGTTCCGTTTGAACCCCAAAAACCAGTCAAATAATAGACGTTTTTAAGGTTATTGATGATGATGCCATCTAGTTCTTTTTCTTGCATTTTAGCTAGAAATGCTTGTACACGTTTATTCATGATGTAACTTTCCTTTCAAATACTGTCCTGTGTAGCTGGCTTCGTTGGCCACTACTTCTTCTGGAGTTCCTGTTGCGATGATGGTTCCACCACCGACACCGCCCTCAGGTCCCAAGTCAATAATATGGTCTGCCGTCTTGATAACATCTAGATTGTGCTCGATAACAAGGACTGTATTGCCATCGTCTACAAAGCGAGCCAAGACTTTAAGCAAGCGAGCGATATCCTCTGTATGGAGTCCTGTCGTCGGCTCATCCAGAATATAGAATGATTTTCCTGTCGATCGTTTGTGGAGTTCACTAGCCAGCTTCATACGCTGGGCTTCTCCCCCAGAAAGGGTGGTAGCAGGTTGCCCCAATGTCACATAACCAAGTCCCACATCCTTGATGGTCTGAAGTTTACGTTTAATTTTCGGAATGTGTTGGAAGAACTCTACCGCATCGTTGACGGTCATGTCCAAGACCTGCGAGATATTCTTTTCCTTGTAGTGGACTTCTAGGGTTTCACTGTTATAGCGGGTTCCGTGGCAAACTTCACAAGCCACGTAAACATCTGGCAAGAAGTGCATCTCAATCTTGATAATCCCGTCACCTGAGCAGGCTTCACAGCGACCACCCTTGACGTTGAAACTGAAACGACCCTTCTTGTAGCCTCGAATCTTGGCTTCATTTGTCTGAGCAAAAAGGTCACGTATATCGTCAAAAACTCCTGTATAGGTAGCTGGGTTGGACCTCGGCGTCCGTCCAATTGGACTCTGGTCAATGTCAATCAAACGATCAACATGCTCAATCCCTGTAATAGTCTTAAATTTACCAGGCTTATCTGAATTGCGGTTGAGCTTCTGGGCAATGGCTTTTTTGAGTATACTGTTGATCAAGGTCGATTTCCCTGAACCTGATACCCCTGTCACTGCGATGAATTTTCCTAGTGGGAAACGAGCTGTGACATTTTGCAAATTGTTCTCACTTGCTCCTATTACTTCGATAAAACGACCATTTCCGGCACGGCGCTCGTCTGGCACTGGAATGGCACGTTTGCCTGACAAGTACTGGCCTGTGATAGACTTACTGTTACGAGCTACCTGTTTGGGCGTACCTGCGGCAACAATCTCCCCGCCAAAAACACCTGCACCGGGACCAACGTCAATCAGATAATCAGCCTCACGCATGGTATCTTCATCGTGTTCCACCACGATAAGAGTATTACCCAAATCACGCATCTTTTTGAGACTGGCAATCAAACGATCATTGTCCCTCTGGTGGAGCCCAATTGACGGCTCATCCAGGATATAAAGGACTCCTGATAGGTTGGAACCAATCTGGGTCGCCAAGCGAATACGCTGACTTTCCCCACCTGAAAGGGTTCCTGCCGAACGTGACAGAGTCAGATAATTAAGACCCACATTATTAAGGAAGGTCAAACGATCCTTGATTTCCTTGAGAATGGGACGAGCAATGATGGCTTCATTTTCAGACAAGGTTAGCTGGCTCACCAAGTCCAAGTGGTCTGCGATAGACAGGTCTGAAATTTCTCCGATATGTGGTCCTTGCTCACCACCAACACGGACAGACAAGGCCTGGTCATTGAGGCGATAGCCGTGACAGGTTCCGCAGGTCAGCTCATTCATGTAGAGGCGCATCTGAGTGCGGGTGTAATCGCTGTTTGTCTCGTGATAGCGACGCTTGATATTATTGACAACTCCCTCAAAAGGAATGTCAATATCGCGCACACCACCAAATTCATTCTCATAGTGGAAATGGAATTCCTTGCCATCTGATCCATAGAGAATCAAGTTCTTATCTTCTTCTGACAAGTCCTCAAAAGGCTTATCCATATCCACTCCAAAAGCTGTCATAGCCTGCTCTAGCATGTTTGGATAGTAGTTGGATGAGATAGGATTCCAAGGTGTCAGCGTCCCCTCACGTAGCGTTTTGCTGGCATCTGGCACTACCAAATCAGTATCCACCTCCAGCTTGATGCCCAAGCCGTCACACTCACTACAAGAGCCAAAAGGAGCATTGAATGAGAAGAGACGTGGCTCTAACTCTGGAACAGTAAAGCCACAAACCGGACAGGCATAATGCTCAGAGAAGAGCAACTCCGAATCGTCCATGGTGTCGATAATGACATATCCTTCTGCGATACGAAGGGCAGCCTCAATGGAATCAAAGAGACGACTACGGATACCCTCCTTGATAACAATACGGTCAACCACGACATCAATATTGTGTTGCTTGCTCTTAGACAACTCTGGCACTTCGGTCACATCATAGACTTCCCCATCCACACGGACACGGACATACCCATCTTTCTGAACCTTCTCGATAACACTCTTATGTTGGCCTTTTTTCTTGCGGATGACAGGGGCCAAGATTTGCAAGCGCTGGCGTTCAGGTAACTCCAAAACCTTATCCACGATTTGCTCCACCGAAGAAGCTTTGATAGCTCCATGACCGTTGATACAGTAAGGCGTCCCCACACGTGCGTAGAGGAGACGCAGATAGTCATTGATTTCAGTCGTTGTTCCCACCGTCGAGCGAGGATTTTTACTAGTCGTTTTTTGGTCAATGGAAATAGCTGGGCTGAGACCATCAATAGCATCTACATCAGGCTTCTCCATGTTCCCCAAAAATTGACGAGCGTAGGCTGACAAACTCTCTACATAGCGACGTTGTCCCTCAGCATAGAGGGTGTCAAAGGCCAGACTGGATTTCCCTGAACCTGACAAACCAGTCACAACAACCAACTTGTCTCGCGGAATCTCCACATCAATATTTTTTAAATTATGGGCACGCGCCCCATGAATGACAATTTTATCTTGCATCTTTGTTCTTTCTAGTCCATTATTGCTTACCATTATACCAAAAAAAGTGAGATTCTATTACCCAAAAAGCTGAATTTGTAGTATAATAGTACGGTGTGAAAAAATCTGAAAAATGAGAAAGGATAAGGGATATGAAACAAGTTTTTCTCTCTACAACAACTGAATTTAAAGAGATCGATACACTTGAACCGGGTACTTGGATCAATCTCGTCAATCCAACTCAAAATGAATCACTGGAAATCGCTAACGCCTTCGATATCGATATTGCCGACCTTCGAGCACCGCTCGATGCGGAAGAAATGTCTCGTATTACCATTGAAGACGAGTACACCCTGATTATCGTTGACGTGCCGGTCACAGAGGAAAGAAATAACCGCACCTACTACGTAACCATCCCGCTTGGTATTATCATCACCGAGGAAACCATTATCACTACATGTTTGGAACCTCTACCAGTCCTCGATGTCTTTATCAACCGTCGTTTGCGTAATTTCTACACCTTCATGCGTTCGCGTTTTATCTTCCAGATTCTTTATCGCAATGCAGAGCTTTACCTAACAGCCCTTCGTTCGATTGATCGTAAGAGTGAACAGATTGAAAGTCAACTGCATCAATCAACTCGTAATGAAGAATTGATTGAGCTCATGGAATTGGAAAAAACCATCGTCTATTTCAAGGCCTCCCTCAAAACAAATGAGCGCGTGATTAAGAAATTGACCAGCTCAACCAGCAATATCAAGAAATACCTTGAGGACGAAGACCTGCTTGAAGATACCCTGATTGAAACCCAACAGGCCATCGAGATGGCAGACATTTATGGAAACGTCTTGCATTCTATGACAGAGACCTTCGCCTCTATCATTTCTAATAACCAGAACAATATCATGAAAACCTTGGCCCTTGTGACCATCGTCATGTCCATCCCAACCATGGTCTTTTCTGCCTACGGGATGAACTTTAAGGATAATGAAATCCCCCTAAACGGTGAGCCAAATGCCTTCTGGTTAATCGTCTTTATCGCCTTTGCTATGAGTGTCTCGCTCACTCTCTATCTCATCCATAAAAAATGGTTCTAAGAGGAGTTCCTATGTCTCAGATTGATCTACAAAAATTAACAAAGAAAAACCAAGAGTTTGTCCACATCGCTACCCAACAATTCATCAAAGATGGGAAATCAGACGCTGAAATCAAGGCTATTTTTGAGGAAGTTATTCCCCAAATCCTTGAGGAGCAAGCCAAAGGTACGACTGCTCGCTCCCTCTATGGCGCACCGACCCACTGGGCGCACAGCTTTACTGTCAAGGAACAATATGAAAAAGAGCATCCAAAAGAAAATGATGATCCAAAACTCATGATTATGGACTCAGCTCTTTTCATCACTAGCCTCTTTGCCCTCGTCAGCGCCCTCACAACCTTCTTCTCAGCAGATCAAGCTTTCGGCTATGGTTTGATTACTCTCCTATTAGTTGGACTGGTTGGTGGATTTGCCTTCTACTTGATGTACTACTTTGTTTACCAATACTATGGACCAGATATGGACCGCAGTCAACGTCCACCTTTCTGGAAATCTGTACTGATTATCCTAGTTTCTATGTTCCTTTGGTTGCTTGTCTTCTTTGCAACAAGCTTCCTACCAGCTAGCCTTAACCCAGTACTTGCTCCATTGCCGCTGGCTATTATCGGAGCAGCCCTCCTAGCCCTTCGCTTCTATCTTAAGAAACGATTGAACATCCGAAGCGCAAGTGCAGGACCAACACGCTATTAAGAAGAATCATAAAAGCAACTGCAGGCGCGGTTGCTTTTTTACTACTTTCTTGATTTTAAAGCATTCTTCTGAAATTCCACATAGCTCTATCTAATCTTTTGTGATAAAATAGGCTCAATCTATTTCTAGGAGGATAAAATATGATTTCTACTATTGGTATTGTTAGTTTATCTAGTGGCATTATCGGAGAGGACTTTGTCAAACACGAAGTGGACTTGGGTGTCCAACGTCTCAAGGACCTGGGACTCAATCCTATCTTTTTGCCTCATTCGCAAAAAGGATTAGACTTTATCAAGGACCATCCTGAAGCGCGTGCGGAGGATTTGATTCATGCCTTTTCTGATGATAGCATCGACATAATCCTATGCGCCATCGGTGGAGACGATACCTATCGTTTGTTGCCCTACCTTTTTGAAAATAACCAACTCCAGAAAGTTATCAAACAAAAGATTTTTCTTGGCTTCTCGGATACAACCATGAACCATCTCATGTTGCATAAACTAGGAATCAAGACTTTTTATGGTCAATCCTTCTTAGCAGACATTTGTGAATTAGATAAAGAAATGCTGACCTATAGCCTTCACTACTTCAAAGAATTGATTGAGACAGGAAGAATCTCAGAAATCCGCCCTAGCAATGTTTGGTATGAGGAACGAACTGATTTTAGTCCCAAGGCTCTGGGAACACCTCGTATCAGTCATGCAAATACTGGTTTTGAGCTGTTGCAAGGAAATGCCCAATTCGAGGGAAAAATCCTCGGTGGTTGCCTCGAATCCCTCTACGATATCTTTGACAACTCTCGATACGCAGACAGCACGGAGCTCTGCCAAGAATACAAACTTTTCCCTGACTTGTCAGACTGGGAAGGAAAGATCCTCTTGCTAGAGACAAGCGAAGAAAAGCCTGAGCCGGAAGACTTCAAAAAGATGTTGCGGACTTTA
Source organism: Streptococcus sp. 5346 (assembly GCF_013277455.1). Taxonomy (GTDB): domain Bacteria; phylum Bacillota; class Bacilli; order Lactobacillales; family Streptococcaceae; genus Streptococcus. Next base: position 274,764 of record NZ_VMMY01000002.1, read on the forward strand.
AAGAACACTGGTATATTCGAGGCCATCAGTGGACTCCTGGTCGGAAAACCTATGGATGAAACTTTCTATGACGACTATAAAGAGGCACTATTGGATATTATTGACAGCAATATCCCGATTCTCTATAATCTGAATGTCGGCCACGCAACTCCAAGAGCCATTATCCCCTTTGGGGTCCATGCTCATGTAGATGCACAGGAACAAGTCATTCGCTTTGACTATAACAAAAAATAAATAGTTTCTCTATTTTTGTGCTTTTGTATTCGTTTTCGTTACAATTTGTATCTGAATTTATTGCATTTCGCTAATTTCTATGATATCCTTTTGAAGGAGGTGTATATGACAAAACAAAAAATTAATCGAATCGTAGGTTCTATTGGTGCCTTTATTGGAATTATAGTATTTATTGCCTACATACCTCAAATTATCGCTAATTTACAGGGAAATAAAGCTCAACCATTTCAACCTTTATCAGCTGCTATATCTTGCTTAATCTGGGTTATTTATGGATGGACAAAGGAACCTAAGAAGGATTGGATACTAATCATTCCAAATTCAGCTGGTGTTATTTTAGGTGGAATCACTTTTTTGACTTCACTCTAACAAATCTAATAGTATATATAAAAAGCTGGGAAAAATTTCTCAGCTTTTTTCTATATTCTCAGATATGCTAGTTACCTGTACACACTAATTCCTGCTTTTCCATTCACAATCATTCTCGTGGTCATCAACTAGTCCTGCAGCCTGTAGAAAAGACAAGACGGCGACTGGGCCTGTGAACTTGAAACCTCTTTTTTTGAGATCTTTGGCTAATTTCTCAGACAAAGCGGTTTTAGCTGGGGCTTGGCGATAATCAGGAACATCATTAACAATCGTTTTCCCCTCAACAAAAGACCAAAGATAGACATCAAAAGAGCCATATTCTTCCTGTAGTCGTAAAAATGCTTGGGCGTTAGCGCGTGTAGCAAAAATCTTGGCTCTATTTCGGATGATGGCTGGATTATCCAGCAAGGTTTCCAATTCGGTGTCGGTCATCTCTGCGACTACTTGAATTTGATAGCCATAAAATGCTTCTCGGAAAGCCTGGCGTTTGTTGAGCACCGTTTCCCAAGACAGACCAGCCTGATAGGTTTCCATACACAACAACTCAAACAATGCTTGGTCATCATGGAGGGGCTGCCCCCACTCCTCATCATGATAGGCGATGTAGAGCGGATTGGTCATCTTGACCCACGAACAACGTTTTGTCATGCTCTGCTCCTATTTGACCAACATTTTAAGGGCCGACTTGATATAGTTCTCAGCTGTATCTGCCGTTCCTTCAAAGAATTTCTTGATTTTCTTGAGTTCGGTCTCCTTGTAGCCCAGAGCCAACATGGCTTCCATAGCTTCTTCCAGTTCTTGGTTTTCAGCGCTTGCTTGCACTGTCACCTTGGCAGGAAGATCATCTCCTGCAACTACTACCTTGCCTTCCAAGTCCAGCACCATCTGCTGGGCTGTTTTCTTGCCAATTTTTGGGAACTTGGTCAAGTAGGTGATATTCTTGGTTTCGATGGCTTGAACCAAGCCAGCATTGTCATCAGCAGCGATAATAGCGAGAGCTGATACAGGGCCAATTCCAGATACCGAAATCAGACTGAGAAAGAGCTTTTTCTCATCTTCTGAGCGAAATCCATAAAGTAGATGGGCGTCCTCACGCACGACCTGATGCACATAAATTTGAGCCTCCTGATTAACCTGACCTGAATAGGCATAAGGATTGGCCACATGCAGGATATAACCGATACCATTGGTTTCAAGAACAATGTATTTAGCAGTGATTTTGGTAATGATTCCTTTTAAATATTCGTACATAGTTTTCCTTTTAGTTTAATATTTCCCCAACTCACGGAGACTGGTGTGATTTTCCTGAATGCGTCGGAACATCTTTTCCATATCCGACTTGGTAAAATGCACCAAAACAGGACGTCCGTGAGGACAGTTATAGGGATTGTCACATTGAGAAAGCTGATAGAGGAGTTGTCTAGCTGAATGATCATCAATACGATGATTGGCCTTAATAGACCGTTTGCAGGACATCATGATAGCCAGCTCTGCTCGGTATTTCTTGATAGAAACTTCCTTGGTCAAAAGGAGCATGTCACACATTTCATAGATGCCTGACTCAATCTCTTCTTCTGCCATCCAAATAGGATGTTCGCGTAAGATAAATTGATTTTCTCCGTACTCTGCTAGAAAGACGCCCACTTCCTCTAAAAGAGGCATTCTTTCCTTGAGACGCAGGGCATCATCCGCAGGAAACTCAAAGATGTAAGGCACTAGAAGTTGCTGCTGGCTCTGGTCAACATTGCCAATGCTTTCACGGTACTCCTCGTACTTAACCCGTTCCTGAGCCGCATGTTGGTCTATGATGTACAGTCCATCTCGCCCTTGGGCAAAGAGATAGGTCCCATGCATCTGTCCGAAAAATTCCAATTCTGGGAAGCTGGATGATTCTTCTCGCTCCAGCTTGTCATAGGCTTTATCCAGACTGGCTAAATCTAACTCTGGATGGTCTAGTTGGTCGTAGTTAGCAGGCTTTCTCTCTGCAAAATGCAGTTTTGCTGGCTTGGTTAGCTGATCCAAGGTTTCCTTGGCAAACAGGGTTAAGTCCTGCCCTTCCTCAGTTAATTCAACCTGATAATCAGCTACCTCAGCTTGACTGGATCTTGTCGGCTCAGTCTTCTCATAGTAGAGTGTATTTTCTTTGAGTGGGAGAATAGTTTGCTCCACCTTCTCACGATTGCGCACGGTCGATTTGGCAAGATTTTCCAAGGCATCTGGAATCAAGGTTTGTTCCTTGAGACTGTTTGCAATAGCTTCTGAGACCAGCGCCATCAGTTCTTTTTCCTTGGAAATCCGCACCTCTTGCTTGGTCGGATGCACATTGACATCCGCTAGATAGGGGTCAATATGGATATGAATGACAGCCAGTGGAAAACGCCCCACCATAAGCTTGCTTCCGTAACCATCAAGAATAGCACGATTGAGTAAAAAGTTCTTGATATAACGGCCATTGATGAAGAGGCTGATATAGTTGCGGTTGGCTCTAGTTAACTCAGGCAAGGACACAAAGCCAGAAATTTCGAAATCAAGATCCGAATTCTCAATTTCAATCATCTTCTTGGCACTCGCCAAACCGTAAATCCCTGCGATTGCTTGTCGCAGTTGACCAGTCCCAGCTGTCCGCGTCATTTCCTTGCCATCACTAATCAAGCTAAAAGAAATTTCAGGATGGGCTAAGCCCAGACGGTTGACAATATCAATGATATGAGACAACTCTGCTTGCTGGCTCTTCATATACTTGAGGCGGGCAGGCGTGTTGAAAAAGAGGTCCTCCACACAAACCTTGGTTCCCACAGGACTAGTCGCTGGGATGACTTCCTCAACTTCACCCCCACGCACGACTAACTTGGTTCCATGACTCGCACCATCCACCGCAGTCAACAGAGTTAAGACACTAACAGACGCTATAGAAGGAAGGGCTTCACCACGAAAACCAAGCGTCCGAATCCGAAAAAGATCTGCTTGATTTTTTATCTTACTGGTTGCATGGCGACGCAGGGCCAATTCCACCTCATCGTGGGCAATTCCATGACCATTATCTGTGATTTGAATCTTCTTGAGACCAGCTTCCTCAATCTCAATGATAATCTGGCTAGAGCCAGCGTCAATGGCATTCTCTACCAACTCTTTAACCACACTGGCAGGACGTTCAATGACCTCTCCAGCTGCAATCTGGTTTGCCAGCACCTCTGGCAATTCAATAATATGAGACATTTTTCAGCCCCTTTCTGTATCTATTTTCCTAGAAATTGATTAGTGCTATTATACCATATTTCAGATAGGACAGAAAAGCTCCACCACATAGGATACAAATCCCTCCACATAGACAAAGTCCCTTGCCAGGTATCGTAAAATAGTGTTTAATAAAGGTGTACAAGAAGTGATCACAATTTTGTATGAAAAACAAGGAGAGAAATTTATGAAAGTAGAACTACAGATTAGTGAGACTTACAAGGAGGAAAAACTGATTGTCCAAGCACCTCAGCCGACAGATAAAGTCCAGAAAGTCATCGAGTTCGCAGAAAATCTGGATCGAACAGAAAAAATCAAAGGGAAAATCGATAATCAGGTCTATCTCGTTAAGATTGGTAAAATTCAACGCTTCTATATCGAGAATCGGAAGGTTCTAGCAGAAACCGCGAGTCAGACCTACAGCATTGATTTACGACTCTATCAGGTTCTTGAAATTCTGCCAAGCAATTTTATCCAAATTTCCCAATCAGAAATCATCAATATCGACTCCATCTCCCATCTCAAGCTTACGCCCAACGGCTTAGTAGAAATCTTTCTAAAAAATGAAAGCTTCACCTACTCTTCACGCCGTTACCTAAAAACCATCAAGGAGAAATTAGAACTATGAAAAAACAAATCTTCCACGACGCAACTACTGGTGTCCTCATCGGCCTCATCCTCTCTATCATCTTTTCACTCATTTATGCACCAAATACCTACGCACCACTAAATCCCTACTCTATCATCGGCCAAGTGATGGCTCAACATCAGGTTCACGGTGCCCTGGTCTTGCTCTACTGTACTCTTATCTGGGCAGCCATCGGTATTCTCTTCAACTTTGGTAAACGATTATTCAGCCGTGACTGGAGCATGCTTCGTGCCACTCTGACTCATTTCTTCCTTATGCTGGCTGGCTTTGTCCCACTAGCAACCCTAGCAGGTTGGTTCCCCTTCCACTGGATCTTCTATCTCCAGCTCATTATCGAGTTTGCGATTGTCTACCTCATCATCTGGGCTATTCTCTATAAAAGAGAAGCTAAAAAAGTAGACCACATCAATCAACTCTTGGAGCATAAAAAGTAAGAACCTCATAATAAGCAAAACCGAGAAAGAAACTTCTCGGTTTTGCTTTACCCTGCTGTACCTTGCTATCATAGCAGTTATTTTCAGATCTTCTTTATAAATTTTCTGTAATTTTCTATCTTTTTTCAAAATATTCTTGCATTTTCCCAAAGTTTTTTGTAGAATATAGATTACATATCCAGATTATTCTGAAAATTCAAAAAGGAGTATCTATCATGTCACAAGCTATTTCGTTAAATCAATCAACCTGGACAAGTAAACTAAAAGCAATGGGACCTGGAATCCTAATGGCTTCTGCCGCTGTTGGAGGTTCTCACATTGTATCTTCCACTCAAGCTGGTGGTTCTTATGGGTGGTCTCTACTCCTCTTGGTCATCTTAGCCAATGTCTTTAAATATCCATTTTTCCGTTTTGGTGCTGAATACACCGCTGATACTGGAAAGACTTTGGTTGAAGGTTATGCCGAAAAAGGAAAACTCTATCTCTGGATTTTCTTTATTCTCAATGTCTTTTCGGCTATGGTCAACACAGCTGGTGTTGCCATTCTGTGCTCAGCTATCATCGCCAGTGCCTTCCCAATGATTGGACTTAGCATCACTCAGTGGTCCCTCATTCTCGTTGCAATCATTTGGGCTATGTTACTCTTTGGAGGCTACAAACTCTTAGACGGCATGGCAAAATGGATCATGTCAGCTTTGACCATTGCAACTGTTCTTGCAGTTATCATCGCGGCGGTCAAGCATCCAGAATACAGTTCTGATTTTGTCGAGAAAACACCTTGGCAAATGGCAGCCCTACCCTTCATCGTTTCCCTCTTAGGGTGGATGCCGGCTCCTATTGAAATTTCAGCTATCAATTCACTTTGGTCTGCTGAAAAGAAAAAGACCGTCAACTTTAACACAGAGGACGCTCTATTTGACTTTAACGTTGGTTACATTGGAACAGCTATCCTAGCTGTGTTCTTTGTAGCACTGGGAGCATTGATTCAATATCCCACAGGGCAGGCGGTTGAAGCCGCTTCAGCCAAATACATCTCTCAATTCGTGGGCATGTATGCCTCTGTTCTTGGCGAATGGTCCCGTTACTTGATTACATTTATTGCTTTCCTGTGTATCTTTGGAACAGTTATCACTGTTATAGATGGCTATTCTCGTGTTAATCAGGAATCTCTCCGACTTCTAATCAGTCAAAAAGAAGACAGTAGTAAATCTTTGAACATCTGGATGACCATCACTGCTATCATCGGTATCGTCATTATCAAGTTCTTCGCTGGTCAGGTGTCAACCATGCTCCGCTTTGCTATGATTGGTTCTTTCCTGACAACACCATTCTTCGCTCTTTTGAATTACGCCTTGGTAACGCGTGAAAACAAAAATCTTCCTTCTTGGCTCAAACACCTTGCCATTGCAGGATTAATTTTCCTCTTTGGCTTCGCCATCTTCTTTATCTACGCACTTGCAATCGGAAAAGCAGGATAATCGACAAAGCGCGAGATGAAGATAAGGTTTCATTTCAAGAGAAAATTCAGCAAATATTTCTATGATAAAAAGCATAAGAACAAGGTTTTGAAGACCTGAACTTATGCTTTTTTTACATTCTCAAAGACTGCTTATACTCAAAAAGCAGTTAGCAAATCCCAACTGCCTCTTATAACTACCTTAATTCTCTCTTTCCAACTCATACAAATCTGCGATAATAGCTGCGACATGTTTGATATCTCCCAGCATACCTCGCATTTCAAAATCAGCCAAGACAGGGAAACCAAAACGTTGACTGTATTGCTTGGCTGTCAGGCAGTATTGGTTATTAAAGTTACGATTTCCTGAACCAACCACACCAAAACACTTACTAGCATTGTCACCATAGGCGATAAAATCCCCAACGGGTGTCGTCAAAATCTCAACATCTCCGTTATCAACGCCATTCCCACCTTCGAGATAGGTCGGCAAAAAAGCGACATAGGGATGGTCCATTTCATAGAAATCTTGGCCTTCCTTGACCAAATCCTTGATATGAATCTTTTGAACCTCAATTCCCTCGTACTGGGACAAGAGATAGTCTTTCAAGCGCGTCACAAAACTTTCAGTGTTGCCACTCAAACTAATATAAACTAAAGAAATTGTCTTCATATGTACCTCCATGATTTTATTTTTAATCGAAAAAGAACTACCAAGATTGTAACTTGATAGCTCTTTTTTGTCAATACTTAAGCAACTTCTTCTGTTTCCTCTTCTGCCAAGGCTTTCTGTTGTCGCCACATCTTATAGAAGACAAGGGCTAGGAAGAGAATATTGATGACGATATAGAAAATGCTGACAGCTTTTGAACCAATACTCATTGTCAAACGCATAGTCTCATCTTGAACCAACTGCACAGCGTCCTGTAAACCAACATAGCCATAAATCGAACCGATAATAGCTAACAAAACATAGCCAACATAAGTATAGTTTGCATATTGCAAATTCTTACGAATAAGGAAGACAATCGCTACTACAACTAAAATAGCAGATAGCACAATCAAAGCAACATTAAAAATAGAATGAGATATTTCTGCCACTCTATAGCTATAATTAATGCTATCTTCTACCTGCTGAGCACTGACCCCTGCAACCTGTTTCTGAGCGGCAGCGGAACGAAGGACTTCTTTGCTAGGTATGGGACCCAACATTCCAAACAGAGATGAAACTGAAATAAGAGCAGACAAGATTAGCAAGACCCATAGATAAATTGGTTTCTTTTTCATAATAGAACCTCCTAATAATATTATTCATATTATAGCACCTTTTGTAAGGGAATACAAGTCTTATAGTATCGTTTCTACCTGTTTTCGGTAGGCTTTTGGTGATTTTCCGCACAATTTTCGGAACACTTTATAGAAATATCCCACGTTACTGTAACCAACAGCATAACAAATATCTTCGATACTGTCACTGGTTGAAAGCAAAAGTTGTTGGGCGGCCTTAATACGTTGTTTGTTTAGTAACTCTGCAAAACTTGACTTGATACCTTCAAATTCCGAAATACCTGACTATTAACTTCGATGCTGCGCCCATTTACAATCCCAGCAAACCGTGATACAATGAGAATTGTGAAAAAATTATCAGGAGACAATTCATGAAAAAATCTATCTTAACTACACTGCTTTTTGCAGTTCTTTACTTCCTCTGCATGGGGATTGGTGTCCTTTTGGGCAATCTCTTTGACCAAACTGGAAACATGTTTTATGCGCCTGCCTTTACTGCCCTTGTCGGCGGTAGCGTCTATATGATCCTAGTCGCAAAAGTTCCGCGCTTTGGAGCCATTACCACTATCGGCCTTGTCATTGCGCTCTTTTTCTTAGGAACTAAACACGGTGCCGGTGCCTTCCTTCCTGGAATTATCTGTGGCCTGCTAGCAGATGCAGTAGCTCTTTTAGGAAAATATAAAGATCAAACAAAGAACTTCCTTTCTTTTATTCTCTTTGCCTTTAGCACATCAGGACCAATCCTACTTATGTGGATTGCGCCCAAAACCTATATGGCAACCCTTCTAGCAAGAGGAAAATCCCAAGAATATATCGACCGTATCATGGTCGCGCTAAATCCTGGAACCGTCCTTCTATTTATCGCAAGTATTGTCATCGGAGCCCTAGTGGGTGCCTTGATTGGACAAGCCTTGAGTAAAAAATTTGCACAGAAAATCTGATTACTAAAAAAGAGCCACACGGCTCTTTTTTATTTATGGCTCAAGACTTAGTCAAGAAGTCTCCCAAGAATTGATACTCTTCGAAAATCAAATTCAAACCACGTCAACGTCACCTTGCCGTACTCAAGTACAGCCTGCGGCTAGTTTCCTACTTTGCTCTTTGATTTTCATTGAGTATGAATTTAAAGATAATCAAAATGATAATGATGGTTGCCAAGATAGTTTTATCGTGATTGTAGCGGTTAAATCCATAAGCGATGGCTACGTTACCAATACCACCAGCTCCAACCGCTCCGGCCATAGCTGTTTCACCAACAAGGGAAATCAAGGTCACAGTCGTCACACGGATCAAATCTGGAAGACCTTCTAGTAAGCCTGATTTTCCTAGGTTAAAATTTTTTACCCGAAAAACTTCTTTTTTCTAGTGATAAAATCAACCCTATCACACTCACTACCAAAAACACACACCAACAAAGCCTGATATCTTGTAAAGCTAAGAAGGAAAATACAGACATCCCCAAGGGTAATGTTAGGGAAAAAATCATACTCAAGAGATTATTACTTCTAGCTAATACATCCGCGCTCAAATTAGACAATAACAGAGTATCTAATTTAGGCATTGATTTCGACATCAAATACATGACAAAGGCTAAGCAAACAACACCTACTAGAGGAGAAAAATCTAAAATATTAGCAGTAGCAAGCAAGACAAACAGACTTGCATTGAGCGATAGCAAACTTGAAAAAGACAATTTACCAAAATAATCATGGGGAGTTAAGCTACCAAGAATAGCTCCTCCCAAGCTAACACATTCGATTAAAAATAGGACCTGAGCATAGCTGAGATGATAGATAGTATGGTCTAATAAGTAAAAGTGATAAATACCTCCAACAGCTCCTCCTAAAGTATTCATTACCAAAATGACAAGAATCATTTTAAGCAATGATTGACTTTCTCTCTGTCTAAAAATATCATCCATGTCCGCATAGATTGCCTTAACTTGTTGAGGTAAACTAATCGACTTATCCTCTACACTTACAGACAAATGCGTCAATTCTCTTCTATTTTTGAACAAAATGAGAGAAGATAGTAAAAAGAAGCCAGCATTCACAATTGCAACAAAAGAAAAATTTTGGTGGCTTGTTGTGAGTAACCACACTCCTAAGGCTTGACCTCCTAGATTTGATAAATAGGAAACAAACTGAGTAAATGAATAAGCTTCATAGAGCTTATCTTCCGAAATATTATGCTGGATAATCGGCATACGAAGGCCTGCTGTATAATCTGATAAAATATCCGAACAGATATTAACCATACAGATAACAGCAAACGTTACGAAGTTCTGGTCATGAATCACACTAGCAATCAAAAGAAATAGTAGACTTTGCACACAACCAACCCAGATAATTGTCCCTGCTTTATTCCGAGTATGATCAGCCTTAATCCCAACATAAAAAGTAAATAGGAAAGGTAAAATCGTAATCATATTCGCCATAAATACAGCTATATTTTTAAAGGGTAGACTCGCAGCATAAACGATAAATACCAGATTATAAATATAAGCTCCACTTGAGCTCAAAAACCTTGATAAGGTCAGTATTCTAAATAAATGATGTCTTAAGAATAGTTTCATAACAGGCCTTTCTCACATTTCAAAGAGTATTCTATTGAATTCAGTCTAACAAAAAAAGCGGGGCTCCCCACTTTTTTGTAATATATTTTTTCTGAAAATAGAAATTCTAGCGCCTAGAAACTGCTAATTATCAATCCATCTACAAGGCTATTTATTTTTCATCAGTCGATGTAACAAGAATATATTACAAATCTTTATTTGAAAGCTGATTTGCAAAATAGTTTTCATAGTATCTTGCACCATCTACATACTCTAAATCTTGTAAGATTGTAATGCCTCTCTGGATTTTTTCAAGACCCTTATTTTCTACTTTAAAAATAGTATCATAATACCCTTTAGCAATCATATAAATGATTTTAAGATAAGCTTCAGATTCTGGTAAATCGCGGTTTTCAATCTGAAAGATAAAATAATCTGCTTTTAATTTATCCTTTCCCTCTATCGCTTTAAAGAGTCCATTAATCAAAATGGTGTCAATACCAACTTTGTTACTAGGTAAAGAGCCTAATAAATCCGTCTTTTGTAACATCTCCCTAGAATATTTAAAATAGAGGGGCAGAGGAAACAAAGTAGAAATCGTTGAAAATAGTTCCAATTCATAATTTCCCCAGATGTCAATAGTAAAAAAATAGTCATAGAGAAAAGTCAGTTCTTCATCCGTTGCCCTTATTTTTGAATCAAAAAACACAAGAAGGCTTTTGATACGAATCATTTGTAAAAGATAGCTTGTTTCACCACTTGATCTATACTTTTGAGTCGTCTCTTCATACAAGGAGTGTAGAGAATCAATCCCTTCTCTGTCATATAAATCCCAAAGATTTTCTTGAAAAGCCAAAACCTTTTTCTTAGAAAAACCACGTACCAAGTACATAAATTCATTCAAATCAGAGTGTATGTTATCTAAGGCAGTAATCAATTTCATAGAGGATAAATCTGCTTCTCCACGCTCAAATTTGCTCAGCATGGAATAAGTAAACTCTCCTCCCGTCGCCTCCTGTAGAGATACATTCCGGCTCTTTCTCAATTCTTTAAAAACTTCTCCCAGATTTTGCATATTGACTCCCCACAATTCTTAACTCTCTAACTCATAAAAGTAACGGTTGATAGCAACCAGTACAGAGAATTTTAAGTCTTGACTATAACGACAACTCCTATGAATGATGTACAGATTGCCTAGCTCTTTTTTATTTATGGCTCAATTTCTTAGTCAAGAAATCTCCCAAGAATTGGATTGCAAAGATAATCAAAATGATAATGATGGTTGCCAAGATAGTCACATCGTGATTGTAGCGGTTAAATCCATAAGCGATGGCTACGTTACCAATACCACCAGCTCCAACCGCGCCAGCCATAGCTGTTTCCCCAACAAGGGAAATCAAGGTCACAGTCGTTACACGGATCAAATCTGGAAGACCTTCGGATAGGTAAACTCCCACGATGTCCCAGAAGGTCGCTCCGCTCGCTTGAGCCGCCTCAATGACACCACCATCTAGCTCAGCCAAGACAACCTGCACTTGACGGGCAAAGAAGGCAAAGACTGCAAAAGATAGCGGTACGATAGCCGCATTTGGACCAATGCTTGTTCCTACGATTAGATGAGAGAAGGGTGACAAGACTGCCAAGAGAATGATAAATGGTACCGCACGGAAAATAGAGGTGATTTTATCCAAAATCCAGAAAACGACCTTATTTTCCAAGACACCACCTGGAGCTGTCAAGACAAGGAAAAGCCCTGCAACCAGTCCTAAGAAACCTCCGATGATAAAGGAAAGAACCGTCATATAAAGAGTCAAGTAGATAGCTGTCCCCCAGCCAGCTTGACCAGACCAACCCATCTTATAGACATTTGGTAAATAGGTTTGAATCAATGATTCCATCTTACTGTCCTCCCTTCAATACTTTTAATTGTACGCCTGCTTGACGAATGGCTTCTTGGGCGCCTGCCAAAGCTGCTTTTTCACCTGACAAGACCACAACTAATTCTCCAACAGGAGTGCCATCAAGAATTTCGATATTTCCATAGAGGATATTAGCCGTCACTTGATAATGCTTGTACAATTCATTCAAAAGTGGCTCGTCTGTTGAAGCACCTGCATACTTGAGCTGCACCAAAATGCTGTTTTCAGACAAGTGTTCCACGATTTCTTGCTTCTCGATTTTGACCATAGCTTCGTCAATACCTGTGGCTGTTGAGATAAAGTCTTGAGTTAAAGGTTGTTTAGGGTCTGAGAAGATTTCAAGGACACTGCCCTCTTCAATCAAATGTCCATCCTGCATAACTGCCACACGGTTGGCAATATCTTTGACGATCTGCATTTCATGCGTAATTAAGACAACAGTTAAGCCTAATTTTTGGTTCAAATCTTGCAACAAGGCCAAAATCTGCTTGGTTGTCTTCGGATCAAGGGCAGAAGTTGACTCGTCTGAAATCAAGATTTTTGGATCATTGGCCAAGGCACGCGCAATGGCCACACGCTGTTTTTGCCCTCCAGATAGTTGTGAAGGGTAGTTTTCAGCACGGTCTGCCAAGCCAACCAAGTCCAACAACTTAGCTACTTTAGCCTTCTTTTCTTCCTTGCTGAGTCCAGAGTGTTTAAGGGCAAAGGCTACATTCTCCTCTGCTGTCTTTTGACTCATCAGATTGAAATGCTGGAAAATCATCCCGATATCCTGACGTTTACGACGCAACTGCTCGGCTGTCAAGGTCACCTTACCATCAAAAATCACATCGTCGTCAATGGTAATTTTGCCTGCAGATGGCTTTTGCAAGAGGTTAATCACCCGTACAAGGGTTGATTTCCCTGCTCCAGAATATCCAACGATTCCGTAGATATCCCCTTCTTGGATATGAATGGTCACATCCTTGACCGCTGTGATAGTTCTCTTCTTCTGATGAAAAGTCACATCGATCTGATCTAACTTGATAATGTCTCTACTCATAGCTTCTAATCAGCTCCTCTACTAATTCAATATGGGTGTAGTAATCGGCGATTCGCACGTTCTCATCTCCACCGTGGTCTCGGCTATTGGCATTTCCTAGACCGAAGGCCACCATTGGCACCTCTAGGGCATCAAAGACCGTATGCATAGGCCCTGTCCCAGCTGTCGTCGGCAAGACTGAAACGCCCTGTGGATAGAATTTCTTGGCCAACTCGATTACATTGAGAATGGCTGGTGCGCTCATATCGCTTCGATAGCTCATCTCTCCCAAGGTATAGTATAATTCTACCCTATCAAAGCCATTTTTGTCTAGCTGTTTCCGAATTTTTTCCAGAACATCATGCGGTTCTAAGCCCGGAACCAGACGAACCTCTAGCTTGGCACTGGCTTCTGCAGGCAAAATAGTCTTAACACCCTGACCTTGATAACCAGACTGAATCCCTTCGATATTAAGCGCTGGCTCGAAAAAGAAACGTTTTAGAAAGGCCATCCGCTCCTCCTGTAAGAGAGGCAACTCCAATCCATAAATCCGACTGACTTCCTCTGGGTTTCGTTGACCATAAGTTTCTAGCAAGGCCATTTCTCGTTCATTTGGCTCTTGCACTTCTTCGTACAAACCTTCAACCAAGATACGGCCATCTGCGGCACGAAGAGACTGTAGAGCTTGAAGGAGATACCAGGGAGCTGATTCCACAACCCCACCATAACTCGAGTGGATATCGACATCAGCGCTTTTCACCTTGGCATCAAAGGTCACAATCCCCTTATTTCCACCAGAAATTTCTAGCTGTTCCAAGGCATTTTTGGTCCCTTGTTCCCAGACCAACAAATCCGCCCCACGGAGTTTATCCGCATGTTTTTCCAGATACTTATCTAGGTCTGTCGAGGCCGATTCCTCCGCACCCTCCATGATAAAGCTGATATTGACAGGCAAATCATCATGGTGCTGCATATATTTTCTCAAAGCACTCAAACGAGCTGTGATATGACCCTTGTCGTCATCAACCCCACGTCCATACATGAAACCATTGCGCACCGAAAGCGTAAAGGGATCCTCTGTCCAGACCTGATCTCCGTCCGCTGGCACAGTGTCATAGTGGTTATAGAAAATCAGGGTCTTGGCATCTGGACGTGAACTCTTGAAATGCGCCATGACAAAAGGCGCCGTGTAAGTCTCATCAATCTCCACTTCAGCCCCCACACGCTTGAAAATCTCACCCAGATAGTTTGCGACTTCCTTAAGTCCAACCTGCTGGGCAAAGACCGACTTCTTAGAAATCAAGGTACGCAAAACCTCAAAATAATGCTGGGCTACATGATCCTTTTCAAATTTTTCAATCTGTTCTTGTTCACTAGGAAAAACCATATTCTCTCTACCTTTCTATGAACTACTCTTCCTGACAATCCATGCTCTATACAAAAGCAAGAGGTGGAATTCTCTCTCCCACCTCCCTGTTTCTTATTACCAAACTGGTTGATCCAAACCGTCTGATGTTTCTTCGATAACTTTTTTCACTTCATCTGTATGGTAAGCTGCGATCACTTTCTTGATAGCATCAGCTTTTGGTGATGACTCCCAATCTTTTTTCGCAACGATGATGTTGTACCATTGTTTTGAGTTTTCATCAGCTTGTTCTTTGAAAAGTGCTTTCTTGTAGTCCAATTTTGCTTCTGTAACAAAGGTATTGTTTACAACGGCAGCGTCAACTGATGACAATGAACGAGCTGTTTGGCTAGCATCCAATTCAGTGATTTTCAAGTTCTTTGGATTTTCTTTGATGTTAGCAACTGTTGCAAGAGCAGTTCCTGAAACGTCCAATTTAATCAAGCCAGCTGATTGAAGCAAGTAAAGCGCACGGCTTTCGTTTGTAGCGTCGTTTGGTACAGCGATTTCTCCGTTTGCTGGGATGTCTTCTACTTTAGTGTACTTGTTGTCACTTCCATTCAAACCTGAGTAAAGGCGGATTGGAGAGATGTAAGTATCAGCAATCGCTACAAGGTCTTTTCCGT
Organism: Streptococcus sp. 5346; assembly: GCF_013277455.1. Lineage (GTDB taxonomy): Bacteria > Bacillota > Bacilli > Lactobacillales > Streptococcaceae > Streptococcus. Next base: position 289,952 of record NZ_VMMY01000002.1, read on the forward strand.
TTTCTTTGTTCCAGTTGTTCAAGAAGTTGTAGTGTTGGAAAGCGTTCAAGTCTACTTCGCCATCAGCAGTTGCCTTGTTTGGTTGTGAGTAGTCTGTGAACTCTGTAAATTCCAAAGTGATTCCGTCTTTTTTAACCAATTCTTGAACTTTATCCCAACGAGCTTCTTCAGAACCGCTACGGTTGACAGTTGCAATTTTGATAGTTGTTGCATTGTCTGCTTTCTTTTCTGAGTTTCCGCAAGCTGCAAGAGCCAAACCTGCGACTGTAGCAAGGGCTGCTACGCCTAACCATTTTTTGATTTTCATGATTCTTTCTCCTTAAAAATAATACCGTACTAGTATCTCATACTTTCTTCAATTGCACAAATTGTTATTAGATAATCAGAGATATAGTTTAAAACTATATCCTTAAAGACTTAGAAATCACCCATCTTACTCAGAATGGATGATTTCAAGAAATTATTTAATATCAGCTTCTGCTGGTAGATAGGTGTCCCCGAAGAATTGTTTAGACAATTTTTCAAGCGTTCCGTCTTTGTAAAGTTCTTTGATGCGTTTGTCTACAAATGATTTCAACTCATCTTGACCCTGAGCAAGAAGTGGGTAAACGTAAGGTTGTTGGTCGCTTGGAAGTTCGATAACTTTCAAGTTATCCAAACCTTGGTTCTTGATCACTGTTTCAACACCGATTTTATCAAAAATCTTATAATCAAATTGGCCATCGCTCAAACGCACCATGATTTGTTGGAAGTCTGCCTTAGTATAGTTAAGGATAGTTGGGTTGTCCGGGTGTTCAGCATTGTATGCTTCTAACTGCTTAGCTGATGTAGTGGCTTGAACGACTTCCGTCGATTTTCCACCGATATCAGCGAGAGACTTGATGCTAGAGTCATCTTTCTTCACTACAAGGACATTAGGGTTTTGGGCAATTGGTGCGGCATAAAGGTATTTCTCCGCACGTTCTTTAGTGTAGCTAAGATTGTTGACAGCCATATTGTAACGGTCAGCGTCAAGACCAGCAAATACACCTGACCATTCTGTCTTTTCAAATTTGACATCATACTTGTCAGAGTCTTTAAAGATAGCGCGAACCACTTCAATTTCATAACCAGTCAATTCGCCATTTTCTTCATAGATAAATGGTTTTGGCGAGCCATTGGTTGCAACGATGATTTCTTTCTTGCTAGCTACTTCTCCTTCTTTCTTAGCACCACCTGAGCAAGCCGCAAGCACACCTGCAGCAACAAGCGCAAGGGCCGCAAGAGATGAGTATTTAACGATTTTTTTCATGTCATTTCCTCCAAAATAGAATACCTTATAATCTTAACAGAAAAAGAGCATTTACGCCATTATATGATATCTATCTCTGTGATAAGTTTTGTTTATGGCTGATTTATACTCAATGAAAATCAAAGAGCAAACTAGGAAGCTAGCCGCAGGTTGCTCAAAACACTGTTTTGAGGTTGGAGATAAGACTGACGAAGTCAGTTACATATATCTACGGTAAGGCGACGCTGACGTGGTTTGAAGAGATTTTCGAAGAGTATTAAAAGATCAAACGCAAGACTGCAATTAAGACCACTCCAAAGAGAACCGTACCGACTAGATTGCGGTAGCGAAAGGCTACCCAAGCCGTTGGAAAGACTGCTAAGAAGTCCAGCCATTTAATTTGAGGAAGGCTCCCAACCTTACCTGTCACTACGCTTGAAAGAATCAAGGCAAAGATAATAGAAACAGGCAAGAACTTCAAAAAACGCTCAACGATCGCAGGCAAACCCTTATACTTGACTAAGATGAAGGGAATCATACGGGGAATCCAAGTCACCAAGCCAGAGAAAATAACTGCTAATAAAAGATACTTACTGACCATCTAAAACCACCCCCATTGTACAACCTAGCAAGGTCGCAAACAGAACAGCTAGTGACTGAGACACCACTGTCAAGAGCAAAAAGAAGGACACCGCAACAACCGCTAGGATGATGAACAGATTGCGGACAGGAATCCGTCTTTGCATAATCTGGAATTGCGAAGCAAAAATGCCGATAAACATCCCAACCAAAGCAAAGTCCAGCCCAAAGATTTCTGGATTTGGCAGCAGGCCACCTAGAGCCGTTCCGACCACTGTTCCCACAAACCAAGCCACATAGCTGTTGAGATTGTTCCCGTGCATCCACATAGGATTGACCTTGTCTGTATGAGCCAATTCGCCCATCAAAACACCATAAGTCTCATCCGTCAAGATACTAGACATACCGATATTGTGCCAGAGACTAGTATGACGAAAATAGGTCGACGCATGCAAACTCAACAAAAAGAGACGCAAATTGATCAAAAAAACCGTCATAGCAATAGCTGCCACAGGGGCTTGAACCGCAATCAGTGCCAACATGGCAAACTGGGCACTCCCAGCATAAACAAAGAGGCTCATCAAGGCCATCTCTACAGGTGTCACATAGGGCGCACCAATAATCCCACAGGCCAGCCCGATACTGACATAGCCAAGGGCCGTTGGCATGGCTGCCTGCGCCCCCTCCCAAAATCCTTTTTCTTTCATCTTTCTCCTCATATTGTCTTAATAATACTCAATGAAAATCAAAGAGCAAACTAGAAAGCTAGCCGCAGGTTGCTCAAAACATTGTTTTGAGGTTGCAGATAGAAGCTGACGCGGTTTGAAGAGATTTTCGAAGAGTATAAGTAGGCTGATAAGAATCCAGCCACAGCATGGACTATTATAACACATTCAGGAAAGAGAAAAAAGTCTGCTGATTTTGACCATCATAAAAAGACTGGCAATCCAGTCTCAAACATATATTAGACAAATTCTCCGCTAAATACTTTCACGAATATTCAGAAGCATGACAAAGGCAACTAGAAGAAATAGCAATAAAACAAAGCTAACTGCCAGAGTTCCAAAGCTAGTAGCAATGGTTACCAAAGCTATTGTAAATAAGCTAGGTAAAACAACCGTAATGGCACCGATAGAGGATTGAACTGCTCCCATTGACTCCTCAGGTATTTGTTTAAAAACAAGTTCCTGTAATCGAGGAGAGAGAATACCTGCGAAAAAGGCATCCAAGGTACTAAAGATGAGAATCCAGTCAAAACGAACTGTGGCAAATCCTACTAGAAGAAGCAATTGGATGACAAGTGAGGCATAGAGAGCTGTTTTTATAGAAATCATATTTTTCAGATAGCCACTTACAAGGCTTCCGACAATCAGGGCTGACAGTTCAAAAGTGGATAGCAAAGCAAGAGATTGACCTGTTTGTAAATTCAAAAAGGGTTGATTCCTCAAAAACAGAGTAGAGACAGGAACTGTAACATTTATCACTGCTTGACTAATAGAAATAATAAACAAAACCAAGAGCACCTTATTCATATTCCATATCAATTTCGATGATTGGAGCAAATGCTGGCAAAAGGATTTTACAGAGAGTCCTTCTTGATAGCTAATCGTTTTTTCTACTTTCAAGAGGTCAGTTTTTATGAATAGGATACCTAAAAATGCGATTAAAAAGGTAAGAGCGTTCAGTAAGGAAATAAACTGGATAGATAGAATACCTAGTAAGACTCCTCCTAAAATATTACTGATTGTTTTCACTAAACTAACAGTTGATTGTTTAAATCCAATAGCTTCTGCCAGATGGTCTTGCCCAATAATTCTAATGAAAATCGGAGTGAGCATAGCGCCTGAAAAATAACTCAATGTGTCAGACAAGAGGTTAATCAGACAAATAAAGGCTACTAGTACTAAGGAAAAGGACTGCCCTGAAAGTGATAAAGAAACGATAGAGTAAAGCAAAAATTTTGCAAAACTAATGACTGTGTATTTTAGGACACGATGATGTTGAAAATCCGCCAAAACTCCCAGAAAGATTTGCAGAACTTGAGGCAGGGTTTCTGAAATCGTGATGAGTAAAATCGCCAGAGGGGCAAAAGACGCATCTGCCACATAATTCAAAAAGGCCAGATAAAAAATCGTATCCCCAAGCGTTGAAATCCACTGGTTGATGGTTAATTGCCTAAAATCTCTATTTTGAAGAAATACTTTCATCACAACTCCTTTTTAAATTCAAATGGGAAGTTTTCCCCAAGGATAGACCGCGATACTACTAACAACCAAAATTACAGTAACATCAAAATCTGACCAATGCCATTGTAAACTATATGCAGTCCAATAGGCCAATAAATGGACTTTGTCACTCTAAACAAGACTGCAAATATGAGACCACCACCCATATATACAAAAAAGTCTGTTAGGATCCAACCATGGCCGCTAATGTGTAAGATTCCAAATAATATAGCTGAGCCAAGTACATCCAGTCCCCATTTCTTCCCTTTCTCCAGAGCAGTCATCACCAATCCACGGTAAATCATGTCTTCAAAAATGGGACCTGCAATCACAGGATAGAAAAAATACATCAAAAATGCTGTAGCTCCTGTAAAAGTAGGAACATCCAGTTGATAAGCAATTTCATTTCGGGTAGGTGGGAAAAGAAAAAAGGTGACGAAATTCCAAATAACAAAAGCAAGCAGAGCTAGGAAGGAATAGAAAAGATAGGATCCTTTAAACTTTCTACTGTTGATTTGTTGCCATTTTCCTGACTTAACCATAGCAAAAAAAGCAATAAAAACGACAAGAAAATGCAACATCATATCTGATAAATAATAGCCAAAGTCAGATAGACCAATAGCAAAGTCGCTAGATAAAACCAGACCACTAAGGTACTGATAAGCAATGACGAGTAGGAATGCTATAAAAAAGTAATAATGTAAGGTTATCTTTTTCATATATCACCTTTCTAATATCCAAATACCAATAAAGTAACAATGAGTAAGAAACTATTCCATGAAGCATGCAGAGCTATAGCCCAATAGATGGAGCGAGTGTAACGAAATATCATACAAAATATCAAGCCCATTCCAAAATACTTTATGAAATCTGTCGTTATCCAACCATACTGCAAAACATGCATAGCGCCAAATATGGCAGCGGAAACAAGAACATCAAGATAGTATCTTTTAACTTTAGATAAACTTGTCATCAAAAAGCCACGACAAACAACCTCTTCTGATACAGGTGCGATAATACTAGTATAAAGTATTCGCGTAACAAAATAGCTAGTTCCTGTTAAACTGGTGGCTACCTCCACGACTACACTTCCATTCTGGGTACGAGGAAAGATATAGGTTGTTAGATTTGCCCACACGAACAATAAGAAAAAAGAAAGAAGGAAAACACCCAGGTAAGACCAACGAAACTGGAAACGACCACACTCTTTCCAATATTCACTTTTGACAAAAACAATTGTAGCTACAGTTCCCAGAATAAGTACCAATAAAACTTGGAACACATAGTACATATTATCAGACAAAGCAACCATAAAATCTAAGTCTGATGTGACATTAAAAATGATGTAATAAGTCAAAATCAACAATCCCGTTGCTAGGTGAAATTTCATTTCTTTCATTTTCTTTATCCTATTATCTCCTATGAGAGCCTATCTTCTACGGCGGCTAAACAATCCATCTGCTAAATCTATAGTCCAATCAAAAGCTCCACGATTAGGACTCATCCCTTGATTGCCCCAACCAGGGTAAATTCCTGGGACGCCCCAACCAGATATACCACTTCTTCCGCCACCTCCCATAGAATTTACGAGGTTTCCTCCTCTAACATCTTGCAACTCAGCTTCTGTCAATTCCATTGTTTCTGCAAATTGTAAATTTAACATCTTTTACACTCCTTCAATTATCTTCATTTGTAAACCACTTCTGCGACCTAGGATTTGCTTCAAGTGCTTTACAAGGACAGTATAACACAGATATTGGCTTATTTTAGAAAATCGCATATTTGATATTTTTTCTTATAGAAATTTCAGATTTGCGATTTTAGTAGATTTGATTATTTCCCTGGTATAATAAAGTTATTACTAATGAGGAGTGGAGAAACTATGAAAAAACAAATTTTAACATTATTGACAATCGTTGCTGAGATTATTATCATTTTCCCGTTTCTAACTAATCGATAAGTTCTTTGTATTGCTGAAAACGCAATTCGAAGAGGGCTATCAATTGTGGATTTTCTAATACTTGCAGAGATTGGATAAAGTGTTCAATCTCTTTTTGATTGTTTCCTTTGGTTTGAAGGAAAATACTCATTTTCTTTAAAAATTGCCACAATACTTTTTCAAAAACATCGTATGGACGAAGCATACTCTCCAGCTCAGCTTCAAAGATTGGGATGTAAGAGAAAAGTTTTCGCTCCATGAGCTCTGATATAATATTCAGAAATCCACTTTTCATATACAGTCTATTATGTACCAACTCTTTAAATTCCTTAGATTTCTCAAGTAAAGTGGTTGATAAAAATATCAAATCTTGATTGCTCAAGAAGGGCATGGTATTACAGAATATATAGAGTTCAAACCAGGTCCAAGACTCAATAGCGTAGAGGTAGGTAGTTAAAAACTCGCTATCCTCCTCTGCTAGCGGATAGCTTTTATCTAAGGAATGGATAGCATCTTTAATCACAATGGCATTCAAACGACGATAGGTCTCTGCCATCTGTTCTTGCTTGATTTCCTCCAACAGTTGCTCTAATCCAGCAATATCTTGATGTGCAAAGCGATCCACAACCTTTCTACCAAATCGCATATGTGGAGATTCTTGATAGTTATTGAGTTTGTGCCCAAACTCATCAAAATTCATATTGATCCCTTGGATGGCTAGGATCAACTTATCTGCAGATAGCATAGACTGCCCTAGTTCAAACTTGGACAGCTGAGAGGCTGTTAGTCCAGCACAAGCCACATCTGACTGCTTGAGCTTTCTAGCCAAGCGCAACTCCTTGTAAAATTCTCCCAATTCCATTCTCTCGATCATCTTACCACCTCCTAGCTTTTGCATATTATATCATTATTTTTATAGTTTTGTCAAAATATTCTGACACTTTGGTGATTGAAAAAGCCAGCCTTAAGCTGACTCCATTTTATTCCATGGTATCAAAAGCGAGACTTGGTTTGGCATTGAGGTCCAAGCTTGCAAAGTTTTCTTTGTTCCACTCGCTGACGCTGGCATAGGCAATCATACCTGCATTGTCTCCGCAGAGGCGCAGAGGTGGGATGATAACCTTGACATCTGTGATTTCGGCCGCTAGGCGTTCTCTGAGGCCTTTATTGGCTGCTACCCCACCTGCTACGACTAAGGTTTTAACAGGGTATTTCTCCAAAGCCTTCTTAGTTTTTGCCATAAGAATATCCAAGACAGCTGCTTGGAAGGAAGCGCACAAGTCCTCTGTAGATAGGCTTTCTCCCTTTTGTTCGGCATTGTGGTGAAGATTGATAAAGGCAGATTTCAAACCTGAGAATGAAAACTCCAGATTATCTTCCTTGATCATGGCACGAGGGAAATCATAAATATCCTGTCCCTGATGAGCTAGCTCGTCAATCTCACGACCAGCAGGATAGGTCAAGCCCATGACACGGCCGACCTTATCATAGGCCTCGCCAACCGCGTCATCTCGCGTTTCCCCAACAATCTTGTAGTCACCTGCCTCAGAAACATAGACCAACTCCGTGTGTCCACCGCTAACCAAGAGGGCTAGCAAGGGAAACTCCAAAGGCTCCACACTCTGAGCTGCCATGAGGTGACCAGCCATGTGGTTAACAGGGATAAGTGGAAGTCCATGTGCCCAAGCAAAGGCCTTAGCAGCTGACAAGCCAACTAGCAAGGCTCCGACCAAGCCTGGTCCATAGGTAACCGCCACAGCTGTCACGTCCTCTTCCGTAATCCCTGCTTCTGACAGTGCCTCCTCGATACAGGCTGTAATGACCTCGACATGGTGACGACTGGCTACTTCGGGCACTACGCCCCCAAAACGTTTGTGACTCTCAATTTGACTAGCAATGACATTGGACAAGAGCTCATCGTCGTTTTTCAAAACGGCGACACTGGTCTCATCACAGGATGTCTCAAATGCTAAAATATATCTATCCTTCATCTATTTCTCTCTTCATGATGATGGCGTCCTCGACTGGGTCATGGTAGTAGGCCTTTCGCTCAGCGATGACTGCCATCTTTTCTTTCTTGTAAAATGCTTGCGCTCGTTGGTTTGACTTTCTGACTTCTAGGAAAATCTCCTTGTCTGTCGGCAATTGAGCAAACAAGGCTGATGCAATTCCCTGACCCTGATAGTCTCCTTTAACAGCGATTTGCAGGACTTCTGCTTCAAAGATATTTTCCTGAACAGCTAGAAAACCAATCACTTCTGCCCCATCATAAGCCAGAGCATACCAAGTCTGGTCTTGAGCCAGGTCTGCTTGGATTTGTTCCAGCGTCCAAGGACTGACTGAGTAAACATCCACCATGACAGCGTAGATGGCTTGAGCCAGTTCAGGCTGTTGTTGGATTCGTTTGATTTCTATCATAGGCGTTTAATGTAAGACTCACCAGACTCTGTGTGGTTCTTAAGCCAGTTTTCCTCAGCCTCGACACGCTTGAGGTAGTTAGGCACAAAGTCGTGCAAGGAGTCTGCTGCCTTGTCCCAGGCCCAGAGAGCTAGATTAGCTGCATTTGGCAAGGTTTCTTTGAAATTAGTCCTTGGCAAGTGTTCTTGAATCTGCTCAACAAAGGGGCCAACTTCTCCGACAAAGGTTACCTGACTAGCACCCTTGATTAGCTCAATCACTCGATCAAAAGGCAGGTGCGCTTCTGGCATGACAGGTTTCGCATTTTCATAAAATCCTGCATAAACATTGTTGCGACGTGCATCCATCAAGGGAACGAACAGACCTTCTTGTTGGTAGGGCACCAGAGCCAAGAGGCTAGACATACCAACTAACTCAATGTTCAGAGTGTGAGCTAAGGTTTTGGCAGTTGCTACCGCAATTCGCAAGCCTGTGTAGCTACCTGGCCCTTCCGCCACCACGATTCGGTCCAAATCCTTGGGCGTCCAGTCCAAACTTTCCATCAAAAAATCGATGGCAGGCATGAGGGTAATACTGTGATTTTTCTTGATATTAATCGTCGTCTCGGCAAGAACCTGCTTGTCCTCTAAAATAGCGAGAGAAAGAGCCTTGCTGGACGTATCAAAAGCTAATACTTTCATAACATATTCCTATCTTTTGGTCTGCTTACTATTATACTACAAAAGCTGGCACATGGGAATTTTCTTTATCCCTAAACAAGAGTGCCCTCACTTAACTAAAAATAATTTAAAAAAATGTTCACTTTTCCTTTTCTTTTACGAATATAAAAGTGAACAAGAAAAAAGGAGGAAAGTTCAATGACAAATTTTGACGTTCTTGACAATCAATTTTTATCCTTATCTGAAAATGAATTATCAGATATTGATGGCGGTCTCGCTCCCTTGGTTATCTTTGGAGTAGCAGTATCTTGGAAAGCTATTGCAGGTGGAACAGCACTTATAGGTTCTGGTTTGGCAGCTGGTTATTTTTTAGGAGGAGATTAATATGATGAAAGATTTGAACAACTATTGTGAAATTTCTAATAAGGAATTGCAAGAAATAAAGGGTGGCTTTGGTGTAGGTGTTGGTATCGCTTTATTTATGGCAGGTTATACCATTGGAAAAGACCTTCGTAAAAAGTTTGGTAAGTCATGCTAGATAAGAAACACATTTTTAGAAGGATAAATTTTATTGTCTTCATCTCTTACAGTTTGCTCAGCATTCTCAATGATTTAAACATTACTACTATCCCTTTACCATTCGATTTATCTGTTTGTATTGTTTTATTTTTATGCTTCAACTCTATTTTTGAGCAGAACAATGACTCCCATAAAAATAATAAGCTCTGAAAATTCCATTGTCATGTCATTTTAAAAAATGCAAAACCGCCTCATCTGGATAGATGGGGTGGAATTTTCGTATAGTAAATCTACTATCTCTTTATCCCCAAACAAAAAGCCCCAGCATAAGCGGGGCATCTAAGCATTTAATCCAAAGTAAAATACAAACCAAACGACATAGGTTACGAGGAGGAGAAAAAGCGAGTAGAGAGTCACAAAGGTAATTTTCCACAAGAACTTAGTTTGTCGTCGTTCCATTTTGGCAAATAGAAGATTCCCTCCATAAACACAAGCAACAAAAACGATAAAAGCTACCAAGCGAGCTCCGATAGCAAAAGCAAATAAGTTATACATAGGGCAACCTCCTTGACTTAAAAACTATATGGAATTATGACAAGCAATAAATTTCACTTCCATTATCAATATAACACATTTTTGTTTTTTTGCAAGCGTTTACTCGACAAATCGTCCTGTGACTTTCTCGTTTCCGTCTTTTACTAATTTTTCATTTTGTGGTATAATTGAAATAATTGTAACGAATCAAGGTCAATCTAGACACAAAATGGAATGAAATCAAGCAAATCTATGCTAAAAGTTTGGAATAAGCTGACCTGTAAAATAGAAAGGAACTATATGATTTACAAAGTTTTTTATCAAGAAACAAAAGAACGTAGCCCACGTCGTGAAACAACACGCGCACTTTACCTAGACATCGATGCCAGCTCAGAACTTGAGGGCCGCATCGCTGCTCGCCAACTTGTCGAAGAAAATCGCCCAGAGTACAATATCGAATATATCGAACTCTTGTCTGACAAATTGCTAGATTACGAAAAAGAAACTGGCGCCTTCGAAATTACGGAGTTCTAATATGGCCTATACTCTTAAACCTGAAGAAGTCGGCGTTTTTGCCATCGGTGGTCTGGGAGAAATCGGGAAAAACACTTACGGAATTGAATACCAAGATGAGATTATCATCGTCGATGCTGGGATTAAATTCCCAGAAGATGACTTGCTGGGTATCGACTATGTCATTCCTGACTACTCTTACATCGTAGACAATATCGACCGCGTCAAGGCTGTCTTAATCACACACGGACACGAGGACCACATCGGTGGGATTCCATTCCTACTCAAGCAAGCAAATGTCCCTATCTACGCTGGGCCGCTTGCCTTGGCTTTGATCCGTGGGAAACTCGAAGAACACGGCCTCTTGCGCAACGCCAAACTTTACGAAATCAACCACAATACTGAGTTGACCTTTAAAAATCTCAAGGCAACTTTCTTTAGAACGACTCACTCTATTCCAGAACCTTTGGGGATTGTCATTCATACTCCTCAAGGGAAAATTGTCTGTACGGGTGACTTCAAGTTTGACTTAACACCAGTTGGTGAACCAGCAGATTTGCACCGTATGGCAGCTCTTGGTGAAGACGGTGTACTCTGTCTCCTGTCTGACTCGACAAATGCAGAAATTCCAACCTTTACCAACTCTGAAAAAGTCGTTGGCCAGTCCATCATGAAGATTATCCAAGGCATAGAGGGACGTATCATCTTTGCATCCTTTGCCTCAAATATCTTCCGTCTCCAGCAAGCAACAGAAGCTGCTGTTAAGACTGGGCGCAAGATCGCTGTCTTTGGTCGTTCTATGGAAAAGGCCATTGTCAACGGAATCGATCTTGGCTACATCAAAGCTCCTAAGGGAACCTTTATCGAGCCAAATGAAATCAAAGACTACCCTGCAGGAGAAATTCTGATCCTCTGTACAGGTAGCCAGGGTGAGCCGATGGCAGCCCTCTCTCGTATCGCCAACGGAACCCACCGTCAGGTACAACTCCAACCAGGTGATACAGTTATCTTCTCTTCTAGTCCAATCCCTGGAAATACGACTAGCGTCAACAAGCTGATTAACATCATTTCTGAAGCTGGTGTCGAAGTTATCCACGGTAAAGTGAATAATATCCATACATCTGGACACGGTGGCCAGCAAGAGCAAAAACTCATGCTCCGCTTGATTAAGCCAAAATACTTCATGCCTGTCCACGGTGAATACCGCATGCAAAAAGTCCATGCTGGACTAGCGGTAGATACTGGTGTTGAGAAGGACAATATCTTTATCATGAGCAATGGTGATGTGCTTGCCCTTACTGCTGACTCAGCTCGTATCGCAGGTCATTTCAATGCCCAAGACATCTATGTCGATGGAAATCGTATCGGTGAAATCGGTGCTGCTGTCCTCAAAGATCGTCGTGATCTATCTGAAGATGGTGTCGTTCTGGCAGTAGCAACTGTTGACTTCAAATCGCAGATGATTCTGTCTGGTCCAGACATCCTCAGCCGAGGCTTTGTCTACATGAGAGAGTCTGGCGACTTGATTCGCCAAAGCCAACGCATCCTCTTCAATGCCATTCGTATCGCACTGAAAAACAAGGATGCTAGCGTGCAATCAGTCAATGGTGCCATTGTCAACGCTATTCGCCCCTTCCTTTATGAAAATACAGAACGTGAACCGATTATCATCCCTATGATCCTCACACCAGATGAAGAATAATACTCTTCGAAAATCTCTTCAAACCACGTCAGCTTCGCCTTGCCGTATATATGTTACTGACTTCGTCAGTTCTATCTACAACCTCAAAGCAGTGCTTTGAGCAACCTACGGCTAGCTTCCTAGTTTGCTCTTTGATTTTCATTGAGTACAAGTCAACAAAACAGCCCCGATTTTTCGGAGCTGTTTTTCTCTATGCTTTCTTTTCTTGATTTTTAGAAATACTACGATTTTTACCTTCCAGATAGACCATCAAAATAGAAATATCTGCTGGGTTTACTCCCGAAATACGGCTGGCTTGGCCGATGGTTTCTGGATTGATGAGTTTGAACTTCTGACGGGCTTCCGTCGCAATAGAATCAATGTCATCCCAGTCGATATTGGCTGGAATACGTTTTTCTTCCATACGTTTCATCTTGGCAACCTGATCCATGGCTTTGGAAATATAGCCTTCGTACTTGATTTCTGTTTCAATCAATTCGATAATCTTGTCATCCAAGTCCTCTGCAGCTAGTCCGATGAAGGCCACCACATCTTGGTAAGAAACTTCTGGACGGCGAAGGAATTCCTTGGCTGTCACTGCATCTGTCAAAGGCTTGAAACCCATCTCCTCAACCTTAGCGTTAGTTTCCTTGACTGGCTTGAGTTTGATGCTATCTAGGCGTTTCATCTCATTATCAAATTGATTTTTCTTGATTTCAAAGCGAGCCCAGCGTTCATCATCCACAAGACCAATCTCACGTCCCATCTCAGTCAAACGCATATCAGCATTGTCATGGCGGAGAATGAGACGGTATTCAGCACGACTGGTCAAGAGACGGTAGGGTTCAATGGTTCCCTTGGTCACCAAGTCATCAATCATCACCCCGATGTAACCGTCACTACGCTTCAAAATCAACTCAGGCTTGCCTTGGATTTTCAGAGCCGCATTGATGCCAGCGATAATCCCTTGACCTGCTGCCTCTTCGTAACCTGACGTTCCATTTGTCTGACCAGCAGTGAAAAGTCCTGAGATTTTCTTGGTTTCCAGAGTCGCACGCAACTGGTGAGGCAAGACCATGTCGTACTCAATGGCATAACCTGTCCGCATCATCTCTGCATTTTCCAAACCTTTGATGGAATGAACCAAGTCACGCTGGACATCCTCAGGCAGACTAGTTGAAAGTCCTTGAACATAGACTTCCTCAGTATTGCGCCCTTCTGGCTCAAGGAAGAGTTGGTGGCGTTCCTTGTCCGCAAAGCGCACAATCTTGTCCTCAATAGACGGACAATAACGAGGTCCCACTCCCTTGACCACACCTGTAAACATAGGCGCACGGTGGAGGTTATTTTGGATAATTTCATGACTGGTACCATTGGTATAGGTCAACCAGCATGGCACTTGATCTTTGACATAATCCTCATCACGTGAAGTGTATGAGAAGTGATTAGGCGCTTCGTCCCCTGGCTGAATCTCTGTCACATCGTAGTTGATTGAAGAAGCCTTGACACGTGGAGGGGTTCCTGTCTTGAAACGACCGATTTCGAGGCCCAGTTCCTTGAGATTATCAGCAAGGTTAATAGAAGCTAGGCTGTGGTTAGGACCTGATGAGTACTTGAGGTCTCCGATGATAATTTCCCCACGGAGGGCTGTTCCTGTCGTCACGATAACAGCCTTGGCAGCATATTCTTGATGGGTCGCTGTACGCACACCGACAACCTTGCCATCTTCCACCAAAATCTCATCAATCATGGTCTGACGAAGGATCAGATTTTTTTGATTTTCAACCGTTTTGCGCATCTCTTTAGAGTAAAGCTCCTTGTCAGCCTGCGCACGAAGGGCACGAACGGCTGGACCCTTCCCTGTATTGAGCATCTTCATCTGGATGTAAGTCTTGTCAATGGTCTTGGCCATCTCGCCACCTAGGGCATCGACTTCACGCACGACAATCCCCTTGGCAGAACCACCGATAGAAGGATTACAAGGCATGAAAGCCAGCATTTCAATGTTGATAGTCGCAAGCAAGACCTTGCAACCCATACGACTAGCGGCCAAGGAAGCCTCGACCCCAGCGTGTCCTGCACCAATTACAATAATATCGTATTCTTCTGTAAAATTATAAGTCATATTTCTCTCCTATTCCTCAAGATGAATGTGTCTTAGTTGGCCGTCCCAATCTGGTAAGGCTGTTTTTAAAAAGGCTGGGACTAGATTGATACCCTCAAGCTTGTCTATGTCAATCCATTCACAGGGCTGCGATTTTTCATCTTCCTGCATGGTCAATGGGGCATCTTCAAGCAAATTCACTAGATAATGAAACTCGATATTGTGATAGTAAATACCGTCCTGTTCAAAACGATTTTCAACTACAAAAGCTAGTTGCCCAGCTTGAGCTTTGACACCCAGTTCTTCCCTCACTTCACGGACTACCGCGTCTTCCGTGCTTTCATTGACTTGAATCGCACCTCCAATTGTGTAATACTTGCCCTTATCTTTGGTAACTAGGAGTTTGCGATTTTGAAGAATCAAAGCTGTCGCCCGAACGCCAAAAACTGTATTTCCTACTTTTGTCCGAAAGTCTTGTTGAGTCATTCCTATCCTTTCCCTTAAACGACACAAAAACAGTCAAAACTCCAAAGAAGTGCAGGACAAAAAGCCTGCAACATCCATGAGCTTTGACCATCATTTCTATTGCTTTTATTATTGTAGCAAATTGAGAAAATTTGTCAATCTAAATGTACTGACAAACTTGTCCATCGCGGTAAGCATTGTCAATCAAACCACCACCGAGACACTCTTCGCCATCGTAAAAGACAACTGCCTGTCCTGGTGTAATCGCGCGTTGCGGTTCTGCAAATATAACCTCTGCCTTGTCTCCTTTGACATGTACTGTCACCTTAGAATCAGGCTGACGGTAGCGGAATTTAGCCGTACATTCGAGCGTAAACTCCTCTGGCATATCACGAGTAAAGTGGACCTGACTGGCTTCTAAGCTGGTTGACATAAGCGAGTCATGGTAGAAACCTTGGCCAACATAGAGGATATTCTTGCTTAGGTCTTTTCCGACAACGAACCAAGGCGCATTGTCACCGCCGTGTTGCCCACCGATACCGAGGCCACCACGCTGACCGATTGTATAATACATAAGGCCTGCATGCTCGCCCATGTCGCGTCCATCCACAGTCATCATGCGACCAGGCTGAGCTGGCAAGTAGTTGCTGAGGAAATTTTTAAAGTTCTTTTCTCCGATAAAGCAAATCCCTGTCGAATCTTTCTTCTTAGCAGTCGCAAGTCCTGCTTCTTCTGCGAGTCTGCGAACTTCAGGCTTTTCCAAATGCCCCAGTGGGAACATGGTTTTTTGAAGTTGTTCTTGCGAAAGCTGGCTGAGGAAATAGGTCTGATCCTTGCCATTGTCCACACCACGAAGCATGTGAACAGTGCCATCCTCATCACGCGCCACTCGGGCATAGTGCCCAGTCGCTACATAGTCTGCCCCCAAGGTCATGGCATAGTCCAAAAAGGCCTTAAACTTGATTTCCTTGTTGCACATAACATCTGGATTTGGCGTGCGTCCTGCACGGTATTCCGCTAGGAAATACTCAAAAACGCGGTCCCAGTACTCTTTTTCAAAATTGACAGAGTAGTAGGGAATGCCAATCTGGTCTGCTACCGCAGCCACATCCTTATAATCTTCGGTCGCCGTACAGACGCCGTTTTCATCTGTGTCATCCCAGTTCTTCATGAAGATACCAATCACATCGTAGCCCTGCTCCTTGAGAAGAAGAGCCGTCACCGACGAATCAACACCACCACTCATCCCCACAACAACACGTGTTTTAGAGTTATCACTCATGGTAAGTCTCCCATCTATTCGTTTATTTATACCCCTCAAAATTCTATTTACTATGACTTTCAATAGAATTTATTTGAGTACAGTCATTTCGTTTGCTTTTAGTAGTAAAATGGTCTGGGAGACCATTTTAGCCTATCATCTTAAAATGAAAATATGATAGGTAACGAGTCGCAAGCATAACTTGAGTTAACGACGTAATAAAAGATAAACGAAATGACTAGTTCACGATTGAAGGTCGTGTGTGCTTTAACGATTGAAGGTCGCTTGAGCAGTATTCATTATAACATGCTTGGTTGGAGAAGACAAGAAAGAGGCTGTCAATCGACCAACCTCTTATTCTGAACCTATCAATCTAGCACTTTTTAGCTTCATTCGCTTTCTTAGCAACTGCAATTTGGTATTTCACTTGGTCAAATCCTGTACCTCCCAAGGAATTTCGTCTTTGAACAGCAGTTTTAGGTTGCAAGTAGACATAAATATCCTCGGCAATGAGGGAATGATAGGTTTGCAATTCCTCCAAAGTCCAATCTTGAATATTTTTAGCAGACTTGATAGAGTCTAACACTAATCTTCCCACAACCTCATGAGCTTCTCTAAATGGCAAACCTTTCCCTGCCAAATAATCTGCCAACTCAGTTGCATTTGAAAAGTCCTTCTCTGTCGACTCTTGCATTTTTCCCTTGTTTACCTGCAAGCTAGATAGCATACCTGCCAACACATCAAGGGAATTTAAAATCGTTTCGACCGTATCAAACATTCCTTCCTTATCCTCTTGCAAATCCTTATTATAAGCTAAGGGCAAGGACTTCATGACTGTCAATAGTCCAAACAGATTCCCATAAACTCTACCAGTCTTTCCTCGAATCAACTCAGCCATATCTGGATTTTTCTTTTGTGGCATAATAGAGGAACCTGTTGTAAACGTATCTGACAAGGTAATGAATTGGTACTCAAAGCTACACCAATTGATCATTTCTTCGCAAAAACGACTCATATGCATCATTAGTATGCTGGCATTGGATAGAAATTCTAAGATAAAATCGCGGTCACTAACAGCATCCAAAGAATTTGTATAAGGTTGCTTAAACTCTAACAAATCGCTAGACAATTGGCGATCAATGGGGAAAGTCGTTCCTGCCAAAGCTGCCGCACCTAGAGGGCATAGGTCTGTATGTTTCTGGTTAAATTCAAAACGTTCACTGTCTCTTTGAAACATATTGTAGTAAGCCATCAGGTGGTGGGCAAAACTAATAGGCTGGGCATGTTGCAGATGGGTATAGCCCGGCATGATCGTCTCTACATGATTTTCCGCCAAGTCTAATAAAACACCCTTGAGATGAGTCAGTTTATCTAGGACATGACCTAGTTGCTCCTTGAGATACAAGTGCATATCTGTCGCAACTTGGTCATTTCGAGAACGAGCTGTATGTAACTTCCCTGCAAGGGGACCAATTTTTTCTGTCAGTAACACTTCCATATTCATATGAATATCTTCGTTTGCAATATCAAAGTCAAGTTGGCCTGCCTCTAGCTCTTCTAAAAGCTCTTTCAAGCCTGCTTGAATCTTTTCTGACTCCTTCAAACTCAAAATGCCCGTCTGACCCAACATCTGAACGTGGGCTAAAGAACCAATCACATCAAATTTAGCTAATTTCTGGTCAAAAGATATACTCGCTCCAAAGCGCTCTACCCAATCTTCGACAGTACCTTCAAAGCGACCACCCCATAATTTTGTATTCTTAGCCATATCACATCCACCTCTCTATCCAATCGCCCTATTTGGCGCTTTTTTGAACCTCAGAATGAACCTTGGTTGGAAGTCCCCATAACTTAATAAAGCCAACAGCTGCATCTTGGTCAAAGGTATCTGCACTGGTATACGTCGCCAAATTTTCATCGTAAAGTGAATTTGGTGATTTCCGAGCCACGACCTGAGCGCTTCCCTTATAGAGTTTGACTTTTGCAGTCCCATTGACAACTTTTTGAGTCTCTTTAATATAAGCAATCAAGGCTTGCGTAGCCGGACTAAACCACAAAGCATTATAAATGAGATTTGATAATTCATTTTCTATGATTGGTTTAAAATGAGCCACTTCTCTCACAAGCGTCAAGTCCTCAATTTCCTTATGAGCTGTCAGCAGGGTCACTGCACCTGGACACTCATAGATTTCTCTTGATTTAATCCCAACCAAACGATTTTCCACGTGGTCAATCCGTCCGACCCCATGTTTTCCAGCTATTTCATTGAGTTTTTGAATCAAATCTGCCAATTTTAACACTTCTCCATTGAGGGAAACTGGAACACCTTCACTAAACTCAATCTCAATGTATTCTGGCATATCTGGAGCTTGCTCTGGAGAAGTTGTGATGCCAAAGGCCTCTTCTGGAGCCTGATTCCATGGATTTTCCAAAATACCACACTCATTGGCACGTCCCCAAAGATTTTGGTCGACAGAGTAGGGATTGTCAAGGTCAGCAGGAACAGGCACCCCATTTTCCTTAGCATAATGAATTTCTTCCTCCCGAGACCATTTCCATTCACGAACTGGCGCAATCACTTTTAAATTGGGATCCAAGGCTGCAATGGATACTTCAAAACGCACTTGGTCATTCCCCTTACCTGTACAACCATGAGCAATTGTAGTCGCTCCTGTCTGATGCGCTATTTCAACCAATTTTTTAGAAATAAGAGGGCGGCTCAAGGCAGATACCAAAGGGTACTTTTGTTCATAGTAGGCATGTGACTGGAGAGCCACTAGCACATAATCTGTAGCAAATTCGTCCTTAACATCAATGACATAAGATTCGACTGCCCCAACCTTGAGAGCCTTATCATGGATGAAATCTAAGTCTTTCCCTTCACCCACATCCATACAAACTGCAACAACATCATAGTCTTTCTTTAACCAGGTAATAGCAACTGATGTATCCAAACCGCCAGAATAGGCCAAAATTACTTTTTCTTTACTCATGTTCTTTTCCTTCTTTCTATTTTTCAATGGACGCTTTAAAGGCATCCTCAATGAGTTTGTCTAATTCTCCAGACTCCTTCAACTTTTGAATAGTTTTATCAACTGCTTCTTTCAATTCCTTGCTATCTTTTTTCATGGCGACCGCGTAGGAATCATCTTGCTCTTTTTCAAAATTGAGGTCTGCGATTGCTAAATCAGGATTATTTTCCACAAATCCCTTGGCAACAGGTTCTTCAAAGATAACGGCATCCACTTGCCCTGACTTTAAATCTGTAATTAAATTCCCATTTTTAGGCAGAGATACGAGGGAAGAATTTTGAAGCAAATCTTTCGCCATCGTTTCTTGAATCGAACCTTTCTGCGCTCCGACCTTTTTCTGCTCCAAGTCGTTTACAGACTGATAAGTGGCCAAGTCAGATTTTTTGACAATGAGTTTATTTTTTGCAGTATAGTAGGGAGTTGAAAAATCGAACACCTTGCTCCGTTCATCTGTCTTAGAAACACCAGATATGGCAAGGTCAGCTTTTCCTGATTGAACACTAGCCAATACATTGTCAAAACTCATGGGGGATAGTTCCAGTTCGACACCTAGTTCTGTTGCGATAGCCTTGGCTAATTCGATATCTGAACCCACAATCTGATTTTTCCCATCAACCACTTTTTGGTATTCAAATGGAGCAAAATCTGGATTGAGAGCTACAACCAATTTTCCTTTGGACTTGATAGCTTCAATTCCAGCCGATTGATTGTTACTACAAGCAAATAGTAGGGGGAGCATCACTAAACCAAACATCGTCATCAACACCTTCTTCATCTTATTCATAACAAAGCCTCCTTTATGTTTATTCCTTTTGTTTGTATAAATAATACACCTATCTTCATCCTTTGTCAATCCCAAATTGTAATTTTTTTCAATTCAAAACAAAAAAAACCTAGGAAAATTACATAAAAATGTCATTCCTAGGCGTATTTATGCTATTTCTCTTTGGAAAATATGAGTATTCAGCCAGTCAAATGAAGCTGAACGAACTCATTTTCCCTCGCCCAATTCAATGATCCGATGACATTGTTGGGCTACATAAGCATCGTGGGTCACGATAATGACTGTTTTCCCCTCTCGATTCATCTCTAAGAGAAACTTCAAGACCAAATCTCTATTTTCAGGATCCAGCGAACCTGTAGGTTCATCGGCTAAAATCAGCTGGCTGGGTTTTAAGATGGCTCTAGCAACTGCAATTCGTTGTTGTTCGCCACCAGACAACTCGGAGACCTTTTGATGCAAAGTAGCTGACAAACCTACTCTCTCTAAAATCTCTTCCACCTTTTTGAGCTTGTCTTTCTTAGACAATTTCACATATTTCAGCGCCAGCATGAGATTGTACTCGACCGTTTCATCATCAATCAGGGCAAAATTTTGAAATAGATAAGAGATATGTTCACGGATTATTGTTTGCGACTTAGCAGAATTGACCGCTAGATTTGTCTGACCAAAAATCTCATACCGTCCGCTGTAATCACCATCTATCAAACCCAATAAATTTAACAAGGTCGACTTACCACTGCCACTCTTGCCAACAATGGCTACCAAATCCCCCTGATCAATCCTGAGAGATAAGTTATCCAAAATCACTTTTCCCCCAATGGTTTTGGTAATATTTTCCAACTCAATCATAAGATGCCCCCTTTCAATAACTCTACTAGACTTCTTTTCTCCATCCTAGAAGCCAAGCCTAGCACAAATAGTATATCCAAACATGTAAAGCCTGCAAACAGCAGGAGTGGCAAGAGCGCATGGGCAAAGAAAATCAAGACTAGAAGAGGCAGACTATAGCCCAGCAAGAGCAGAACGAGGAGAGGACGATAGCGATCGACCAGTTTCCACCCCATAAACTTCTTGGTAATGATATCCCTGCGCTTCAACAAGAAAGTAGTAACGAGTAAAAAGTAGGAAATCATCATGCTAAGGAGACCAAACAAAGCAAAGAGTAGGTTAAAATTCCGAACAGCATCTCTATAAGAATCCACTTTCTCTTGTTGAATGGCTTGAATAGATGAAAATTTTAAATAATTTCCATCTGACAATTTCTCAACTAACTCTGTAATCTCTTTTTGATGTTGAACCGTATTTTCAATTTTAATCGGATTATTTAAGCCAGTTGTTGACAGGGAGGCTTTCTCATCCCACATCATATCAGAATCATTGACCAAGCTAATAATTGGATTGGAGAGATTTTCCTTTCGCTTATCACTATATGGGAAAAATGACCAATCTCCTTCATAATAGGCAATCTCGACATCCATCTCCTCTATCGTTCGTTTTTGCTGCTCTTCATACTTCATCGAATGAAAGGCAATTAACTTCCCCAAGAGCTGATTTTTATCTTCTTGTCCTTTGTCACTGATTGGCAACAAAATCACCTTTTTAGTGCCGGTATCTGGTAGCTTGAATCCCTTGCTCTTTAGAAAATTGCGATTGGCATAGTAAACATCCACCGTATCTGTTAACTGATATTGCTGAATCTGTTCTGATTGGACAAAATTTTTTACAGGAAGACTGCTACTCTGCACATAGCCCGCCTGCGTTTTTTCTACCAAATCCTGATAAAATCGATAGAAATAATCTGTAGATTTCCCTGACCCTGCTAGCTCTTCTTGCCACAGATTATCATTGAGTTTGAAGGTTTCTAAGGTCAGGTAATTGCCTTGGCTTACCCACTGTTGCTGATAAGCAAGTTCTTTGTTTTCTTGTTCTAGACTTCTACCTACCCCAATCAGTAAGGCCGTCAGTAAAATAGTTGTCCCTATTTTCATCACATAATTGAAGATGAGACCAAGTTTGACAGATGAAAAACCTTTCAACATGGAGCTGACTGTCATTTTCTGAATCATCAGGTAGGTCAGCCAACTGATGAACAAATACAACTGTAAAAGCAGAAATTGGGATAAGAGTAAACTTGGGAACAGAAGTTTTGGTCTGTAGTCCAGCACTAAAAATAGTCCCAAGTCAATGATAAGACTTCCACCCAAGAGAAGATAAAAATTAGTCTTTACAAAACCAGCTAAAATCGCCCTGCTTTGGAAACCAAGTAACTTTTGAACCCCCACTCGTTTCATCTCCATCATCGGCTGATAAACTGTCATTAAAATCACAAGCAAGATTGCCAAGATAAAGATAATGATAGATAGTAACAACTCTTGATTTAGCACTCCAACCTGACTTCGGTAAGTGGGTTCTAATAAAATCGTCTTATCTATCTGGAAAAAATCACTCCACTTTTGTAGAATGGTATCGCGATCTATCTCTTTGCTGGAGGTAATCATGTAGCGCCCATTTACAGTATGGGATTTATCCTCAATATAGGATTGGAAGGTCTGGAGTCGAATGAGTTTCACCTTTAAAAAGGTGGGAATGGTTCCTAGATTATTGGGAAGATCCTGGTTGCTGTAGACCCCCTTCTCATTCTTTGAAAAATCAAGAGAAGTCAGACCGAACTCCTGATAGGGGAAGGTTTCCTTATCAAAAACACCAGCCTTGACGACCTCATCGCCATTATCTACTTTGATAATAGAGACCTTGTCTTGGCTTGCAACCTCTTCAAAAAATTGGAGAATCGTTTCTGTCGGTTTAGTGACATCTTTCAAGTACAAGTCAAATGAATAAGTTGTCTTGCCCATCTCCTGAATCCGCACTATTTCACGTGTAACATTTACATTCAGGACAAAAAACGTAGTACACAGCAAGAGCAGGAGCATACAAAGATGACTGATTTTTTTCATAGAGATACCTCCCGTGAAGAGACGAAAGCGAGATAGGTGCAGGTACTTTTTATTTTTTACTAAATTTTAAATAGGTGTAAATAAATCCTGCACTTATAGCCAGAGTTGTCCACCATTTAAAATCAATATGCAAAAGTGAAAAGATTGTAAAACTGATGATTAGCGAGGCTAAAAGATAGACAATGATTAAAATTTTATTTTTCATAGAAATTGCCTTTCTGAATGGATTCTAGTGTTTACAGCTCATTTGTAAAGTTTACAATAAACAACTAGGGCAATTGTCTATCAAAATGTTCTTTTATCTGTCAATAATCCGAGAAAATCTTGTCGTTTCAAGTCGGAGAAGTGTTTGGTAGAAAGACTTCCTCTTTGAAGTCCATCATCTCTAACCTGTAAATAATAGCTATGTTGGCTTGTTTTAATTGTCAAAAAATCGCCCAATATAAAAACTTTTTTCCAGTTGCGAATCTCAAATTCTTTTATCTCTGATTTTGGAATGCGGATAAGTCCTTGTCGCAAATCACGATGATGCTCACTTGTGAAAGTCATCCCATTCCCAATATTTCTTATCAGTAGTTCATCTGGAGTTACCATCACCAGCGCTATTTTAGTTAAGAAAATTTCAACTGTTGGTGGTAAAATCGCCAAATCAAACCAGGGATGCAGGTAGCGATAGGCTAAGAAATAATGAGGCTCCTCACCCAATCCTAGTTGTTTATATAAGGCCTTGACCTCACTATCTAACCTCGCTTCAAAAGACACATCCGAATGCGCTTCTTCCTTCTTCTGATTAAAATAACGCATCCAGACTAGAAAATATATAAAGACTATAATAAATATTCCTGATAAGAGATATTTTACATTGTAGTTCATCACTTAACCTCCTGATTAACTTTTCCGCCTAAAACAGAGGCCTATCTATTTTGAAAATAGTTCCATAACAACTTTAAATAAAACTGGTGACATTGTATCAAGCTAGAATTCTTTCTTTTCTAGCTGCATCATAATTCTTTGCTGAATACAAGGTTAAGGGTACTGTATTTGTTAACGCTTACACAATCCCTATTTTACCTATATTATAAATCAACATATATAACCTGTCAAGTAATTAAAGAAAAATATTAAATATTTTCAAGTAGTTTCAGTCTTGAATACAATCAAGTTGAAAGGAATACCGTGTGGTTTTTGAATTTTTGAAGTTTCATAGGTCAGTTTGTTGGATAATGTTATAAGAAAATTCATGCTCATCAATAGAAGGCTTAATTCCCCTACAATTATCTGTTTACCTCTGTTATACATTCTAATTTTCTTTAGTCAGCGCAACATCTTTTTATTTTTTGCTAGATTTTGAGACGGTAAATAATACTAAATGAAACTAAAATGAATACTCCTTGCTTTTCTTGAGAGTGAACAAGTACAATAAAATGATTGTAGCGGTTGCCACAAGATACTGACTAATAGACATCGTATTTGAAGCCACAAATACAGGTAAAGAATAAAAAGGAAGAAGTTCAATTACTTTGATAAACAAATCATTACTAGTATTCATCATAATTGTATTTAATATATTAGGGATAAAGAGTAGTAAAGCTACTAAAATACCAAATACCAAGCCACTTTTCAATTTGTATAAATAGAAAATGTAAGATAATAGAAAATAAAATAGGACTAACAAAATTGTATTGACTACAATGGCTACTATAAAATCTAATCCTAAAGCACCTGGAACACCCAATTTACTTACGATGACTAGTAACACAATACCATTCAAAGCATAAATAATGGAAACTGAGATGGCATATAGAAAATTAGACAAGACGTAAATCATCCGATTTTTCTGTTGATTATAAAATAAACTTATCGTATTGTGGGAAAAATCCCTGCTAATAATTCGGTTAGCATGTATAACAGCCATTAACATACCGAGCATAGCATAAAAGTTTGAAATATGCTTAATACCAAGCGATGTCCCTTGAGTATTTAGAATAAAGAATGTAACCAATATCGGCGGTATAAACGAGATAATCAAACCGAGATATATTACGCCTGATGAATATAAATCCCTTATATTTTCTTTAAGAAAATTCAATTTATTTAATTTCATGATTATAACCTTCCTTTATTTTGAACGATTTAGATAAATATCTTTAAGCGTCTCTTTTTTAGTTTCAAAATCAACTACTTTAATAGAGTTTTCGTTAAAAAATTTAAAAAGCTCACTACTTTGAATATTTCCAGACATAGTAATTCTCAGTCCCTCTTCCTGAACAATATCCCCAAATTCTTGTTTGGTAATGAAAATGTCTCTATCTATAGCTGATGAAAAAGCTATCTCAAACAAGCAATTATGACTATCTTTTCCTACTTTTTGGAATGTCAAAAGCCCGTTCTCCAATAAAAGAACTCTCTCACAAATTTCTTCAATATCTTCTAATTTATGACTCGATATTAAAATTCCCACATTTTCATGTAAAGCTAAATTTTTTAGAACCGCTAAAACTATTTGTGACGATTCAATATCTAAACCATTAGTCGGTTCATCTAAAATCAATATATCAGGTTCCGTAACGAGAGTTAGAAGCAAGGCTAATTTTTGTTTTGTACCCAAAGAATAGGTCTTTACTTTTTTATTAATAGACTGAGTCAAATCTAACTCTTGGATCAAACTTCCAAATCTTTCTTGATTGTAGTCAACACCATATAAATTTGACAAATATTTTAAATTCTCTAAACCTGTTTTAGATAAAAATAATTTTGGTTCTTCGATTAAATACCCAACATTATCACTACTTATAATATTCCCTGAAGTCGGTTGATTATTCTGAACAAGAATTTTCATCAACGTACTCTTACCAACTCCATTTCTCCCTACTAGACCAACAATTTCACCCTTGTTAAGTGCAAAATTTATATCTTTGAGAATGATTGAATGACCATAATGCTTACTTACATTTATAACTTCCATTTTTTATTCCTCCCTGTATTTTGTATCTACAGTATACCTCTTCTTTACTCTGTTTTAAAATTAGTTAACTTTTTTCACACATTATTTTAGTTTTCTTTTTTACTATTCCTGTTACTATGATACAATATTTTTAATTGGATTTTATTATTTGTTAACTTTTTTCACGAAAAGGAGAAAATCATGCGTTATGATTTCGGAAAGGTCTATAAAGAAATACGTGAGTCAAAAGGCTTAACCCAAGAAGAGGTCTGTGGGAATATCCTCTCAAGAACCAGCCTATCAAAGATTGAAAGCGGCAAGGTAACTCCCAAATATGAAAATATGGAGTTTCTTCTCCGGCAAATCAATATGAGTTTTGAAGAGTTTGACTATATCTGCCACCTCTATCAACCAAGCCAACGAACAGAAATCATGCAAACTTATCTCAATATGAGCTCAATCCTAGGAACTAGTGAACTCGAAAAACTATTTCAAAAATGCCAAAACTATCTCAATACCCGCCACGACCTGCCTATAGAAGAAATAAGGGATATGCTGGAAATTGTCATTCATATCCGTCAACATGGTACAGAGCAACTGTCAGACCAAGTGAAACAGACTGTCAAAAAACTTTGGGAAAAAATTGAAAAACAAGGTACATGGTATGAAAATGATCTAAAAATCCTCAATACCATCCTTTTCAGCTTTCCTATTGAACACCTCCATCTCATTACTGGAAAAATCTTGCAACGCTTGGAAGTCTATAAAAACTATCAACATTTATATGACTTACGAATGGCAATCCTACTCAATCTGTCCACCATTTACTTATACCATCAAGACAAAAACATGTGCCAACAAATCTGCTATACTTTACTAGAGGATGCCAAGAAAAAGAAGCACTACGATAGGCTTGCTATCTGCTATGTCCGTATCGGAATTTGTAGGGATGATGCTAAATCTATCCAAAAAGGTTTCTCACTTCTAGAGCTGACCGAGGAAACTTCTATGCTGTCTCATCTCAAAAAAGAAGTGGAGAACTATTATCAAGCGAAGGACATATAAAAAGTCGAGGGATTTCCTCGACCTTTTCATATTATTCTGTTCGTTAGTTCTTAATACCAGCCGTTATTAAGCCAGAAGTTTTTAGCGGCTGTCCATGAACCGTAACGTCCTGCAACATAGGCATCTGCTACACGTTCTTGGTTTTCAGCTGAGTAGTCACCGTTCAAGTATGAATCTGTCAATTGGTAACGTCCGATATAACGTCCGTTTGTAGCTGTGTAGCTACCGCCTGATTCTTTTTGTGCAATCCATTCTTTAGCTTCTGCTTCAGATCCGCTGACAGTTGAAGCAACAGTTTCTTCTGCTACTGTTTCGCTTACTGCTGGAGTTTCTTCCTCTACCTCTGTAGTTTCTGCCACTGTAGCTGAAACAGCTTCATCTTGGGCTGCTGGAGCTTCATAAGTCGTTGAAGCTGGGGCTACTGGCGCTGCTGGACCGTCGATAACCAACTCTTGACCAACATAAATCAAATGAACGTTGTCGATGTGGTTGTTTTCTGCCAATTTCTCAACTGTTGTGTTGTGAGTTTCAGCGATTTCTGAAAGTGTATCCCCTTCTTTAACAGTGTAAGTTGATGATTCTTGAGCAGATACAAATGATGGAGCAAATACTGCAAACAAGGCAGCTACTCCTGCAAGAGTTGTTTTAATCTTTTTAGTTGTTGATTTCATATTTGAAAATTCTCCTTCTTTCTATAGTTCTATCATACCCTTTAAATATTACCGTTTCTTGACACTTTTATGTAGAAATATTACAAAATTATTTTTTATTTCCCTAAATAAGGTGTTTTTTGTCATAAAAGATACTATTTTTATGCTATTTGTAGTGTAAAAAGGTTTTCATCCACAATTAAAGCCAAGCCCCTCATTCTTTGATATAATAGAGATAAGAATTTTTATAAGGGGAAACTGATGAAATCACTTCGTTTTCAATCTGTCTTTGATATCATCGGACCAGTTATGATTGGCCCATCTAGTAGCCATACCGCTGGAGCTGTTCGTATTGGGAAGATTGTCTCTTCCATTTTTGATGATACTCCGACAGAAGTCGAATTCCAACTATTTAACTCATTTGCCAAGACCTATCGTGGTCACGGGACAGACCTAGCCCTTGTTGCAGGTATTTTAGGCATGGATACAGATGATCCTGAAATCCCAAACAGCCTGGAAATTGCCCACAAGCGCGGCATCAAGATTGTCTGGACCATTCAGAAAGACAGCAATGCCCCTCACCCAAACACCACTAAAATTACCGTCAAAAATACTCACAAAACCATCAGCGTGACTGGTATTTCTATCGGTGGCGGGAATATTCAGGTAACCGAACTCAATGGCTTTGCCGTCTCTCTCAATATGAATACACCGACTATCATCATTGTTCATCAAGATATTCCAGGCATGATTGCCCTCGTAACAGAGGCCCTTTCACGCTATGGTATCAATATCGCCCAGATGAATGTTACTCGTGAAAAAGCTGGTGAAAAAGCCATTATGATTATCGAAGTCGACAGTCGCAACTGCGATGAGGCTATCGAAGAAATTCGAAAAATCCCTCATCTCCACAATGTCAATTTCTTTAAATAGGAGGAAGCATGTTTTATTCTATCAAAGAATTGGTCGAGCAAGCAGAACTGGACTTTCAAGGAAATGTCGCAGAACTCATGATTACAACAGAGTTTGAATTGACCGGTCGCGAACGTGAAGAAGTCTTCCTTCTCATGGAACGCAATCTGGAAGTCATGAAAGCCTCTGTCCAACTTGGCCTCAATGAAAATAAATCTCGTAGTGGCCTGACAGGTGGAGATGCTGCCAAATTGGATCACTACATCAAAAACGGAAAAACTCTATCAGATTACACGATTCTCTCTGCTGTCAGAAATGCCATCGCAGTCAATGAACACAATGCTAAAATGGGCTTGGTCTGCGCTACTCCGACCGCAGGAAGTGCTGGCTGTCTGCCCTCAGTTCTAACAGCTGCTATTGAAAAATTAGACCTCAGCCACGAGCAACAATTGGATTTCCTCTTTGCTGCCGGCGCCTTTGGACTAGTCATCGCAAATAATGCCTCTATCTCAGGTGCTGAAGGTGGTTGTCAGGCCGAGGTTGGTTCGGCCTCTGCTATGAGTGCTGCAGCCTTAACTCTAGCTGCCGGTGGAACACCTTATCAGGCCAGTCAGGCCATTGCCTTTGTCATTAAAAATATGCTGGGCCTTATCTGTGACCCTGTTGCCGGCTTGGTCGAAGTTCCCTGCGTCAAGCGCAATGCCATGGGAGCCAGCTTTGCCTTCATCGCAGCAGACATGGCCCTGGCAGGTATCGAATCTAAAATTCCTGTGGATGAAGTTATCGATGCCATGTACCAAGTTGGAGCAAGCATGCCAACTGCCTTTCGTGAAACAGCTGAAGGTGGTCTCGCTGCCACCCCTACTGGTCGTCGCCTCCAAAAAGAAATTTTCGGAGAATAAGCTTATCAAATAGGAGAAACTATGACCTCTATCACAGCGATTTTTTTTGATCTGGATGGAACCCTCGTTGACAGTTCTATCGGGATTCACAATGCCTTTACCCATACCTTTAAGGAGCTAGGCGTGCCTAGCCCTGATGCCAAAACGATTCGTGGTTTTATGGGACCACCTCTCGAAAATAGTTTTGCGACCTGCCTTCCCAAAGACCAAATTTCTGAGGCTGTGCAGATATACCGTTCTTACTACAAAGCAAAAGGCATCCATGAAGCTCAACTCTTTCCTCAGATTGTAGACTTGCTTGAGAAGTTATCGAGCAATTACCCTCTTTATATCACCACTACAAAGAATACATACTCCAACCGCTCAAGACATGACTAAAAACTTGGGAATCTATCATTTCTTTGATGGCATTTATGGTTCCAGCCCTGAAGCACCCCATAAGGCAGATGTCATTCGCCAAGCCTTGCAGACACATCAACTAGCACCGGAACAAGCCATCATCATCGGAGATACCAAGTTTGATATGCTTGGAGCTCAAGAAACAGGCGTTCAGAAATTGGCCGTCACTTGGGGATTTGGAGAACAAGCAGACCTACTAAACTATCAGCCTGATTTTATCGCTCACAAACCCTTAGAAGTTTTGGAATATTTTCAATAACATAGACTGGGCGACAACTCTATTTCAGAAGAAAATGAAGTAATACTCAATGAAAATCAAAGAGCAAACTAGGAGACTAGCCGCAGGCTGCTCAAAACACTGTTTTAAGGTTGTAGATGGAACTGACGAAGTCAGCTCAAAACACTGTTTTGAGGTTGTAGATGGAACTGACGAAGTCAGCTCAAAACACTGTTTTGAGGTTGTGGATAGAACTGACGAAGTCAGTAACCATATCTACGGCAAGGCGACGTTAACGTGGTTTGAAGAGATTTTCGAAGAGTATAAGTTTCTACATAACAAAACGCATATTACCAAGGTTCTTCTGTACTGACCTGATAATATGCGTTTTTCTTTTTTATTCAACGTGGGTTGTTTGATTAGCAAAAGCGATAATAGCTTGCTTCAATTCATCTCCACTGAGAGTTCGGAATTCTTCAATTTTTTGATTGATGGATTCTAAAGGCATGACATTAACCTTACCAACGAAAATCTTATCCATAACCTGGTTATCAACCAGTTCAGTTGACACCAAGAGTTCTTCGTAAAGTTTTTCGCCTGGGCGGATTCCAACTTCAACAATTGGAATTTCGCTTTCGGTGTGTCCACTTAGAAGGACCATTTTCTTGGCCAAGTCATAGATTTTGACTGGTTTGCCCATATCAAGGATAAAGACTTCTCCATCCTTGGCATAAGCACCAGCATGGATAACCAGACGGCTAGCTTCTGGAATGGTCATAAAGTAACGGGTCATGCGGAAGTCTGTCACCGTTACAGGCCCACCTTCAGCAATCTGACGTTCAAAGACTGGAATGACACTACCACGGCTACCAAGAACATTTCCAAAACGAACCGCACAGTAGGTTGATTGGCTACGTTGGTTAAAGCCAGTGACAATCAACTCAGCCACGCGCTTAGTTGCTCCCATAACATTTGGTGGATTAACCGCCTTATCTGTCGAAATCATAACCATCTTAGGTACTTTGGCTTCATCAACAGCCTTAGCAACATTGTAGGTTCCACGAATATTGTTTTTGAAGGCTTCTTTTGGATTGCGCTCCATCATAGGAACGTGCTTGTGGGCAGCCGCATGATAAACAATAGCTGGCTTGTACTGCTCAAAGACTTGCAAGAGACGGTCATAGTCTTGAATATCGGCAATCACTGGTACATAATCAATCCCTTGGAATTTGCGAATCAATTCATGATAAACAAGGTAGATGGAATTTTCCCCATGACCGAGCAAGACGATACGTTCAGGATTGAAACGGCTAACTTGGCGACAGATCTCAGAACCGATTGAACCACCAGCCCCTGTGACTAAGATGGTCTTACCTGTCAGTTCTGCGCCCAGACGCGATTCGTCAAGACGAATTTCCTGACGGCCTAAAAGGTCCGTAATATCAATTTTTTGGAAGCCAGTAGCTGCTTGGTGAAGACCTTGAACAACAGTTTCAACCTTAGGCATCTTGTAACATTTGACACCCAGCTTATTACACATCTGCAAGATACGTTCATATTCTGACGGATCCAGCGACGGAATCGCAACGATAACACGCT
This sequence comes from Streptococcus sp. 5346, assembly GCF_013277455.1. Classification (GTDB taxonomy): domain Bacteria; phylum Bacillota; class Bacilli; order Lactobacillales; family Streptococcaceae; genus Streptococcus. The sequence goes on from NZ_VMMY01000002.1 coordinate 321,577, forward strand.
CGATTTGATGGCGTTTAGCTAATTCAGGCAGATTTTCATAAGAGCCCAAAACAGGAATACCACCAAGTTTTTGACCCTTTTTCTTAGAATCCTTATCCAAGATACCGACCAGTTCTAATTCACTAGTTGGATGTTGGTAACTATCCATAAAGAGAGCCCCACCATCACCGGCACCAATCAAGAAGGTCCGACGGTGTTCCCCATCACCACTGCCTTTTTTGCGTCTGGAGTAGATTAACTGCCAAGTAATCCGTGGCAATAAAATCAAGAAGGTACTCAACAAGATAAAGAGAATGATGAAACGGATGGAGAAGAGTGGCAAGAAGGCATAGCAGATACTATATGACAAGACGCTGCTGGCAGTCACACCAAAAAAGATTTTCATAAAGTCCGTAATCTTGCTGTAACGACTAATACTAGCGTTCAACCCCCAAAATCCAATCATCAATTGATAGAACAGGAAGGCCAAACTCGTATAGATAATGTAGTCAACAGGTGCTGGATTAATCAGCCCATAAAATAAAATATAAGATACAATGATGGAAACCACCATACTCAAAATATCAAATATTCCCCAGAAAACCTGCTTTTGTTGTTTATTTAAAATTTCCACCAGATCAATCACATAATCTGTGAGTTTTTTATTCATAGAAATTTACTCCTCCTTAAAAGAGCCGAATAGTTACATTGTTATTATAACACTTTTTCTCCAGTTTACGATTTGCTACAATCTTTTACTTGCTTTTTCGTAACAGTTTCATAAAAATAAACTGTCTGACAAATCCTGGACAAAGGGCAACAACCATCTGAATGGCAACACTCTTGGCATACTCCAGGTAAGAAATTTGCCCTCTCTTCAGCATGCGCTGACGAGCCTGACGATAGAGTTTGAGATAACGTAGTCCCCCACGACGCTCAAACATCCCTGCTCCGACACGAACCTGACACAAGATTTGATCCAGATTTCCAGTCTTAGCTCCTGCAGCAATCATATTGAGCCAGAGGAGGTCATCCTCCATATAAAGGCCATCCTCATAGTTGCCTGCCTTGAGAACCATGTCCTTCTTGAACATGACAGTCATGTGGTTAAAGGCACTTCTCATCCTTTGATAAACCACAATATCTGTATGTTGAGTCGGAACACGACGGTAAGAAACAATCTCATCAGGATTGTCAATAAACTCTGCAATATGGCCACCTAATAGGTCGAGGTTGTCCTTCTCCATTAGCTGAACCTGTTTCTCAAAACGGTCTGGAACAGCTATATCATCCGTATCCATACGGGCAATAATATCATACTGACACTGTAAAACACCCTGTCGAAGAGCCAGACCCAAACCTTGATTCTGCTCAAGAGGATAGCGTTTCACTGGAATATCAGATTCAGCTTCCACCTGGTCTAATACCTGATAGAGCTCAGGTGTCAAAGGCCCATCCTCAACCAGAACCAACTCGCTCGGTTTCAGGGTCTGATTTTGAACACTCTCAATAGCATCCTTTAAAAATGTCGGATTTTCCTTGATATAGACCGACATCAATACGCTGATTTTTTGCTTTTCAGACACAGTTTTTCTCCAATGTATAGATTTCCTTCCACTATTTTATCATAATTTTCAAGACTTTCCCATTTTTATCTTGAAAGCCAGAAACCTTACTTGACATTATAGTGAAAAAGCCTTAAAATAAGCTGTTATTAAAATCAGCTAGAAGAGGTATTATATGAAAAAGCAATCACTTTTTTTTGTTCCAGGTATTATCCTGATTGGTGTTTCCTTGCGGACTCCTTTTACTGTTTTACCCATTATTTTGGGAGATATTTCGCAAGGTCTGGGGGTAGAAGTTAGTTCACTTGGTGTCTTGACCAGCCTGCCTCTCCTCATGTTCACCCTCTTCTCGCTATTTTCTACCCGACTAGCTCAGAAAATTGGCTTGGAGCATCTCTTTACCTACAGCCTCTTCTTCTTGACCATTGGCTCACTTATTCGACTAATCAATCTGCCCCTGCTCTATCTAGGAACCTTGATGGTTGGGGCAAGCATCGCAGTCATCAATGTGCTGCTTCCTAGTCTTATCCAAGCCAATCAACCAAAGAAGATTGGTTTTCTGACCACCTTATATGTAACGTCTATGGGGGTTGCGACGGCTCTGGCTTCCTATCTAGCTGTGCCCATTACACAAGCCAGTTCTTGGAAAGGGCTTATCATCCTCCTCACCCTGCTCTGCCTAGCAACTTTTTTGGTCTGGCTGCCTAATCACCGCTATAATCACAGACTGGCTCCACAAACCAAACAAAAAAGCCAGACAAAGGTCATGCATAATAAACAGGTCTGGGCAGTTATTATCTTTGCAGGTTTTCAATCCTTGCTCTTTTACACCGCTATGACCTGGCTACCTACCATGGCTATCCACGCAGGCCTATCCAGTCACGAAGCTGGCTTGCTGACTTCTATCTTCTCTCTGATTAGCATTCCTTTTTCAATGACCATCCCAAGCCTGACAACCAGCTTGTCAACTCGTAACCGTCAGCTCATGCTCACTCTGGTCTCACTAGCTGGTGTGGTCGGCATTTCCATGCTCTTTTTCCCAGTCGGTAATTTCTTTTACTGGCTTGCCATCCATCTCCTCATCGGAACCGCAACAAGCGCCCTCTTCCCTTATCTCATGGTCAACTTTTCACTCAAGACAAGCGCCCCTGAAAAGACTGCCCAATTGTCTGGTTTATCTCAAACAGGAGGCTATATCCTAGCAGCCTTTGGGCCGACTCTCTTTGGTTACAGTTTTGACCTCTTCCACTCTTGGGTGCCAGCTGTAGCTGCCCTCTTGCTCGTCGATATTCTGATGACTGTGGCTCTCTTTACAGTGGACAGAGCTGATAAAATCCTCTAAACTTCTAGTTTTTCCTAGAATTGATGAGAGATCCCGCGGTTTTCATTTTATTAAAAGTAAGATGCCAAATTTCAAGTTCAAGTTAGCCATGAAGAATAAATTCTCTAGGTGACTTGTAGTTCAAGCATTTTTTAGGATAGTTATTAATCCAATTTTCGATGAATGCGACTTCTTTGGGAGTCGTTTTCTTAGTTCTCTTAGGTAACCATCTACGAATGAGCCTGTTGTGATTCTCATTAGTTTCCCTTTCCCAAGAGGCATA